>JAAYGQ010000106.1 GCA_012727635.1 Tissierellia bacterium | reverse complement strand
CTTGGCTCAATGTAAAATGTACTTGGGTCATTTGATTTCCTCCTTGGTATGTTTTCGGTAAAAACATTGTACCTTAGAAGGCTGTCATTTGGCCCTTTCACTTTTACACAATTATACGGACTCTATCAGATTGGGTGTTTTGAAAAGAATATAATTGGTATATATAGTTTAAAGAAGGGGTGAAAATATGAATATAACATTTAGAGAAAAATTAATTCCTAAATTAGAAGAAAAAGGCCTATCTGTATTTACCATAAAAATGGTTACTCAAAGCGGCTGAGGCGGCCCAAGACGTCAACCGGTGGTTGAAACGGGAAGTCCTGAGAATGAAGAAGGCTTTAAAAAAGTTGAAAACCAAGGCTTTACTTTTTATGTCGTAGATGAATTGGCCAAAGAACTGGAAGGACATGATGTGGAGCTGAGCAGTATAGGTGTTCTTTTTCCCCGTTACTTTATATCCTCAGTTCGTGAAATGGGTGAAAATTAGGAGGAAATATCCTCCTATACATAATGTAGCTGTGAAGGCGGCGACTTTTTTTGCTAATCTTTAAGGAGAAATACTATGGTTATTTATGATGCCTTTTCCGATAAAGTAAATAAAGGAAATAGAACAGCCCTTGTTAAAGCCACCGGTCTTAGTACCGAGGATATGCAAGCAGTTGCCAGAAAACTGGGCTTTGCAGAAACCCTTTTCTATCAAGGCCTTACTCTGCGCTACTTTTCACCGGAAGAGGAAATTGATTTTTGTGGCCACGCAACCTTGGCCTTTGCCTGGAATAGAGGTCAAGAAGAAAACAGAAAAATGGAAGTCTTACAAACCCCCGTGGGGGAAATACCGATCTATTATTCCTACGATGGCGATAGGCTAGAGAAGGTATGGATGCTTCAGGCGCCGCTCCAAATAAAAGAGATAATCTTTGATCAGCAAGAATTTTGCGAGGCCCTGGGAATAAATTTAGAGGACATCGATCGAGAATATCCTTTAAAAGCATCCTATACAGGAAATTGGGATATCTTCGTTCCCATTAAAAGCAAAGAGATCCTTGATGGGATGGCGCCGGATATGGCAGCTTTAGGGACTCTTAATCAATCCATGGGTGTTTTAAGTACCCATCTTTATGTAATGCAAAAGGGGGAGGACTATGACATCTACACCAGGGACTTTGCTCCAGCCTGTGGCATTCCTGAAGATCCCGTCACGGGTTCAGCCAATGGTGCTCTTTTTGGTCTTCTTCAAAAAGAAGGCATTTTAAAGGTGGGACAAGAGGTCATCTTTGCCCAGGGGCACGCCCTAGGCTATGAGGGACGTGTTTATGCTAAGAAAGATCAGAATTCTGATCGTATACTTGTTGGTGGTAAGGCGGTGATGGTAGAATGAAACTCCTTTTAAATTGGTTTCTAACGGCTGTTATTCTTTTTGGGCTTTCAGAATTTACCTCTTTTCTTGTAATCGATGACTTTACTACAGCACTTAAACTTGCTATCGTGATCAGTCTTATTGAATTTTTACTCAGAATCGCCAGTGGATTTATGAAATTTACCGGTTGTTTAACCCTGGGAATAAGTTATCTTGCCGGAATCTTGCTATCAATTTTCTCTTTGCCTATTGCCCTTATGGAATCCATGCCCTATGTACAAGGGTACTCTATTCCTAGCTACTATGAAGCAATCATAGTGAGTGTTATTTTGACATTTCTAAGCATGCTTATTCTTGATAGAAAAAAAAGCTCCAATTAAGGAGCTTCTAAATACTATCATTGATGGGGGACTACCATTTGTGGTGGTCTTTTTTTGTCCAAAGATTGAATTCTTCTTGCAGGGTTCGATCTATACCTAGGGGCGTGATGGAAGTAAAGCCCTTAGTTACAGCGACCACATCACTGTCTTCACCATTTTTGACATAAACCCAGTCACCTTCTTGCCAGTATTTTCCTTCTTCGTGGCGGAATTTTGCATTGTATATGCGCCTGCCCTGGCGAGTAATTCTTATTCCCTTTGATTGTTCATGGGGATTAAGAGGAAAATTGACATTAATAATGATTCCACTACGGGCTAACTCTTCTTCTAGAATATATTCCAGGGTACGATGGAGCTCCTTTTCTACCATATCAAAATAGCCGAAATCTGTTGAGAAGGAGATGGCTGGAATGTTAAAGACCGAAGCCTCACTGGCGGCGGCCACGGTACCTGAATAAAGGATATCCGTTCCTAGGTTGGGGCCATCGTTTACACCGGAGAGCACCAGGTCGATATCAAAGCGAAGATATTCTAGAGCAACCTTTATACAGTCGGCGGGCTTACCGCTGATGGAGTAGGCTGAAACCACATCATTAAAAAGACCCTCCTCTTTATCGATTTGAAGAGGTTCATGGATGGTAATCCCCTGGGATATTGCAGATTGTTGGGTTTTGGGTGCGACGACATAAACATTTCCAAACTCTTTTGCCACATCGATAAGATGAGCAATCCCTCGAGCGTGGATACCATCGTCATTTGTAACAAGTATATTCATTATTGAATCCTCCTTCTAATTTTTCCACTAAGTAAATCAACCAAAACAACAGTTATTATTAGTGCAAAAACAAGAGTAAATGTTCGTGGCCAATTTCTGCCGGTGATGGCAAAAAGTAGGGGAGCTCCGATACCTCCGGCACCGACAATGCCCAGGGTGGAAGCTGATCTGGTATTTATTTCAAAGCGGTAGAGGCTAAAGCCCATTAGAGCTGGCAAAATCTCAGGAATGACGCCGTGGAATAACTTTTGTAAACTGGTTGCGCCACAGGCTTCCAGAGCTTCTACAGAGCCCATATCCATACTCTCTATGGCTTCACTGAAAAGTTTACCCAGCATGCCAATCGAGTGTATACCCAGAGCCATAACACCGGCCATGGCACCGGGGCCAAGTATTTTTATAAAGATGATGGCCAAAATCAATTCTGGAAAAACTCGAATGCAAGTGATGAGGAACTTACCGAATGTGCCGACTTTTTTCCCCACGATGTTTTGTGAGGCCAGCAGGGCAATGGGCAGGGATATAACAGCAGAGATAAAAGTACCGCTTATGGCAATGGCTAAAGTTTCTAGTAGTGCATAGCCCAGGCCATCGATGGTGGTGTTTTTAATATACTCTAAGTCAGGATTTAAAATGCCGCTGCCCATGCTTTTAAAAGTTCCCCGGGCCGTAGCCATGACTCCTTTATAGTTAATGCCTTTAAAGGCCCATAGAAAAACCAGTAAAAATAAAACTCCGTAAAGGGTGTATATAAGGAACCTTGATTTTGGTTTTTGTAGTTCAGTTTTCTTTATCATATCAGCCTCGCTCTTAAGCGTGCAGAAATCAGATCAATGGCCAAAATTACAAAGAAAGTGAGAAGTACAATGGTTCCGGCTTTATCGTATTTAAGAAAGCTTAGGGTTCGATCATAATATTCGCCAATGCCACCGGCTCCAACATAGCCTAAGACTGCCGAAGCTCTGATGTTGATCTCAAAGGAGTAGAGAACATAACTTAAAAACTGGGGCAAAACTTGAGGAACAATGGCGTACCGAAAGATGGCTCCTTGTCCGGCTCCAGCAGCAGTCAGAGCTTCCAGAGGACCGGGATCAATGTTTTCAATGGCTTCATAGGTTAATTTGGCAACAAGGCCTATGGTAAAGACCAAAAGAGCCATCATTCCAGAAAAGCTTCCAAAACCAAAGACCGAAGCAAAAAAGGCAGCGAAGACCAGGGCTGGAATGGTACGAAATAGATTTAAGAACAATCGAAAAAAGACTCCTACGGATTTGTTTGCCGAGATATTTCTTGCAGAGAACACGGCAATGGGTATGGCAAAAAAAGAACCGATTACCGTACCCACAAAGGAGATTTGAATGGTCTCCAACATCGGCAGGAGTAATCTTTTTGCATAGGCAAAATCCGGTGGAAAGAACATTCTATCTAGTAGGTCGGCGCCTTCTTTTAAATTGCCCAAGAGTTTTGACAGACTGAAATTTGTAAAACTACCGGAAGCATAAATTATGGAAATAAGAAGAAAGATGGAGAGATTTCGCTTAAGTTCCGAAGGCTTTTCCGGTAGGAGTTCCTTAAGATGGCGATCACTGTTCATGTTCTTCACCAAAAATTTCATTGCTTAAAAGTTGTCGACCATAGATTAGTTCTAATATACTATCATCGACATCCTTTGCCGGACCATCAAAAACAAGTCTTCCTTCGCGTAGCCCAATGATTCTGCTAGAATATTTAAGAGCAAGATCTACATGATGAAGGTTGACTAGGGTCGTAATTCCCAGTTCTCTATTGATTCTTTTAAGGTCATCCATAACCTGGATGGTGGTTAAAGGGTCAAGGCTAGCCACGGGTTCATCGGCTAGAAGGAGCTTGGGCTCTTGGGCCAGACTTCTTGCAATAGCAACCCTTTGCATCTGGCCTCCACTGAGCTGATCAGCTCTACTGTAGGATTTTTCAAGGATGTTGACGCGCTGAAGTGCTTTAAAAGCGATTTCTTTATCCTCTTTAGGGAATAAACCCAAGATACTTCTCCAGGAGCTGTGGTAGGCAATACGGCCCGCTAAAACATTGGTGATGACCTTACTTCGCTTAACAAGATTAAAGCTTTGAAAAACCATGCCCATATCTCTTCGCATGAGGCGGAGATCTTTTCCCCGAGCCAGGGCAATATTTTTTCCTTCAAAGAGAATTTCCCCGCTGGAAATTTCAACAAGCTTATTGATGCTCCTAAGAAGGGTTGATTTGCCGGCTCCGGAGAGGCCAATTATGGATACGAATTCTCCCTTTTCAACAGTAAAACTTACATCCTCTAGAGCCCGTACTCCATTGGGATATACTTTAGATATATGCTTTATTTCAAGTAATTCCATAGTGTCTCCTTAAGGAAAAAGCTGTCTTTCGACAGCCTTTTTGTTTAGAAATCCCATTCTTCTTGACGTTTAAGATAGGTGCGTACAATATCATAATCGCTATCTTGTGCCTTCGAAAAGCCTTCCCACTCATAAATTAGACGGAAGACATTGAGTCCTTCTTCATCTTTAACGATATTTATAAAGGCATCGGCAATGCGATCGCGAAGTTCTTGATCCATACCAGGAACTACAGAAATAGTATCATTGGGGATGGGCTCAGTATCCAGTACAAAACGAACTTTATCATAGACATCGGGTAGCTCACCTAGAAGAACGTAGCGAGCATCTTTAAAGGTAAAGGCAGCATCGACTTCGCCATTATAAACCGCTTGGATGGCTTTGTCATGTCCGCCAACGTTGACCCACTCAACATCTGCCTGGGGGTCTAGTCCTGCGTCGGCTAGTAAATTTGCTGGCCATACAAAACCACTGGTTGAAGAAAAGCTTGCAACAGCAATGGTTTTACCTTTTAAGTCTTCAACGCTATTGATATCACTATCCACGCCGGTGACAAGTTGTGAACGGAAAGAGTCTACTAATTCACTGTCGTACTGCTTTTCGCCATTTTCATCCACTTCATAGCGAAGAGATTTCAAAATAACATCGGCTGCTCCCTGATCATGAGCAAGTACATATTGAGTAGGGGCTAAAAAGCCTACATGGATTTGATTGCTTCTCATGGCTTCAATGGTGGCACTGTAGTCCGTACCTACGGAAACTTCGACAGGCATGCCTAGTTCGGCTTCCAACATGTCTTGAAGAGGTTTACGCTGGGCATCAAGACGTGCAGCATCCTTTGAAGGGGTGATTTGTACTTTGAGAGTTTCTATAACAAGTCCGGGAGCTTCTACTTCTTCTTCCTGGACCACTGGTTCTTGGGCTTCGGGTTGAACTTCTGGAGCTTCAACCTCGGGTGCCTCGTTTTTGCATGCAGCCAGTGTGAATATTAAAAGAACAACAATGGCTATAGATAAAAATCTTTTCATTTATACCTCCTAGATATCTTAGTAAAACCATTATAGCAGACAAGGGTTTGTTGTAAAGTGAAAATAAATTCTTAATAGTCCTTCTCCAGGAGCCTTTCGATGGCCCAATAGGCAAGAAGTTGCCCCGCTGCCGCCGGAGTAAAGTAGCTAGAAGCGGGAAGGTGGCGACTTCCATCTTTTTCTTCTAGCACTAAATTTTTAGCCTTTTCTCGGGATAAAACTACAGGGAAATCTTCCATTTCTCTTTTTCGCGCTTCTTTGCGCAGAACTCTAGCCATGGGACAACCTTCACTTTTATATAGAGTGGTAATTTCAAGTTCCGTAGGTTTAAGACGGTTTCCTGTTCCAAGGGATGAAATAAAGGGTATTTTGCGTTTTTGGCATGCCTCTAGGAGGCGAAGTTTATAGGTCATAACATCGATGCAATCGATAAGCAAATCGAAATCTTCGGAAAAAAGAGCGTCTTCTTCACAGCTATCGTAGCCCCTGGCTATGGTGAGAATATCCATGCTACGAAAGGAAAGGATCTCTTCTTTTATAGCCTCGGCTTTGTTCTTACCTAAATGCCGAGTAAAGCCCTGGGCATGACGGTTAAAATTACTGGTCTTTATTGTGTCGGGATCCATCAGAATGAGCCTGCCTAGACCCATTCGCGATAAAGCCATGGCGGCGTGGCTCCCTACACCACCAAGGCCAATAATGGCTACACTGCCTCTTTGTATTTTAATAAATTGATTTCCAAGAAGAACTTGATTGCGTATAAATGGATTCAACTTGTACCTCCTAAGCGAATTGATTATACTACATAATAGAGGTATATATGAAAAATTGTCAACAGATTGAACACAGTATACAAAAAAGATTTCGTCCTAGACTTTGGACGCCTTTTATTCGTGCCATCAAAGAATATCAACTTATTGAGGACGGAGATAGGGTGGCTGTAGCCATCAGTGGCGGCAAAGATTCTTTTTTAATGGCAAAACTTTTTCAAGAGCTCTACCGTCATGGTAAGAGAAATTTTGAGCTTATTTTTATTGCTATGGATCCGGGCTATCTACCTCTTCATAGAAAACATATGGAGAAACTGGCGGGACACCTTAATATTCCACTAAAAATATTCAACAGAAATATATTTACTGTGTCTCAAAATCTCAGTGAAAAGCCTTGCTTTCTATGTGCAAGAATGCGAAGAGGAGTGCTCTACGAACTGGCAAAAGAGCAGGGATGCAATAAATTAGCTCTAGGCCATCACTACGATGATGTAATTGAGACGATTCTTCTAAATGTCCTTCAAGGGGGCATTACCATGACCATGATGCCTAAGTTGCACTCCAAAAATTTTTCTGGAATCGAACTGATTCGGCCCCTTTATTATCTTAGAGAAAAAGATATCCTACAGTGGCAAGAGGCCAGTGAGCTGAGCTTCTTAGATTGCGCTTGCCCTGTAGCTGCTACTCAAATAGATTCATCAAGAAAAAAGATAAAAACATTAATCAGCCAACTTAAAAAAGATTTTCCCCAGGTCGAAGAATCAATTTTTGCCAGTGTAAAACATGTTCATCTGGGTGCGGTTTTGGGTACTGTAGATAATGGGAAGGAAAGATCCTTTCTTGAAACCTATAAAGGTGAAAGGTTGGACCAATGAATAAAATACTAATTGTCGATGGCAATTCCTTAGTAAACCGAGCTTATTATGCGCTGCCGCCCCTACGCACTGCTGAAGGGGTTTTTACCGGTGGGGTTCATGGTTTTTTGAGAATGCTAGATAATATGCTGGAAAAAGAAAATCCCAGTCATCTGATTATCACCTTCGATACAAAGGAAAAAACATTTCGTCATCTGAAATATGATGGCTATAAAGCAAATCGTAAGGGCATGCCCGATGAACTGGGAATGCAAATGCCTATACTTAAAGAAATTCTCGATGCACTTGGACTGGCTCGGGTAGAACTTCCGGGTTACGAAGCTGATGATCTTATGGGAACTCTTTCTTGTAAGGCCAGTGGCATGGGGATATGCTCTGTCATTCTCACAGGCGATAAGGACACTCTTCAATTGGTGAATGAAATGGTTACCGTGGCCCTTCCTAAAAAAGGGATCAGCGATCTAGCTGTCTATGGTGTTGAAGAAGTGATAGAAGAGCTGGGGCTCTTTCCCAATCAGGTCATCGATGAAATGGGCCTTAGAGGAGATCCTTCGGATAATATCCCCGGTGTTAAAGGTGTTGGTGCCAAAACGGCCCTTGGTTTACTCCAGGGGGGACGGCATCTGGAGGATGTCTTTGAAGATCCAGGTAAGGTTACTCCCCGTGTAAAAAAGCTCTTAGAAGAAGGAAAAGAAAATGCTTTTTTGAGTAGAGATCTTGCAAGGATTGATCTAGACGCACCAGTGAATTTCGATGAAGAAGGCTTTAGATATAAAGGTATGAACTATTCCGGAGCCAGGGAGCTTTTGGAGAAGTATGAACTTCGGAGTTTTTTAAAGCAAATTCAAACACAACAGCAAATATATTTCGATCTGGACGTTACAGTTCTTTCTCGGCCAGCCCCTTTAAAGGACAGGATTATATATTGGCACTATAAGGATTTGCATACAGTAAAGGAAAATAAAGAGTATTACGTCTTTACCGGGGATATTGATCTATCCGGTGTCGCCGGTCTGATTACCCATGATGTAAAGAGCCTATATCTTAAAGATATTTCTCTTCCAGAAGAGCTAGAAGATATTATGATTAGTCATTATCTTCTTCATCCCGAGTCAAATAGTAATGATGTGGTAGCAATGTGTGCATTACAGGAACCTTCGGAGGTTGAGGATTCTTTTATAGTAAAGATGCTAGATACCATAGAAAAAATTAATAAAGAGCAACTAAAAAGTCTTGAAGAAAAAGGCATGCTACCTTTATATAAAGATGTGGAAATACCTCTGATTGAGGTTTTGGCCTCCATCGAAAAAGAAGGCTTTAAAATTAATTTGGAGCAACTTGATAAAGAAGATCATTTGATTAGTGCTTCTTTAAAGGAGGTAGAGGAGAGAATCTTTACTTATGTGCAGGAACCCTTTAACATCAACTCGCCCAAACAGCTGGGAGTTATCCTTTTTGAAGAATTAGGGCTACCGGTAATTAAGAAAACAAAAACCGGCTATTCAACCAATAGAGAGGTTCTAGATAAGCTCAATGGACGCCATCCGATTATCGATGATTTGATTCATTACCGGGCTCTTGCCAAGATTAAAGGCACCTATATCGATGGTCTTAGAAAGGTAATTGCCCCCGACGGTAAAATCCATACCTCTTTGAACCAAACAGTTGCAGCCACGGGAAGGCTCAGCTCAACAGAGCCCAATCTCCAAAATATACCCATACGTTATGAAGAAGGAAGGCGTATAAGAAAGATTTTTGTTCCAAGGGACAAAGAACACCTTCTTCTGAGTGCCGACTATTCTCAGATTGAACTGCGGATTTTGGCTCATTTTTCGGGTGATCCTGTTATGCTCGAAGGTTATAAAAAAGATTTAGATATTCATCAGTTAACAGCCTCCATGGTCTTTGATATGCCACTGGAAGAAGTTAGTGCCGATCAAAGAAGAGAGGCCAAGGCAGTGAATTTCGGAATCATATACGGAATAAGTGATTTTGGCTTATCTGAAAACATAGATATTCCCTTGGCAGCAGCCAAGGATTATATTGAAAAATACTTCGAGCACTATCCAAGTATTAAGGCTTTTCTTGATTCCCAGGTGGCCTATGCCTTGGAGCACGGTTATGTGAAAACCCTTCTAGGACGCATCCGGGAGATTCCGCAAATTCATTCGAAAAATTTCCATCTTCGTAATTTTGCAAAGCGTATGGCAATGAACACACCCATTCAAGGAAGCGCCGCCGATATTATTAAGATTGCGATGATCAATGTGTGGCGAGAACTAAGAGATCGCAAACTCCAATCCAAAATGATTCTTCAGATCCACGACGAACTGATTTTGGATGTGAAAAAAGAAGAGATAGAGGAAGTAAAAGCACTGGTGGAAGAAAAGATGAACAATGTACTTTCTTTGAATGTTCCTTTAAAAACCGGGATAAATGTAGGGGAGAGCTGGTATGAAATCTAGTTATGGCATCACCGGAGATATTGCCAGTGGCAAATCAACCCTTAGTGCTTATTTAAAAGATCTAGGCTTTCAAATCATCGATGCCGATATTATAGCTAGGGAAGTTATGGAGCCGGGCAATGAAGGCCACTTACTGGTAATGAAAGCCTTTCCGGAAGCCTTTATTGGCAAAGAGTTAATTAGAGAGAAACTGGCATCGATTATTTATGGTGATAAGAAAAAAAGAAAAGAGCTTGATCAGCTCCTTCATCCCCTTATTATTAGAATTATGCTTGAAAGACAAGGGCCAGGTACTATTTTTCACGATGCCCCTCTACTTTATGAATCGGGATTGGATCAATATTTAAAGAAAGTGATCTATGTTGCAGTGGATCCAAAAATACAATTAGAGCGACTTATGAAAAGAGATGGAATCAATAGCAAAGAGGCCCTAAAAAAAATGGATGCCTTTGAATTTCCCCGGGATGAAAAAATTAAGAGAAGTTATGTTATAGAAAACAACGAAAGCCCCGAGAAGTTCTACGAAAAGATCCAAATCTTTTTAAAAGAAGAAGGTTTAATCTAACTTATCATCTCTTTTATTTTGCAAAAAGGCACTATAAAGCACTCTGGGTAAAGAAATAAAAGTCTTGACATTTCTTGCTGGCTTTCGTATAATTTGGTTGCACTTGCGAGAGTGGCGGAATGGCAGACGCGCTACTTTGAGGGGGTAGTATCCAACCGGATGTGCGGGTTCAAGTCCCGCCTCTCGCACCAGAGTAAAACCATCTATAAATATTTATTTATTGTAGTTGGTTTTTTTATTTTCCCTTTTCATTAATAGGCTCTAAAATTATATTCAACTTCTGTGACTGTTACAATGACTAACTTAGTGATAAGATAGAAATAAATGCATGTATTGTCAATTAGGCCATTATTAAATAATTCTACTATTGGAAAACAAAGGGTGAGATTAAAAAAAAGAATAGTTGTAGAAAACTTCCAAGGAGGTTGTTCATGTCATTTATTATAGTAAAGGGCGATATCACAAAGATGAAGGTTGACGCTATTGTCAATGCAGCCAATATCCATCTTAAAGCAGGTGGCGGAGTTTGCGGGGCGATATTTAGTGGAGCTGGTGAAGAGCTATTGCAAGCTGCCTGTGATAAACTAGCGCCCATTAAGACAGGTGAGGCTGTCATTACACCGGGTTTTAATCTTCCTGCAAAATATATCATTCATGCAGCGGGCCCTATTTATTTTGATGGTACTAGGGGAGAAGAAGAGCTTTTGCGCTCAAGCTATCTGAATTCTTTAAAGTTGGCTCTGAAAAACCGATGTGAGAGTATTGCTTTTCCCCTAATTTCCAGTGGTATTTATGGCTACCCTAAGAAGGAAGCTCTAAAAGTAGCGACTTTGGCTATAAGAGATTTTCTGCTTGAAAATGAAATTGCTGTGAAACTTGTGATTTACGATAAAATGACCATCGAGCCCAATCGCAGACTTATTTATGAGATTGATAGCTATATTCTTGAAAATTATAGTCAAGATCCAGGGTTAATATTAGACAAGTTTTCTAATATTGAAGAAGTAACCTTTAGTAAGATACTAACAAGAAAAGCGCAAGAGCTTCAAACCGATAAAAAGTTACCTAGCATTCCTATTAAAGACATTGATCAATTGGTGGATGACCTTGATGAATCCTTTGTGGAAAAACTCTTTAACTTAATAGATTCCCAAGGGCAAACCGATGTAGAGATTTATAAAAGAGCTAATCTTGATCGTAAGTTGTTTTCTAAGATGCGCTCAAATAGTGCTTATAAACCCAGTAAGAGAACGGCTATTGCCCTAGCTCTTGCACTGGGCTTATCCTTGGAAGAGACCGATGATTTATTGATGAGAGCTGGTTACGCTTTGTCATCCTGTGAAAAATTCGACGTGATAATTGAGTATTTTATTAGGAAGGCTCGCTACGATATCTTTGAGATAAATACAGTACTTTTTACCTATGATCAGCCTCTACTGGGAAGCTAAAAACTTTTGTAAAGTTAATGCTAAATTATTGAAATGTCGCCCCAGAAGCGACCTCCGACCTTTTTTAAAATGATATCCTTAAAGCACAATAAGACCAAAGGAGGTCGTTGAAATGAAAAAGGGATTAACAGAACTGGTATTTATTCTAGATCGAAGCGGCTCAATGTACGGATTAGAGAAGGACACCATCGGCGGTTACAATGAGATGCTTGAAAAGCAAAAGGTCGTTGCCGGGGACTGTCTCATTACAACGGTATTATTTGACGATAAGTATGAACTTCTTCACGACCGTATCGACATTAAGGCCGTGAGCCCCATCACTGAAAAACAGTATTTTGTTAGGGGAGCCACGGCTCTTTTAGATGCCCTAGGCACCACGATTAAAAAAATTGGCAATGCACAAAAAAACACGGCAGAAGAATACCGTGCTGAAAAGGTAATATTTGTTATTATCACCGATGGACAGGAAAACTGTAGCCTTGTCTATTCATCGGAAAAGATCAAAGCCTTGATTGAATACAAGAAAGCTAAATATGCTTGGGAGTTTATTTTTCTAGGAGCCAATATCGATGCTGTAGAAACAGCAGCCAGATTTGGTATCGCAGAAGATAGGGCTGTGGACTATCTTGCCGATGAAGTGGGAACCCAACTCAATTACAAAATCATGAGCGAAGCCGTAGCGGAATTTCGTATTACATCAATTATTTCTGATGATCATTTAGAAAAGATTCGAAGCGATGTGAAAAATCGCGGTGGTAAGCACAGTAAAAGGAGCGGTGTGAAAAAATAAAACAAAATAAAACAAAAACAAATCTTCGATGGAATGGGGCAAAATTCCAGCACAATCAAAAAGCCAAAGTAGGGCATTCCTTCTTTGGCTTCTTTTTATTATTCTATGATAGCGGAGATCATTTCAGGAAGAATATTCCCGCCACTGATAAGAAACACACTGTCTTCCATCTCAGAGGAACGGAATTCCCCTTGCAAGACGGCACCAAATCCTATAGCAGAGGAAGGTTCACAATAGATCTTACCTTCTTGAAGCAGAAGACGGTAAGCCTCTTTTAAAGGGCCTTCTTCCACAGAAATAATACGATCAACATACTTTCTTGCCACTACCAAAGGGATACTTCCTGGTTTATTGCTTAGAAGTGCGTCGGCAATGCTTGGAAATTCCTTTACGCTGTGAATGGTTTCACTTCTGATATTTTGTGAGAATTTAGGAACAGCTGCCGGTTCAAGGCCGATAATTTCAATTTCCGGTCGAGAGAATTTAACCGCCAGGGCAATACCGCTGATTAAGCCGCCTCCACCCATGGGGACGAGGATTCGTTTGACCCCAGGTAGCTGGGCCATAATCTCAAGGCCAAGGCTGCCCTGACCACAGATTACATTTTCATCATTATAGGGATGGATAAAAGTAAGCCCTTCCTTCTGGGCTACATCCAAGGCAATTTCAATTCGTTTTTGCGGCTCCACCAGTCTTGTCTGGGCTCCCAGTGCTTGAATGCCTTCCAGCTTGGCCCGGCTTACGGTATTTGGAAGAAGAATCAGAGCTTTAGTGCCAAGAGCCTTGGCAGCATAGGCCACCGCTCTTCCATGGTTGCCGCTGCTGGCAGTGATAAAGCCTCTGTCTATATCTTCTTGAGATAGCAGTAGTGCCGCATTCATTGCGCCCCGTATCTTGAAAGCTCCGATGTTTTGCATATTCTCTAGTTTAAGCCAGGGAACAAATCCGAGTATACTCTGAAGCCTTTCGATTGGGACAAGAGGTGTTTTAATAATGTGAGGTGCAATTCTTTTTTGTGCATCTATAATTTGTTCTAGGGTCATCGATTTATCCTTTCATGATTCAAAGTCATATTTGTATCAATTATAACAATTCCTAGCTTTGATTTGGTAAATTAAATCATAATATAGTTTTCAAAAAATAACTTACAATTATTTTGCTTAAAGTTTATAATTGTTTGGTAGGTTGTCACTGAACCTTAAAATTCTACTGACTTGATTATTAATTTGTAAGTAGGTAAAATGTATATTCTACCGTAGAAGTATAGATTAAAATCAAATAGGGTAGTGAGGATGTTTGTAAGATTATTTTTTGACAATCTTGGCTGGGAGGCTTATATTTGTGCTAAGATGTACTTAATGTAATTTACTCTGTAAAACGGAGTAGCTTATGAGGAGGAATTATGGGTTTTTTAACTTTTCGAGGGGGCATTGATGTACCCCATGGGAAGGAAGCGACAGAAAAGCTGCCCATTGTAGATTGTCCGCCACCGCAACGTGTGTTTTTGTCTATGCGTCAACACATTGGAGCTCCGGCACAGGCAGTTGTCAAAGTTGGGGATGAAATAAAAATAGGACAGCTTGTAGGTAAGGCAGGGGGCTTTGTTTCGGCCAATATACATAGTAGCGTTTCGGGAATCGTTAAAAGGATTTCTACAAAGAAGATTATGGGCACCGATGCGGTTCTGGTTGAAATCGAAAATGATTTCCAAGAGAGTCTTCACGAGGACGTAAAGGCCCGGGGAAACTTAGATGCACTAGAACCAGGAGAAATACGAAAGCTTTTAGGGGAGTCTGGAATCGTTGGTATGGGCGGTGCGGGATTTCCTATTCATGTAAAGCTCTCGCCCCCGGAAAACAAGCCCATTGACGTACTGATAATCAATGGGGCCGAATGTGAGCCCTATCTCACGGGAGACCACCGATTAATGCTGGAAAATGGCAAAGAAATTGTTCAAGGCACAAAGCTTATAATGAAAAGCCTGGGTGTCAGTAAAGCCTTTATTGCAATAGAGGCCAATAAGCCCGATGCCATTTTAGCAATGAAAGAACACACTAAGAACGAGCAAGACATTGAAGTTGTATCACTAAAGACCAAGTATCCGCAGGGAGCTGAAAAACAGCTTATTTTTGCCTGTACAGGGCGTTACGTTCCTAGCGGAGGCTTGCCTATGGACGTGGGTGTTGTTGTAAACAATACCGCATCAACCAAGGCTGTTGCAGATTTTATACTGCGAGGGATGCCCCTAGTAGATCGCGTTTGCACTGTTACAGGTAGCGGAATCACAAGTCCTATGAATGTAAAGATTAAAAATGGAACACCTCTGAGTCATATAGTCGAAGTGGCTAAGGGAGTCACGCCGGATTTTGCCAAACTCATTCTAGGTGGACCAATGATGGGCATGGCTGCACCGGATATGGATATGCCTTCAACAAAAACCACGGGGGGTCTTCTCTTTTTAAATAGCGAAGATGCTTATATACCTGAGTCCGAGCCCTGCATAAAATGTGGAAAATGTGTCGATATATGTCCGGTGTTTCTAGAGCCAATTTATATTGCACGCTATGCAGAAAAAGGCTATTTTGGTAAAGCCGATGAGCTTGGAGCTTTGGATTGCATTGAATGTGGCAGCTGTTCTTTTATCTGTCCTTCGAAAAGGCCTCTTGTACATTCAATACGTATGGCTAAGCGAAAAATACTCGAGTCGAGAAAGAAGTAGGAGGGGAGTATGGATAAATTAATTATCACTTCATCACCCCATGTAAGATCAAAAACAACAATTAGTAGTATTATGGCTGATGTGCTCTTGGCTTTGATGCCCGCCACAGCCCTAGGGATTTATTATTTTGGTATATCCAGCGCCCTTCTTATTGCCACCACCATTGTATCAGCAGTAATTTTTGAAGCTATGGTACAAAAAGTCAGAAAAAAGCCAGTAACGGTTAATGATTTAAGTGCCGTTGTAACGGGACTTATATTGGCCTTAAATTTACCGCCGGGCATTCCTTTGTGGATTGCCGTTGTCGGAGCGGCATTTGCTATTATTATTGTTAAGCAGTTATTTGGTGGGCTAGGACAGAACTTTATGAATCCAGCCATGGCAGCCCGGGTATTTCTTGTTATTTCCTACCCAAAAATAATGAGCGTTTACTTTGAACCAGTTACTCAAGCTGTTTCTACAGCAACTCCTTTAGCACTGATTAAGGCTGGTCAGTTTAGCAATTTACCTCCTCTAATGAATGCTTTTATTGGAAAAACTTCCGGTAGCATTGGAGAGACCAGCGCTCTTGCCCTATTGGTTGGAGGAGCTTATCTTATTTATCGTAAAGTGATTAGTTGGGAAATCCCGGTTATTTATATCGGTACGACCTTTTTACTTACCTTTTTACTAGGCGGAATGAATTTCTATGGAAGTTTGTACAGCATATTGTCAGGGGGCCTTCTTTTGGGTGGTATTTATATGCTCACAGACTACTCTTCATCGCCGGTAACTCGACAGGGCAAAATGATTTTTGCCTTTGGTGCCGGTGTTTTGACCACACTAATAAGACTCTTTGGTGGTTATCCCGAGGGAGTGATGTTCTCTATTTTACTTATGAATGTAGCGACTCCTCTTATTGAACACTTTAGCGTACCGAAAATCTTTGGAGGTGCTAAAAAATGAAAGAAATGGTGAAGCTTGGGATTATTCTACTTCTTTTCAGTGCTATTTCCGCGGGCTGTCTAGCACTGACAAATGATTTGACGGCTCCGGCTATTGCAAGCTCAAGAAAAGAAGCAGATCTAGAAAATATGCAGCAAGTTTTTAAAGATGCCGATGAGTTTGTTTTGGTAGAAGAAGATAAATTGCTAGAGCTAAAAAGTAAGAGCCCCGAACTTTCTGAACTGTATGAAGCTGAAAGAGCTGGTGAGAAAATGGGCTATGTTGCTAAGGTTGCTACCGGTGGCTTTGGTGGTACCATGGAAGTTATAGTGGGTTTTGATTTGGATGGAGCCATTACCGGTCTTAGGGTAGGTAAACACGCAGAGACCCCGGGCCTTGGCGATAACGCCACTAGTCCGGATTTCTATGAGCAGTTTACCGGCTTAAGCCTTAAACAAGATATTGGAGTAAATAAAATCCAGCCTGGTGAAAATGAAATTTTGGCCATCAGTGCTGCTACCATTACTTCCGATGCTGTTGTCTCCGGCGTGAATGGACTGAGTGCTTTGCTAGGAGGTTTGGACTAAATGAAACTTTCAAATTTAACTAGAGGGATTATCAAAGAAAATCCCATTTTCGTCCAGCTTTTAGGGATGTGCCCCACCTTGGCTGTTACGACCAGCATGGAAAACGGTATAGGAATGGGACTTGCTACCACTGCCGTGCTTGCACTGAGCAATTTACTTATTTCTCTTTTGAGAAAAGCTGTCCCAAATAAGATACGTATACCTATCTTTGTTGTTATTATTGCTACTTTTGT
>JAAYGQ010000105.1 GCA_012727635.1 Tissierellia bacterium | reverse complement strand
TGTATAATTGGTGCTTCCATCCAAGGTTACTGCATCAAGATATGCTTCTCCATCACGATATAGTTGTAACTCAATGGTTGGATGCTCACTTGGGCCACCTTTCCATACTTTAGTTCCTGTAACTTCTGTCTTAGGTGACACATAAGTATTGGTAACCGTTAATCCTTCTTCAACTTTTTCATAGTTCACTGGTGTGAAGTCATTTCCTTCACTATCAACTTCCTTGACACTGAATGTATATGGATTACCATTAATATCCGTCGCATCAAGATGTTCCCATTTGACTGTGAGTATGCCATTTCCAAGCATCTTAATGACCGCTTGATCAGTAGGGACTGCTTCGACTGCTCCACCAGTAATATTTCTGTAGAGTTTAAACCACACGGTTGGATAAACACTTGGTCCATTGACCCAAAGCTTTTCCGCCTTAACTTCGATCTTTTGTATCAGGAACGTGTTCCGAATGGTGCTTTCATCATAAACCGTTTCATAGACTCGGTCATCTACTTTGAACTCACCTTCGATTTCGCCTTTTTCTTTCACAAAATAGATATAGCTGTAACCCTCGGGACTATGTTTATCGAGATTTTCCCATAGATAATGGAAGCCATCTTTCACGTTCTCAATGGTTACATCAGCCATAACTTCTTGCTCTTGACCACCTGTAGTGCGATATAAAACCATCTCTACGGCCTTATGATCGCTCTGAGGGCCATTGACCCAAAGTTTGGTCACTTGCATCTCAGTCACATTAAGATCCATACCATTCATTTCATCAATTTTGTGCTTATTCTCCACTGAAATTTTATTTACCGGAGCTTCCTTTGTAAGAACAACTTCTTCTTGGCTGAGCAGTGCTTCATACCCCTGGGAGTTTATCTCAACAAGCTTATATGCGCCATAGTAGAGTTCGCTAAATACTTTTTCTTCACCGGCATAGAGCTCAAATTCTTCCTCATAGCCATAGGGGCCAGTAAGAATAAAGTTGAACTTAATCCTATCGGTATTTCCCCCTAGTAGACCGGGATTATAGAACTGTTCCAGAAGTTCTTTTCCTACGGTTAATTGTGCCTTCTTCTCCTCGCCAGTAATTAGGCGGTTGGTAATTTGACCATCGACATCTTCACCGAGAACCCAGTTGTCATTGGTGACATCTTCTTCTTTAAAGCTTTCTTTTACATAGAAGCTATAGGGATTTCCCTTACTATCGGTGGTCTCTAATTTTTCCCAAGTGGCTTTGGTATTATCTTTGTCTACTTCTATACTTAACGCCGCGGGGACTTTTTCATCAATAAAGTCTGTTTTTCTATAAAGATCAAAGATCATTACAGGCTTTGTAATCCCTTCGTCGCCCTGCCAGATTTTTTCAGCGCCGTAGCTGCCCGTTCTAGGAATTACGTAGAAATTGGTGACGATAGGCCCCACCACGATCTTTTTAAATCCAGGAACAGCAACTTCATCCACGGTGTATATATAAGGAAGTCCTTTGCTATTGGTATTTTCCAGACCACTCCAGATATGGCTCCAATGCTCATCGGCGCCAACCTCGATTTCTTTAATCTTAATTCCATTTCTTTTAAGAATAAGTGTAACTTTTTCCGGGCGTAGATTTTCACCGTCAACCCAAATTTTCTTTGCTGCGACTATCATTTTCTTTGGTGAATGATAGGTGTTGGTGATAACATTGCCCGTTATGCTTTTTTCAAAGTTACGAACTTCTATTTCATCCACACTATAAGTGTAGGGGGTACCGGTGCTGTCGTTATCTTCAAGGCCACTCCATTTGTGGGTCCATTTTTGTTTTGCACCAACTTTAACTCTATCACTCTCTATACCATTTCTCTTAAGGATAAGAGTTATAGTTCTTGGTCGAAGGTGCTCACCATCAAACCAAATTTTCTTTGCTTCAACCTCTGTATTCGTCGGTGAGCTGTAGGTGTTGACAACCGTATTTCCACGGAAGGTTTTCACAAAATCTTCTACATCGACTTCATCCACACTGTATTCATAGGGTGTTCCCGTACTGTCGTTATCTACTAGACCACTCCATGTATGAGTCCAATCTTCATCTTTACCCACTGGGACTCTACTGGTAATTCCTTCTTGCGTGGTGTGCTCTACACCATTTCTCATAAGAATGAGTGTTACAGACTCAGGACGGACTTTTTCCCCATCAACCCAATCTTTTTTTCCTTCCACTATGGTGGTTTTTGGGCTTACGTAGGTATTGGTAACGCTAAGGCCTTCCTCAAGTTTTTCATAATCATTTAAAACTGTTAATTCTTCTACCCAATATTTATAGGGGACGCCGGCATCGTTTGCTACTTCAGTTCCGACTCCTTCCCATAGGGCGACTTCATTCCCTGGTTGTAGAGTCCTTTGATAACCCTTTATTATTGGGCCAGTTCCTGCTTGTCTGTTTAGTCTTAACACTACGGTAGGTTTGGGGTCTGGTCCACCTACCCATGTTTTAGTAGCAGTTACATTGTTTTGGAAGATATTGGTAACCGTAAAGCCGGTAACCCAATTGCCACCTATTTTTGCAGTCCTATATTTGGGTACCGGGACTTCCTTTGCAGTAGCGGAAAAGCTCGAGAATCTATTGGTTTCAACTACTACAGACTTTGTTTCTCTCCAAGTTTCAAGACCATTTACTAGACCTACAAAACTTGGATTATCAAATACCACAGGAAAATCTTCTTTATATATACTACTTTGTCTCATTTGGATGTTTATAGTGGCCGCTGGTTTCACATCGGGTCCACCTATCCAAGTTTTGGTCACTGTAATGGTTTTAGGAACGGATTTTAAGTTGTATAAAATGCTCATCCCACTAGCATTTTTTTTCATAGCGAGGGGCTGTTCCCGAATCGATGGTGTATAAATAGGGGTTATTGTTAGCATCGAATCGATCATATTCTCCAAAGGAAACATCTGCTGTCCACCCTGAATCGGTTTCATTCATATCCGCTGGATAGACTATTTTAGATGTGAGTGGTTGGCCATTTCTATATAGCTGAACAGAAGTATTACCAGGTTTTACAAAGCCGACTTGATCAAAGGGTTTTCCCCCTGTCCACTGGAGGTCTCCCACTAAATCTACTTTTTGCTTTACTGCATAGGTAAAGGTGATTTTAAAACCTTGACCCTGAGGGATAATACTAAAGGTATAATCATCTTTAAATTCATAATAGTTCATTAATCTTATATCGTAGGAATAAGCAGGATCACCAGGATCGTTATCTATAAAGGTATGGTTTAGGATTCCTCCTGTTAGCCGGTCCTCGGCTACAAAGACATATTTTTCTTCGCCAGGAGCCTTTCTTACCAGTTCAATAAGGGTATCAGGTTTTTCTACATCATCAGGTACGCCAAGCCATTCAAATTCAACCGTTAGATTAACTGGTGATAAACCGGAATTTTCCTCGGCAAAGGCAGCCATAGGCATAAGGGGGGAAGCTACCAATATTATCGCTAAAATCATTGCTATTAGAGCCTTAGAAGTCTTCGTTTTTTCATAATGAAACATTTTAATTTCTCCTTTCAAAAAAAATACATTTATTCTACGCTCTTATAAGTAAAACAACGTAGTTAGCTAGAGAAGGACTGTTTTCAAGTAAATCATCGGATAAAATCATGTGAATCGTTATTAATATTATATCATTTTCTTACATTGGTTGTTTCGCATTCTATCAAATATATTAATATTATTATTTAAATATTCAAATTAAATCAGGCCATAAATAGGTATATAATGTATAAAACAAGGGATATTATCGTATATATTATCTTTATATCTCTATACAAAATAAATTATATGGTAAAATATTCGCCGTAAATAAATTTTCCATCCATAATAATCACACAAAAGAAAACCCACAGCAAAAACAAACAATTTATTCTTACTATTGACGCTATTTTCTAAATATTTGGCAGTACTATCGCCTTGGCTCCAATTGGATACTAGAGCTTATATATAAAAAAGATAAAAATCA
>JAAYGQ010000104.1 GCA_012727635.1 Tissierellia bacterium | reverse complement strand
CGTATAATTTCTTTCCAACACCAAGGCCCTGGTATTTTGGATCCACTCTTAGGGTTTCTAGCCAAGCGCTACCATCATAAAGTAGGGTAAACTTACCTATTCCCGCCATCTTCCCATCTACATAGGCGCAGGTAAGGTCTCCTTTGATGCTGTTAAAATAGTCCCAGACATCGTCGAGGTAGCTGAAAGTTTTTATTGCCGATCTTTCAATCCATATACATTGCTGACGATCTTCTTCCGTGGCTTTTCTTAGCGTTATTTCCATCCTAACCTCTTTTTTTAAGTAAATAGTTAAGGGCACCAATCACTAATCTTTTCACGGTCTTGTCACTTATCATTATAAACAAGTTTTTCCCTTGTGTGCATTGACTCTTTGATTATCCTTCTTATTATCTTATTAGAACTCTATAAGCCGTGGGCTTGCTTTATATTGGGCATTTAAAAAGCCCTATCCTAGCTGATTAAAAGGTAGTGTAAGGCTTTTATTTATGGCTCATTATAAGAATTTTTGTATTTCGAGGGTATACCCATTATTATCCTTTAGGAAGAAATGATAGATGTTAAACTTTTCGTTTACCTTAGGCTGATCTTCGGCCTTAATTCCCTTGCTGAGAAGGATTTCATAGACTTTGTCCACATCCTCTACAATGAGCGTTAAGATAGGACTTCTAACATCTAAGGTTTTATTTATGTGAGTACAAAAACCAATAGAGGCCTTATCATTGATTTTGTATATCCTACAGGTTTTTTGGTCCTTGTATAGTTCAAGATCTAGCACCTCTGTATAAAATCTGTCGGTTTCTTCTAAGTTCTCTGTTCCCAAAAACAAGATAAATTCTTTGTACATATTTCCTCCAAGATTTCTGTCTTTTGATTTTATTTAAAATAACATCAACTGTGCTAATCCGCCTAAGATTGAAACTGTGAGTATGAGCTTACTTGTAATGGACGATTGTTTTGTTCTGAGCTTTAATACCATACCTATTATAGCTAAAGGGCTCCAAAATATCGTGAAAGTTTGGCACCGGTATAATTACTAGATAGCGCGAAAAAAGCTAAAGCAAAGAGCAAAAGTCCCCTGGCCGTTGAGTAGAAAGGGCTTGCTAGTCCTTCTAAACTGCAGGACTTGTAACATCTAAGTTTTGACTTTTAAACTACAAATACAATCCCTAAAGTTCCTAGTGCCACTTCAGATTTCTTTTCATTATCAACTCTTTTATTGCGTGTCTTAATTTTTACTGCTCTCTAGCTATTGATGCCCACTAAATTTATTATTAAAAAGATTTTGCTAATAAAGTACAAACTGTAACATAGAACTCGGTTTCTATGGGCCTTTTCACCCTTTGCTGTATTGAAAAAGGAAGGCTTTATTGCCCTCCTCATCCTAGAAAGGATTCTTACATTTAGAATAATTCTTTTGCCTTGCTTGCCATTCTCTGACCATAAACTTCAAAAAGATCAGTGAACTCATCCAGTTTACTAGATATTGCCACAGGTCCTAAATGTATTGGTGGTTTGCCGCAGGCAGAACCTCCTGAATAGATCAACATGCCTAAAAAGGTCATATGGGTTAAGATGTTTTGTATTGCAATATCGGCTCCGCCATGTATGTACCCTGCTGTGGCAAAGGCTCCTGCAAGTTTGCCTCCAAGATTTAGCTTTACACTTTTTGTATCCAGCCAGCTTTTCACTTCCGCCGCCATGGAGGCATAGTGCGTTGGAGTTCCAATAACAACACAGCTGCTTTCCTTTAAATAAGCTCTGTCAATATCATCGATAGACATGGATTTTGCTTCCACTTCCTCTACACTGACCATACCTTTTACAATTGTTTCTGCCATGGTCTTTGTAGATCCCTCTTCGCTAAAGTATAAGACTGATATCTTCATAAAACCTCCTAAATAATTGGGCTTGATCCATTGAAAAGTAAGGGACGCCGCGTGGTTTAAAAGACTACTAGAATCCTATATGCCTACTTAAGCTCCACCAAATGCTCTAGAGTTAGTTGCCTAAGCCAATATTATCCTATCCCCTACCGGAGAGAATCCAAGAATATTCTAAGCCTATTCTTCTGTCTAAAAGAAATGAACGTTTTGTTATTAGGCTCTCACTAATCCCACATCAATGGCCTTTAATAAACCCTAGGGCACTTTACCCTCCAGTGGGGCCGAGGAAATCCTTCCTTTCTATAAGGTTTGAGTTATCGAATCTGGCTTTATTTCTATTATTGCCCTAGCCCAGGGAAAGTTTACTTTCATCCCATCAAAGTCATGACCTTCAAAAACAAATTTTGCAATACCACTTATTAAAAAGCCTGTTCCTTTAGAATGAAAGCCTTGTACTTCACGGCTTCCAAGGGTCACTAATACCCTGTTGTCTTCTTTTAAATTCGCTTCTGTGGTCTTCATGCTACCTACAGGTGTAAGTAGTCTTCCATCTTCGGTTAGCTTTATATAACTATTCCATGTATTAACAACATGGGGGCCCTTTTCTCCCTGCGTAACAAGGGCTACTACACCTTCAAAACCCAGAACTTCTAGTAATTTTTCTGGAATCATTGTTTTCTCCTTTTTAATATAGGGGACGCTTTGCCCAATATTTTCTACTTAAATACAAAAGAGATAATTATTTTTATTGCCTTTATAGATTCATACTCTTCTCCAGGCTAATAAACCTAATTTCCTTCTCTTTTGTATAATCCTTTAAATAAAATCCTTGAAGATTTATGTTTTCATTGCATTTAATATAATAGGCTATTTCCTTGGTATCCATTATAGAAGTATATAGCGTCTCATCGGTATGTTTTTCCACGGGATCTATTATGGCACCCATGGGAATATCAAATTGAGAGAGAATGCGAAAACCCTGTAGTATGGCTTCACTACGGCCCAAGTTCTTATCGGTGTTGGAGACAAAGTAAGCGGCTCTAATAAATCTTGAGGGCGGTGTAAAGTCTCCAGGTAGGCCTAACATCCCGGTTCCTTCTCCGAATTTGGATACCAGGGTGCCATTAAATACTACTTCTTCCCTATTTTCCGGTCTTAAATTTACATAATTACTTAAGTTTGTTGTGTGCCAAAAAAAATCTGGAGAATTCGTTAAAACTCCATAGGGATTGTCATAGCTAAGGAGTTTTCCTTCCTTAGGTTCTAAGACCACTTTATCTCCTTTGCTATCCATAAAGAAAAAATGGTTGCTAGTGGAGGCCCCGTCATTTTCCTCTACCATTTCCACTAGAATAATCTTTTCTGCTTCTTTTTTTACTTCCTCCACATCTTTACACCGAGTAAGTAGATAATCGAAGGCATGGGAGGTGGTCATATTTATCTTACCCTCTACTGCTTCTTTTGAAAAGGAAGCAAATTTGGGGAAAAAATTGCTGGAGCCCATCAGTCCTTTTTCATTGATCCCGTCGCCAAAGGAGGCTATGGTAAAAAAACCCGAACCCAGAGTAGCATACTTTGAATCAAATCTGGCGTCCTTGGCCTTTATAAAATCTTTTTGCTTTGCCGGAACATAAAGTATCTTATTATCGAGTTTCATGCCAATTTCTAGTGTTCTGCCAAAAACGGCACCTTTTTCATATAAAAATCCTATGGTTGTACACATCTTTCTCTCTCCTTTACTGGCTGTTTTCCTAGATAGGTAAATGCAAACTCTATTTGAGTTTACCCAGCCCAGTAGAGTTTTTCATGGAATGCCATAGCAAGGATAAAGCTATAGCCTTAGGGTAGTTTTCTACCTCTGCGCCATATGGCTCTTAATGGCTTGCAAGGTCTCGTCGCTAATATAATGTTCTATTTTAGTGGCGTCCTCCCTAGCACACTCTTTACTGACGCCTAAACTTACAAAGAATTCCGAAAGTAAGAGATGCTTTTCATAAAGGCTTGAAGCCAGCTCTTCTCCTTTTTGAGTAAAATCTATATAACCATCATTATTAATTTTAATATATTCTTTGTCCTTTAGAAGTTTTACCGCGCGACTGACACTGGGCTTTGTATAACCGGTATAATTTGCAATATCGATAGAGCGAAGATGGGCGGAATCTTTTTTAAGAAGAAAAATAGCATTAAGATACATTTTACCTGACTCTTGAAGAGACATAGTTTTTCTCCAATCTTTTTGAAACAATATCCCAGTGGTCTGCATGGATTGTAGGGTGAAATTCCAATTAGATATGCCTATTTCTATGAAATAGATATCAAGTTCAGAAAAGCTAACCATAATCAAAGGGCCCATTGAGCCGCTTTTATCATTGTGAATATCCCAATCATACAATGACTATCTAGTCCCTACTGGTTTTTCACTCGGGGATTGGTCATTTTAAAGACTAGAAACTCAATGATTACTCCGTAGATGACCCCTGCTAAAAAGCTTACAATATCGGCAAATCCCGTTGTAGAATAATAGGCAAAGGAAACAATCAGTCCTAAGAGGGCTCCCCTAGTAAGGGATTTTGACAAGCTTACTTCGCCCCAGGGAGCACCAATGGTGATTCCCATTACAAGCCTATTAAACCATAATGCAAATACCAGATAGGTCGCCATCTGGCCTCCGAATCTAATATTTGCTCCAATTACACAAACCACTCCCAGTGCCATTCCTGCCAGCACGCTAATTACTAATCTTCTTGTTATTTGAATCATATTCTCTCTCCTTTTCATTGATAGAGGGTAGAACTAACTTATATATAGATTTGCTTTCTATCAGTCAGCAGATTTTATTTCTATATTATTTACTGCGCTTACTGTTCCAGCTACTATCAAGATATCCTTTTCCTTAATAATGTAATCTGCCCTAGGAGGTAACTCTATATTTGCTCCATGCCTTATGGCAATTATATTGATTCCGTTTTTTTGTCGTAATTTAAGCTCTGCCAAGGATTTATTAACCCAACTAGCCAAAGCAGCTACTTCTAAAATGGAAAAATCAGGTAATAATTGTATATAGTCCAATATTTTAGTGGAGGTTAAGTTATGGGCCAGCTTGACTCCCATATCCCTCTCGGGAAATACAATTTTATCTGCCCCAATTTTTTGCAGCAATCTACCTTGCACCTCGGATATTGCTTTTGCGACTATTTTTTTTGCCCCGAGTTCTTTAACAACCAGAGTAGCCATAATAGATGCCTCTAAGCTTGAGCCAATACTCACTATCACTACATCGAAATTACTTAGTCCCAGTTCTTTTAATACAGATTCATCGGTAGCATCGGCTTCTACAGCATAGGTTACATGGCTGGATATTTCTTTTATCCGTTCAGGATCATTATCTACAGCTAAAACCTCATTGCCTAATTCATAAAGCGTTTTCGCTATGGACATACCAAATCTTCCACAGCCTATAACGGCAAACATTTTCACTTCATACACCTCTTTATCCTACTATAATATTCCCCTCGGAATATCTGAATTTCTTATTGCCCTTTGATCGGCTCAGTGCAAAGGCCAAGGTTAATGGCCCCACTCTACCGATATACATTGTTAGCGTAATTATAAATTTACCCATGGGAGACAGGAAAAATGTGACTCCTCTACTGAGTCCTACCGTTGCAAAGGCCGATGTGGTTTCAAAAAGCAAATCTAAAAATACCATTTCCTCGGTTATAGTAAGAATAAAAGCCGTTATAATAATCCAGCTAATACTTATAAAGACGATGGAAAGGGATTTTTTAATGACATCTTCTGAGATTCTCTTTCTAAAAATCACTACATCCTGATCGCCTTTTATTGTAGAAATTGCCGTTACTGCTAAAACTCCAAAGGTGGTTGTCTTTACACCACCGGCAGTAGAACCCGGCGCTCCCCCAATATACATTAAGATGATTAATAAAAAAGCCGAAGTATCCCTTATAAGTCCTATATCCACTGAGTTAAACCCAGCAGTTCTTGAAACCACCGATTGAAACACAGAAGCCAGCATCTTTTCACCTACACTTAAGTTGCCAATACTCAGTGGATTGTTAAATTCAATGGTAAAAAACAGTACTGCCCCCATTACTATTAAGATCCCAGCCATAAAGGTAACAAGCTTAGAATGCACACTGAGCCTTCTAAAAGCTCTATTTCTATAATAATCTGTATATACACTAAATCCCAGTCCTCCTATAACGATTAAACTTCCAAGAGTAAGATTAATCGTAATATCTCCGACAAAGGGAACGATGCTGTCACCTAAGATATCAAATCCTGCATTACAAAAGGCCGAAATAGCATGAAACAGAGAATATCCTATCCCTGTACTCCAGCCGTAGAGGGGAATAAACCGAGTGGCTAATAAAATTGCTCCGATTGATTCAATCCCGAAGGTCACATAAATGACGTACTTGGTTAAACGGATCATTCCCGATAGGGTTTCTTGGTTTAACTGTTCTTTTATCGTTAATCTTTCCTTTAGATTAATTTTCCTTCCCAGGGCCATGGCCACCAGCGTAGCCATGGTCATAAAGCCTAGTCCCCCCATTTGAATCAAAAGGATAATTACAATCTTCCCAAATAAAGACCAAAATTCTGCGGTATTTACAACCACCAGTCCTGTTACACAAACCGCCGAAGCCGATGTAAATAGGGCATTAATAAATCCTACACTTACCCCGCTTTGCGCTGCAATGGGCAAACTGAGCAAAACAGATCCAAATATAATTAAAAATCCAAATCCTAAGGCCAATATAGCCGGTGGGTTTAATCTCGAACGTGCCAGTTTAGCTTTGATGCTTATCATGTTCATAATATATACCCCTAATCCTAATACCTACTGAAGCTATAACACAGTAGCCATAAAAACAATTGATTAAGCTAGCTCAAAGATGATTTTATATATATATGCCTTCAAATGATTTACATTCGATTCAATCTCTATTATACCAGTATTGGAAGGATTCAAGGACTTTGTTATAGCAATAAAACTTAGCCTATTCTCCTTAAATCATGATAAAAGACCTACCCTAAATAAAAAAATAGCTAGATTATGGGGCAAGTGCGTCGGAGAAAATTCATTAAAAGAGCAAATAGTACACCGGAAAAACTACAGGTGTCTATTAATCATTCGGACTCCATTGTATAAAAAATAGCTGAGCTTCTGGTGCTGCAAAAGCTCATAGCGTGGACGACCCCTTACTCTTAAGCAAATTCATAGATCTACTACTGTATAGCCCTTGAGATAAATTTTCTAAATCCCCCAGAACTAATTCTAGGCCCATAGACCTTTAGCCCTTGGGCTCTTTTGCTAGAACAGTGT
>JAAYGQ010000103.1 GCA_012727635.1 Tissierellia bacterium | reverse complement strand
CTATGGGATTATGAATCCACAACTTATCTTTGAGCTTAAAAATCTAGAGTTTATAGAAACAAATGAGCTCGGTAAAAGCGGTCGAGCCTTTAAATGTCTCTTTAAATCCAAGGATCGACGTTTTGAATTTATCGCCTTTGCTCCTCAACTGGTATCTTTACTAGATAGGGGCCACTATGACGTGCTATTTACTGTCACTGGAGACGTGTTTCGGGATATTTTAAGCTTAAAGCTACAACTAAAGGATGTAAGGCCTAGCCAGCCTAGACTTGAAAAGAGTCGACTCTTTCTTCCTTTTTATGAAGGCCTTGCAAGGTCCATTGGCCATTACCGGGGAAGAATCCAGCCTTTTTCCTTTCCAGAGTTTGAAGAAGACCGAATATATAAAACAGGAGATCCTGAATTTCCGGAAGATTTTCCTCATCCTAAGAGTTTTACTGGCGAAGCGGCCAGTTTACTGGAAGATTTACCCCATAGAGAAGATTTAGTGAAAATCTATGCCTGGCTTAGGAGGCAAGGAAATAGTTTTTCTTGGGATCAGCCCAAACGACCCTTTTTAGCCATGATAAGTTTGATTGTATTTGAAGAATTGGATTTACTTTCGTATACTAATGAAAACAGAATATGCCATTATAAAATAATTAATACCATGAAAAAAAACAATCTGGAAGAGTCACCTACTTTTTGCCAGGTTATGCAAATAAGAAAGGATATGTAATGAATCTTATCGACAAAATCAGAGTAATCGAAGATTACCCTGTTAAAGGTGTGAGCTTTAAAGATATTACAACTCTGCTTCGTGACCCAGAAGCCTTCCACCAGGCTATCGAGTTGATGATTGAGGCAGCAAGCGAAATTGACTTTAACGTAATACTTGCAGCCGAAGCACGAGGTTTTGTTGTGGGGGCTCCTATGGCCTATGCTATGAAAAAAGGATTTATTCTCGTCAGAAAACCTGGAAAGCTTCCAGCTAAAACCATTCGACGGGAATATGAACTAGAGTATGGTAAAGATTTTTTAGAAATACACGAAGGCGCCATAATGCCTGGAGACAAAGTACTTATAGTTGACGATTTACTGGCCACTGGTGGCACTTCCGCTGCCGTTAAGGAAATGGTTTTATCCGAAGGAGCCCATGTAGCGGGTTATGTCTATCTTATTGAACTCGAATTTTTGGAAGGGCGAAAAAAACTGGGAGACTACCCGGTTAAGAGCATTATTCGTTATTAAAGGATAAAAATGGATAAAGAACTCTATTTAAGACGTCTGGGAGAAATTAACTCCAACTACAATTTAGAAAGAATAGGGGAGGCCTTTGACTTTGCCACTAAAGCCCATGAAGGCCAGTTTAGGCGCTCTGGTGAGGGTTATATAACCCATCCCGCTGAGGTTAGCCTTATTTTAGCTTCCCTGGATCTAGATGATGATACCATCATTGCAGGGCTTCTTCATGATGTCATTGAAGATACGACCTATGGCTATGAAGGGATTACAAAGATATTTGGTAAAGATGTAGGTGAGATTGTCGATGGAGTTACAAAGATTGAAAAAATAAGTTATGAGAGCAAAGAGGTTCAGCAAGCAGAGAACTTTAGAAAAATGCTCCTAGCTATGAGTCAGGACCTAAGGGTTATCATTGTTAAGCTCGCCGACCGCCTTCACAATATGCGTACCTTAAAATTCAAGAGCGATGAATCGATCAAGCGTACAGCCAATGAGACCTTGGAAATCTATGTCCCCATTGCTCACCGATTGGGTATTTTTAAACTAAAATGGGAATTAGAAGATTTATCTTTCTATTATTTACAGCCCGAGGAATATAGAGACTTGGCCCAAAGACTGGATAGAAAGCGGGCTGAAAGAGAGAAGGGAATCCAAAGGATTATTGAAGAAATTCGCGAACTTTTGGAAAAAGAAGACCTTAACTGTAAGATCTACGGACGTCCTAAAAATCTCTACAGCATTTATAAAAAAATGACCTTAAAAGACCGGGCCTTTGAAGAAATCCATGACCTCACCGCTATTCGCGTTATTGTAAAAGAAGTGGCCCAGTGCTACGCTGTTCTTGGTCTTATTCATAGTAAGGGGAAACCGATTCCCGGCCGTTTTAAAGATTATATTGCCATGCCAAAGCCCAATATGTATCAGTCTCTTCACACCACCCTACTGTCGGAAAATGCGGAGACCTTCGAGGTGCAAATCCGCACCGAGGACATGCACCGGGTGGCTGAGTACGGTATTGCAGCTCACTGGAAATATAAGCAGGGACAAACTGCGCTTTCTGGGGGTAGTGACCTTCACTGGATTGACCAACTGATGGAGTGGCAAAAGGAGATGGACAATCCTGCGGAGTTTATTAATTCTGTAAAAATGGATCTTTATAATACTCATGTCTATGTCTTTACCCCCATGGGCAATGTAATAGAACTTCCCGATGGCAGTACTCCTGTAGATTTTGCTTATAAGATCCATACCGACGTAGGGAACCATTGTGTGGGAGCCAAGGTCAATAGCCGTATCGTGCCTCTTAACTTTCGACTAAAGATTGGGGATATTGTTGAGATACTAACATCAAAAAGTTCCCAGGGCCCCAGCCGGGACTGGCTTAACTTTGTTCAATCTTCCCAAGCTAAAAATAAAATTAAGAATTTTTATAAAAAAGAAAGTCAGCAGGAGAATATTGATAAGGGAAAAGAAGCCCTTGAGAAAAATCTGCGAAAATTCAATTTAACCTTGAAAGATATCTTAGTTCCCAAGGTTGTTGATATCCTTTTAGATAAACTTAGCCTTAAGAATCTAGACCAACTCTATGCAGCCGTAGGCTATGGGGGCATTGGCTTTAGACAAATTCTACCCACAATAAAAGAGCTGCTCATTCCCGAAGAAAAAACCCTTCATTTGGGAAAAACCCGCTCCGGTGGTTCTCTTACCGGTATTACCGTTGAAGGTTTTGATGACTTGCAAGTACGCTTTGCCAAGTGCTGCAATCCTCTTCCGGGAGATAGCATAATCGGCTATATCACCAGGGGTAGTGGTGTAACGGTACACAAAAGTTCCTGTACAAATTTTAGTAAGGGTAAGGACGAAATGAACCGCTTTATAGAAGTGGCCTGGGATGACTCTTTAAAAACAACCCACTCTGCCAGTCTTAAAGTCATTGGTAGGGATCGTCCCGGACTTCTTAGTGATATCACATCACTGATACAAAATATGCAGTTTACTCTTACCGGAGTAAATGCTAGGGTAAACAATGAACAGTTGACAAGAATCGTTGTAAGCTTTGATGTTAAGAGTGCCGATGAACTTAAAAAAGTTTCAGATAAACTTAGAACCGTTCCCTCGGTAATGGAGGTCCATCGCCTATGAGAGCAGTTATTCAAAGGGTTAAAGAGGCCCGAGTTCGCGTACTGGGTGAATGTATAGGAGAGATTGCTCGAGGCTTTGTGGTACTGCTGGGAGTCGAACAGGAAGATACCCAGGAGGATCTTGACTATTTGGCCAAAAAAATTAGTGGTCTTCGTATATTTAGTGATGATGAGGATAAGATGAACTTGAATCTGGCAGCAGTGGATGGCGAAATTCTTCTTATTAGCCAGTTTACCCTTCTTGGTAATACAAGAAAGGGAAATCGTCCCTCCTTTGTACGTAGTGGTGACCCCGATAAGGCTGAGACTTTGTATGAAGAAATGAAAAAAGCCCTGGAACAATTGGGGCACAGAGTCGAAACCGGTGAGTTTGGCGCCTCCATGGAGGTTGAACTTATAAACGAAGGACCGGTGACGATTCTTATTGACAGTAGAAAGGAATTTTGATGATTAAACGACTGATGCTACCTGGTATGGGTGAAAATAGCTATGTCTATTATAACGAAGAAACAAAAAAAGGATTTCTTGTGGATCCGGGCCTTGTTCACAGTAAAATCAGCAGATTTTTAGAAGAAGAACAAATTGATCTAGAAGCCATCCTTCTAACCCATGGACACGGAGATCATATTATGGGAGTGGAGCACTATAAAGAGCGCTTTGGCTGCCCGGTCTATGCCCATGAATTTGAAAAAGAAATTCTAGAAAACCACCATCACAATCACTCCAAAGACCTTGGTGGAACCGTGGTGGAGCTAAAGGAGATTAACTATATTAAGGATGGGGATATTTTAGAGCTTGCCGGTACTAAGGTACTTTGCATTCATACTCCTGGTCACACCCGGGGAGGGGTATGCTATCTTACCGATGAAGGTTTATTTAGTGGTGATACGCTTTTTAAACTGGGAATTGGACGCTATGACCTTTTCGGCGGTAATTTTAAAGCGCTAGAAAATTCTGTTGTAGAAGTACTTTATCGTCTTCCCGAAGAGACAAAGGTCTATCCAGGTCATGGAGTTCCAACTTCCATTGGCTACGAAAAACAAAATAACCCCCATTTTAGAAAATGACCTTTTACAGTAATGATTCAAGGGCTATAAAGGTCTATGACCTATTGCATAATTTTTTTGAAGTGGTGGAGTGGGGTGATGAAAAAAGCGATCTTATTTTTGAAGATGGCCTTTTTCTTTTTGAGGCAAAGTCTATAAAGCTGTCAACGACAGACCATTATATGCTGGAAATTTATGAAGCGCTAAATGAACATTTTTCTCCTATTTCTCCCTGGGGGATTTTAAGTGGGGTTCGTCCCCTCAAACTGGTCCATCAAGAAAAAGAGCAGGGAATAAGTGAGAAAGCAATTCTTCAAGGCCTGGTGCAGCGGGAAAAAATTACTGAGACTAAAGCAGAGCTCCTTTTAGAAATTGCCAATAATCAAGAACCAATCTATAGAGATCAGAGGGATCATCTTTCTTTGTACCTATCGATTCCTTTTTGCCCAACAATTTGTTCCTATTGCTGCTTTCACACTCGGCTTTATGAAAAGAAGCTTGCCCGGGAGTATTTAATAAATCTTCTTGAAGACCTTGCAGAAGTAAAAAAAAGAGTTAAAGAGCAGGGCAGATTGATTGATTGTATCTACATTGGTGGAGGCACCCCCTGGATTCTTGAAACAGAAGAAATAAAAAAGTTATTTTTATCTTTGCAAGACTTTAAGGGAGTAAAGGAATTTACCTTTGAAGGCGGTAGGATGGATGTGCTTAGCCCAGAAAAAGCCAATCTGGTGTCATCTTACGCCAGCAGAGTTTGTCTGAATCCCCAAAGTCTGACCCAGGGGATCACACCACTTTTAGGGCGCCCCGAAGCCAAGGGTTTGGAGTATTGGATTAGTTATTTTAAAAAAGAAGGGCTGATAACATCATCGGACCTGATAGCCGGTCTTCCCGGCGAGAGCTTAGAGGATTTTTTACTTTCTCTCAAGGAGCTCATTAAATTAAACCCTGATAATATAACCATTCATAATCTTTCGTTAAAAAGAGGAGCTCAGCTTAAAGAACTTAAAAAATCAGCGCCGGTTGCCGCAATGCTTCAAGAAGGCTATGGACTTTTAAAAAAAACGGGATACAATCCCTATTATATTTACAGACAAAAGAACATGGTGGACCGAGGAGAGAATGTGGGCTATGAAAAGGCGGGAACACTTGGTCTCTACAATATTCGAATGATGGAAGATGTCCATGAAATACTTTCTATTGGTAGCAATGCTGCCAGTAAAAAAATAAGGCAGGGTAAGGCCATTCGAATCGCCACACCCAAGGACATCCATTTATATATGAAGGACAAAGAGCGCAGAAAGAGGCTTATAGAGGAAATGTTTGTGTAAATAAATAGAAATAGGGTAAAATTTCTTTGAATTGCACTAAGCTTAGAAAGAAAAATTTCACCAAAACAGAAAGGACAATTATGAAAGTACATGAGCGTTTAATCAACTATGCAAAAATCGATACTACCAGTGAGGAGTCCTCCACCACCTGTCCTTCTACACCGGGACAATTGGAACTGGCTCGTCTTTTAAAAGATGAATTAGAAGAGCTTGGCCTTACTACCAGTCTTTCCGAGGATGGCTATCTTTTTGGCCATCTTAAAGCAAACAGTAAAAAAGATGTGTACCATCTGGGATTTCTTGCCCATTTGGACACGGCCCCCGATGCTCCGGGTAAAAATGTTAATCCGAGAATTTATCTCTATGAAGGGGGAGACATTAAACTAGAGAGCGGTCTTGTTATTTCGCCTAAGGATTTTCCCAATCTAAAGAATTATGTCGGTGAAGAGCTTATATTAACCGACGGTCGAACTCTCTTAGGAGCCGACGACAAGGCCGGCATTGCAGCGGTTATGGAAGCCCTTAAAAGGCTCAAAGAAAACCCAGACATTCTTCATGGAAACATTTCTGTAGCCTTTACCCCCGACGAAGAAATTGGGAGAGGCCCCCATAAATTCGACGTGGAAGGTTTTGGAGCAGAATTTGCCTATACCATCGATGGTGGTCCAGTAGGGGAGCTGGAATTTGAAAACTTCAATGCAGCCGGTGCAGAGATTACCTTTATCGGCCGTAGCGTACATCCTGGAACGGCTAAGGATCAAATGATCAGTGCCCTTCATATGGCCATGGATTTCGAAAAAGCTTTACCTGAATTTGAAAAACCCATGTATACAGAAAAATATGAAGGGTTTACCCATCTCAATGGCCTAAATGGCAATGTAGGTAGAGCGGTTTCCCAATATATTATAAGAGACCACGACCAAGCCAAATTTCTAGAGAAAAAAGCCAGAGTCGAAGAACTTGTCGCAGCTATGAGAGAAAAATACGGTAAGGATATGGTTCTTCTTGAAATGAAGGATTCCTACTACAATATGCGCGAAAAGATCGAGCCCGTTATGTTTATGATCGACTATGCTAAAGAAGCTATGGAGAATCTGGGCATCCTTCCAATCATTAAGCCCATCCGCGGCGGTACCGATGGAGCCCAACTTTCATACAAAGGTCTGCCCTGTCCTAACCTCTTTACCGGAGGAGAGAATTTCCACGGTCCCTATGAATTTATTTCTGTTAAAGCATTAGAGCAGAGTGCTGATTTAGTTCTTGAATTGATTCAAGTTTATGAGAAAAAAGGTAAACACTAGGCTTTACAACTTTAGATAAGCATAATAACCTTAGGATCCTTGATTATAGGATCCTTTTTTTTAAGGTTTTTATGATAATTGATTTTACACCATTAAGGTGGTTGAAAAAACATTTATTAATAGTAAAGCCGATTTATTAGTTTTTTTACGTAGTTAGAGGTTTGTTGTAGTATATTTTCCTAACATCTTTCAATAATATATTATATACATCAAAAATTATCTTGCCCTTGACAAACATTTAAGGCTGTGGTTAGACTGAGACAACGGAAGGCCTAAAATATATCAAAAAGGGAGGGAAATGAAAATATTTAATATACTAATTCGAGTATTTTTTTGTAAATAGGCTGCGTTATCAATCTAATGACATGACATATAATTGTCTTTAAACCAAAAGGGGGTTTTAATGCCAAGTCAAAAAATGGAAAGAGAATTAACTTATTTGCAAATGATTGCAATAGCATCAGGAGCCGTAATTGGTGGGTGGTTAGCAGAAGCACCCTACTGGTTCTCCGTCACAGGAGCTGGTGGAGCTCTTATATTTCCACTATTAGCTATTTTACTTATACCAGTAGGACTGACCTTTGCGGAGTTGACAGCAATGTTGCCCTTTGCTTCGTCGGTGGATATATGGGCCACCAATGCCTTTGGTCATAAAGTAGGTTGGTTTTCACAGTGGATGATGTTCCTTATCCAAGTGGTAGAGCCACCGCTAATGGCCTTTATATTTATTACTGCACTTAACTATTTTATACCAATTCCAGCCGAAATGGTTGTTTGGGTAGCTATAGCTATGATAGCGGTCTGGTATGTTTTGTCGAATTTCCATATCGGATTAACTGGAAGACTGGCAACCATATTTTTCTTTACTATGGTAATTATATCTATAGTAGTAGCAGGAGCTTTCTTTACCAGTGGAAGCTGGTCGTATTCAAATATTACCGATCACGGAGGATGGGCCCCTAGTGGATTTAGGGGAATTGCCATTGCTCTAGCCGTATTTTCTTTAAAGTTCATCGGATTTGAAATGACACCTACAATGATTGAGGAAACTGACTTTCCGGCAAAGGATATGTCCAAAGTTATACTGTCAGCTTTATTTATTCCTGCTGTGCTTTATTTTGTTGTTGTTTTAGCTATTGGTGGAATGGCACCTTGGCAAGAAATCGCCATGATGGGCATGCCGGAACCGGAGATTGTAGCAAATATTGGACTACCTAAAATTATTGGTATTGCTGCCATTGTATCGGGTATTTTGCACGCTCTAACAACTTTAATGGGATTCTGGACATCTTCTGCTAGGGTACTCTATGGAGCGGCTCAATTAAACCAATTACCCGAAGCCTTTTCAAAATTAAATAAACATGGACAACCCTACATAGCAAATATTGCTGTACTAGGCTTTGGGATATTTTTCAGTATATTCTCAGGCTCCAACTGGGTACAATATATATATGCAATTTCCAGTGTAGCTGCAGGATTTGTTTATGTTGTATGTTGCTTAAGCGCTTTGAAACTTAGGAAAACACAACCTGACTGGGAAAGACCATATAGGGCTCCAGGAGAAAAACTTGTATTCATACTAGGTATGCTAATCGGTACATGGATTATTATTGGCGCTTTTATGGAATTAGAAATGGGGGGCTATGTCTCTCTGGCGGCCTATATGCTAGTAGGAATTGGTTTGGGACTGATAATGGATATTAGAAGGAAAAGAAATCCTGGTAAACATGAACTCATAACCTTAACCCCGGCAGACAAAGAAAGATTTGGGAGTATAGAATAAACTTTGAGAGGAGAGGTACAGTGAAAACAATATCAAACAAAAATGTAATCTACAAGTTTGAAGAAAAAATGGAAGCTGTAGATACAATATCCTCAGGGGACACAGTAGTATTTGAAACCAACGACTGCTGGACACAACAAGTAACCAGTGAGGATCAAGTAATAACAGAGATTGATTATGATATATTAAATCCAGCGACGGGACCTATTTATGTCGAAGGCGCTGAGCCAGGAGATATCCTGAAAATATACATTGAATCTATCGATGTTAAGCAAAGAGGGTCTGCTCTATGTGTTCCAAATGAAGGAGTATTGGGAGACCAGGTCAAAGAGTCTAGAGTTAAAATAATTGACATTCTAGATGGCTATGCATTGTATAACAATGTGAAGATTCCTATCAGTCCAATGATAGGAGTAATAGGGGTCGCCCCAGCCAAAGACGACGGCCAATGGACCACCGATACACCTTGGAAGCACGGTGGAAACATGGATACCAAGGATATTAAACAAGGCAATACTTTGTATCTTCCTGTGAATCAAAAAGGCGCTCTTTTGGCCCTAGGTGATTGTCATGCGGTTATGGGAGATGGTGAACTGTGTTTTACAGGACTGGAAGTGCCCGCCAAGGTAACGCTGAAGGTAGACGTAATCAAAAACAAAAGCATAAATTGGCCGATGATAGAAGATGAAAAATATACGATGATTATAGCTTCCGGAAAAGATTTAGACGAAGCTATATATACGGGCACCGATGAAGCCGTTAAGTTTCTGATGAAAGGGTTAGAATTTGATTGGGAAGATGCTTATGTACTTGCTAGTCTAATTGTGGATATTAAAATATCTCAAGTAGTAGACCCAACAATGACAATAAGAGCGGCAATACCAAAGGAAATACTAACAACAGAAAAACTAATAGGATCAATTTAAAAATTAGCCCTTGCTACTAAAGGCGCACCCCGAGATTATATTCTTATAATTTTGGGGTGTATTTTCTTTAAAGACAATTTCATTTAATTATAGGAAAATAAATCAACTGACTATCAGAACAAAAAAACATCTATAATCTTATTACTTAAAAGGCTGTTTAGCCATTGTGTCTTAGTTCCTTGGAGATACCTTTTTT
>JAAYGQ010000102.1 GCA_012727635.1 Tissierellia bacterium | reverse complement strand
TCATAGCCGCTGACGATTCCAAAATCCTTTTCTTTTACATTGGTATCAAAGTAGTCCTCGGGCTCTTGGCTGACAACTCCGAAGGCATCTAGAATAGCTATTTTTTGCGCCTTCAAGGTGTTGCTTTCTATGGTGGGCAAAAAGGCAGCATTACTCACTGCAAGGATGGATGTGAGAATAATAGAAACTAGGGCCATAAAAAGAATGGTATAGAGATAACCTTTTTTCATTGGAGACCTCCCTTGACAGCTCTTTTGGCTTTGATTTCCTTTACTGTACGTTCAATTAAAGGGCCAAAGGAGTTGGCGATAAGTATGGCAAACATAATTCCTTCTGTAAAAAGTGAGAAGGTACGAATAAACATGGCTGAAAAGCCTATGATTACTCCGTATATGATTTGACTGAGTTCCTCCCTTGGTGCAGAGATGGGGTCTGTGGCCATAAAGATGGCTCCGAAAAGAAAGCCACCACTTAAAAGACCTATTTGCACTGGCGCTTCACTCCAACCTGCCATATAGAATAAGCTTCCAAAAGCAAATCCTGAGAGCAGAACAGAGAGAATAATATTTCTTGAAGCCGTTTTAGTGTAAATCAAATAAACTCCGGCAAGAAGAATGAGAAGCGCTGAACCTTCTCCGATGCTGCCGCTTATGGTTCCAAGGAAAAGATCTTTAATCGGTGTAAGTACTCCGCTGGTTTCCAAAGTAATCATAGGGGTTGCATTGGTCAGTCCCTGGACGCCATAGTGAATGAAGCCTCCCGGTAGAGACGCGTAGGGCTTTGCCCAGGCAGCGGTCATTTGTACAGGAAAAGAAACATAAATAAAAGCGCGTCCAACAAGGGCTGGATTAAAGACGTTTCGAGCAAAACCACCAAAGGCTCCCTTAGCTAAAATAAGGGCCACCACGATGCCTACTACAGCAATCCAATAGGGAATCGTAGGGGGGAGCGTCAGGGTATATAGAGCGCAGGTCACTAGCGCCGCTTCGGATACTTTGGCACGGTCGCCTTGAATAAGCCTCATTACCCAGTATTCAGCGGCAACACCAACAAGGGTTACTAGGGCTAGAAGAAATAGCACCCGGAGCCCATAAAGCCAGACTGAAAATATATATAGGGGAATGAGGGAGATGAGAACTTTAGTCATCATCTTTTGTTTCATGAAATGATTTTTTAATTCCATAGTTCCTCCCTTCTATAGGGTACATTGTAGCATAGATTTCTTAAATAAATAAAGCCTTTCACAGTTTTTACTGCTTAAATGCAGTAATTTGTCTTCATATGCTTTATATTGTTTTGAAAAAATATCTTGACAGATGGTGTAATTGGTTATATGATACTTGTATTATTTTAAGTAAAATAATTTAAGTAAAATTACTAATGAAATGGAGAACAAAATGAAACTGGAAAAAATAATTGAAATAGTAAAAGAAAATCTTGCTTGGGATGGTGACGTTACTTTGGAGACAAGCCTTATCGAAGACCTTGGTGCCGACTCTCTTGATGTAGTGGAGCTGTGCCTAGCCTTTGAAGAAGAATTCGGAGTACATATCGACGATGAGGATCTTCCGGGAATCCTAACCATTGGCGATGTTCTCAACTATATTGAAGCTGAAAAGGCCTCCTAGGAGGCCTTTAGGACTTTTTAATGGGACTTCGTATTCGTGATGTCGCTGACTATCTTCCGGAAAAGAAAGTCGCCAATAGTTTTTTTCTAAAGTTACTTAATACTTCAGATGAGTGGATTAGAAGCCGCACCGGCATTGAGGGGCGGCATTTTGCCGAGGATTTTTCAACTTCGGATATGGCCCTCAAGGTTGCTGGGGATTTAGATATTTCAGAAGAAGATAAAAAACGGGTAAAGATTATTCTTCATGCCAGTTTTACGCCGGATTATATCATGCCCAGCATTGCAGCCATAATTCAAGGGGCCTTGGAGCTTCAAGAAGAGGTGCTGTGCCTTGATATCAATATGGCTTGTACGGGTTTTGTTGGAGGGCTTATTCTTATTGAAGGATTTTTAAAAAAAGATGAGCTGGCAATCCTTATCGGTACGGAAAAAATCTCTAAACACTTGGACTTTGAAGACCGAGGTACGGCCATCCTATTTGGCGATGGTTCCGGAGGAGTGCTTCTTGAAAAGACAGAGGATGAGTTTTTCACTGTCTACGGTACCCGTTCTAATAAAGAAGATCTTGTGATGAAAGAGGGTGAAGCTCTCACTATGAAAGGTTCCCAGGTTTTTCGATTTGCAACGGAAGTAGGAGCCTCCAGTATTTCCGGAGTTCTTGATAAAGCGGGACTAGAGAAACAAGATATTGATTACTTTGTCTGTCATCAAGCCAACGAAAGAATCCTAGATTATATTGCCCATCGTCTTCAAATCTCCCCCTTGCTTTTTCCAAAATCCCTGAAGGATACCGGAAATGTTTCTGCTGCCAGTATTCCTTTACTTTTGTCAAAACTTAAAAGGGAAGGCGAATTTAAAGAAAATAAGCGAGTTATACTAACGGGTTTTGGTGCCGGTCTTTCCTGGGCCAGTATTCTTATGGAAGTAGGTAAAATGAATGAAACTTCAAAAAATACTCTCGATTGATTATCCCATTATTCAAGGAGGCATGGCCCACATCGCTACGGGTGCTTTTGCAGCGGCAGTAAGTGAGGCGGGAGCCTTTGGCATGATTGGAGCCGGTGGCTATACTACCCAGCAGCTGCGAGAAGAGATTCTTATAGCGCGCTCTCTTACCGATAAACCCTTTGGAGTGAATCTGATGCTCCTTCATCCTGAAATTGAAGAACAAGCAAAGCTTGTTGAAGAGATGGTTGTGGCCATGATCACAACCGGTGCAGGAAACCCTGGGCGTTTCGTAGAAGCCTGGAAAAATAAGGGCATCAAAGTATTTCCCGTAGTGGGTGATCCGGCCCTAGGTTTTCGCATGGCGCGCCTGGGAGTAGATGGACTGATTGCTGAAGGCAATGAGGCCGGAGGCCATATTGGACCAATGACTACCATGACCCTGGTCCCTCAGCTTATTGATAGGGTAGATCTTCCAATCATTGCTGCGGGAGGGATAGCTTCGGGAAGACAGCTTCTAGCTGCCGAGGCCCTAGGGGCCATCGGGGTTCAGATGGGAACAGCTTTTCTTGGTACCCAGGAATGCCCCATACATGACAATTATAAACAAAGAGTCCTATCAGCAAACTCTTCAAATAGTAAAGTAATTGGCCGCAGTATAGGCCTACCTCTGAGAGTTTTAAATAACCCTATGGTCCGTAGCTATCTTGAAATGGAGACCCAGGGTAAAAGCAAAGAAGAACTGGAACACTTTACCCTAGGCGCTCTACGAAGAGCAGCTAGGGAAGGGGATATCAAGAACGGTTCGCTGATGGCCGGTCTGGTGGTGACTCAAATAAAAGAAATTCTTCCTGTTAGGGAACTATTAGAAAGGCTTTATCAAGATTATCTTAGGGAAAAAGCGAGGTTATGCCATGAAAATAGCAAATAGAGTACTGGAACTGCCAATACTTCAAGGAGGTATGGGAGTTGGTGTATCCCTGGGAAATCTCGCCGGGACCGTTGCTTCCTATGGTGCCATGGGCACTCTTTCTGCTGTAGGAATTGGATTTAAAGAAGAAGATTTTGAATGTAACACAAAGGAAGCCAATAAACGAGCTCTAATGAAAGAAATTAAAAAAGCCAAGGCCATCGCCGGTTGAAAGGGCCTTGTTGCCGTCAATGTTATGATGGCCATTACCGGCTACGACGAGATAATAAAACAAGCCGCTGGGGCAGGAGCAGACGTTATTGTTGTCGGTGCAGGGCTGCCTCTTAATCTTCCTGAACTTGTGGGAGAAGATACCCTCATTGCTCCTATTGTCTCGGGAGCCAGAGCCCTAAAGCTCCTTTGTCGGCGCTGGAAAACCTACAATAGACTTCCCGATCTTGTGATTTTAGAGGGAGCTTGGGCCGGAGGTCATCTTGGTTTTTCCGACGAGGACATTAAAAATTATAAAGAAGAAAAGCTAATCCAAGAAACCAGGGATGTTAGAGCTTTTCTGGACACATTAAAAGAACAAAAGGACATTCCACTTTTTCTTGCCGGCAACGCCTTCGATGAACACCGAATTAAAAAACTCCTGGATGCTGGTGCCGATGGGTTTCAGTTCGGCACTCCCTTTATCGCCACCGAAGAATGTGACGTCAGCGACGTTTTTAAAAAAGTTATCCTTGATGCTAAAAAAGAAGACATTGTTCTAATAAAAAGCCCCGTAGGTATGCCTGCTAGGGCCATTCGGACGCCTTTTATATCTACTCTTAGGGGAGAAAAACAAAAAATTCGCGATTGTCGTAATTGCCTTCGTCCTTGCACACCGGCAGCCACGGAGTTTTGCATCAGCAAGGTTCTTATCCATGCGGCCAAGGGAAATTATGAAGAAGGACTTTTTTTTGCCGGCGATGGTGTGGATAAAATCAATAAAATAAGAACAGTAAAGGAGGTACTCGATGAAGCTTGCCTTTATATACTCCGGGCAGGGAGCCCAGGCTGTGGCCATGGGGAAGGATCTTTATAATACCTTTCCACTTGTCAAAGAATTCTATGACTCTATAGAGCCGAGAATTAAAGAATTATCCTTTGAAGCGGATATAGACACCCTTACCAAAACAGAAAACACCCAGCCTGTGATGGTAGCCTTTCAACTGGCGGTTACCGATCTGCTTAAAGTAGAAGGAATTGTTCCCTACGCTGTGGCGGGTCTAAGTATTGGGGAATACAGTGCCCTTTACAGTGCTGGAGTTATTTCAAGAAAAGATGCTCTAGATATTGCTCTCTTTCGAGGGCGATGCATGGGAGAATATTCTTCTGACATGAACACTGCTATGATTGCTGTAATTGGCTCGGAAGAAGAGGAGCTAAAAGAACTTCTTAAGGAGCTCCAGCTTAGTAAGAAAATATTTATTTCCAATGTAAACACCAAGGGACAGATTGTTTTAACGGGCAAAAAGGAAGATTTTGAAGGGCTAAATGAGGCTCTCAAAGAAAAGAAATGGAGAGGCATCCCATTAAAAGTAGGTGGGCCTTTTCACACTCCCTACATGGCCCCAGTGGCGGAAAAACTAAAAAACTTCTTCGAGAGGATTTCTTTTCACACTCCCCAATGTAAGATTGCTATGAATCTTACCGGAGACTATGAAGAGGATAATTTCTCGGAAATTATGAGTCGCCAGGTAATGGAGACTGTGCGTTTTAAGGACGATTTGGAAAAACTCTTGGAAGAAGTTGATCTTTTTGTAGAAATTGGTCACAATAAAGTTCTTGCAGGCTTCATAAAACGTTTGAACCCTAAAGCAAGAGTTCTTGAAATAAAGGATAAAGAAAGCTTTATTAGCACTAGGGAGGAGCTTAGTAAATGCAAAAAGTAGCCGTTATAACCGGTGGGTGTCGTGGTATCGGTAGGGCTATGGCCCTTAAGTTTGCAGGAGCAGGATACGACCTAGCCCTTATTACGAGAAATCTCGGAGAAGCCTGTGAAGATACAAAAAAAGAAGTGGATGGTCTTGGAGTAAAGCTTCATTTCTATCAGGCCGATGTAGCCAGAGAAGAAGAGGTTGTGGCAGCCTTTTCTAAAATAAAAGAAGACTTCGGAGAAATTTATGTTCTAATTAATAACGCCGGTATCACTAGGGACGGTTCCCTTCTTCGTATGAAGGGCCAAGACTTTAGCGAAGTGATTGATACCAACCTTACGGGAAGTTTTTTTTGTTCAAGAGAAGCTCTTAAACTCATGATCCGAAAAAGAGAGGGTGTTATTTTAAATATCTCCAGCGTTGTGGGGGTTTATGGAAATCCCGGCCAGGCAAACTATGCAGCCTCCAAAGCCGGCCTTATTGGTCTTACCAAGACTATGGCTAAGGAATTTGGTTCAAGAAACATAAGAGTAAATGCCCTGGCTCCCGGTTTTATTGAAAGTGATATGACGGACAAACTGCCTGATACATTAAAAGAAGAAGCCCTTAAAAAACTTTCAATTAAACGATTTGGAAAGACCGAAGAAGTGGCAGCCCTGGCCCTTTTTCTCGCCTCCCAGGAGGCAAGCTATATTACCGGGCAAACCCTATGCATTGACGGAGGAATCGCTTTATGAAAAGAAGAGTTGTAATTACGGGCCTTGGGGTCGTTTGTCCCCTGGGTCATAATAAAGAAGACCTGCTGGAAGCTATAAAATCCAGCCTCTGTGCTATTGGGCCCATTAGCCACTACGACGCATCGGGAGATGATGTGACTTTGGCCGGAGAAGTAAAAGAGTTTAAAGACAAGGACCTTCTTGACGCTAAAGCAGCAAGAAGAATGGACCTTGTGAATCAATATGGCCTTGTGGCTGGTATTAAAGCCTATAGAGACAGCGGGTTAACAAGCTCCGGCACAAGACATGGAGTCAATGTGGGTTCGGGAATCGGTGGCATCAACACCATTCAAGAAGAATCCTTTAAAGCCTGCAAGTCAGGGTTTTCAAGAATCTCTCCCTTTTTTATTCCCAAAGTAATCTCCAATATGGTTGCCGCCTACCTTGCGATTGAATTGCAATTTAATGGTAGTTGCAAATGCCCGGTTACGGCCTGTGCCAGTGGAACCGATGCCATAGGCGAAGCTTTTCATAGTATTCGCGATGGATATTTGGATGTGGTTTTGTGCGGCGGCGCCGAAGCCGGTATCAATCCCCTTGCCATCGGTGGATTTGCTTCTATGAAAGCGCTTTCAACCTCCAAGGATCCAAAAAGAGCCAGTATTCCCTTTGATAAAGAGCGCAGCGGTTTTGTGATGGGCGAAGGAGCCGGAATTCTTGTACTGGAAGAACTGGGTCACGCTCTAGAAAGAGGAGCAAAGATCTATGCTGAGATTATCGGATATGGCAGTACCTGCGATGCCGGTCATATAACCCAACCCTCACCAGGAGGAGAGCTTGCCTTTAGAGCCATGGAAATGGCGCTGGAGGATGGTGGTCTTAGCCCGGAAGACCTGGACTATATCAATGCCCACGGAACCAGTACAGCTCTCAATGACAAGACGGAAACCCAAGCCATTAAAAAACTACTGGGGGAGCATGTGAAAGACGTGTTTGTTAGTAGTTCTAAATCGATGATGGGCCATCTTCTTGGAGCATCGGGAGCGGTGGAAGCCATTGTTACCCTAGTGGCTATGGACCAAGGAATATTACCTGCCAATGTTGGTTATAAGGTCGCCGACGAAGAATGCGATCTGAATCTGGTTTTGGAACCTAGAAACTATGAGTTTAAAACAGCCATGAGCAATTCCTTTGGATTTGGCGGCCATAACGCTTCTATTCTCTTTAGAAAGTGGGAAGATAGTGAAATATAATGCAAAGGAAATCATGGACATCCTGCCCCACCGTTACCCTTTTCTTTTAGTCGATAAGGTTCTGGAGGGAGAGGCCGGAGTTTGGGCTAGGGGCATTAAACAAGTGAGTTTAAATGAGCCTCATTTTATGGGACATTTTCCCGACTATCCTCTTATGCCCGGGGTTCTGATTATAGAGGCCCTAGCTCAGCTTGGGGCTCTATGCGTACTAAGCCTTGAAGAGCACAGAGGAAAACTAGTTCTTTTTGGCGGTGTTGACAAAATGCGATTTAAAAAGGAAGTGCTACCCGGAGACAGTCTGGAGCTTTACTGCAAAATTCTGGGCTTTAAAATGGGCATAGGCAAAGGCGAAGTAAGGGCAATGGTCGATGGGGAAATTGTAGCCCAGGGGCAATTGACATTCTCTATAAAGTAACGTAATATTTTTATTAAGGAGGGATATATGTTGGAAAAATCTTTTAATCAAGTCTACGAAAAATTCAAACTTAATTTCTATAAAAACATCTTTAAGAACTTTGAAGACAGGGAAGCCTCCTTGACCTCCTCTGAAACCATTTCCGTAGAGGTGATTTATGCTTTAAACCGTCCCACCGTCAGTGAGTATGCGAACTTTTTAAATATTTCTCACCCCAATGCCGCCTATAAAATATCCTCACTGGTTCGCAAGGGCTATATTCAAAAGATTCGCTCCAAGAATGATCGTAGAGAGTTTCATTTGGAAGTCACCGATAAATTCCATGCCTACAATGACCTTAAAAACAGTTATATCGTTACAGTTATGGAAAGAATCCATGAACACTTCTCCAAAGAAGATGTAGAAAAACTCGAGAAGATTTTGCAAGCTATTTCCAGTGAACTGATGCCGGAAATCAGCAGTGCTGTGGCGGGAAGAGAACTACGCTAAGAGCCTTTAGGGCTCTTTTTTTATAGGTACTGGGGCGCCATTTGGTAAGATAAGTGTTATAATGCCCCCAGGAGGGTGTTATGATTACAAAAATTCAAATGAGTCCCAACTTGGGCGCCTTTCATGTTGAAGTAAGCATCAATAGCTGGGAGATACCAAGACGAGAGCTTTTATTAAATCCCCAGTGTTTTATTACAAATTTTCTTGTCGATGACGGGGAAAGCTTTTTGATGCCCAGAAAAGGAAGTTCTCTTGATATGTACAATCTTCCTCCTGGTCACCGATACAATTTCAATTATCAGCTTTATATTGACCCCCAGCGACCTTGGCTTTTTATCCGCGACGATGGCAGTTTTCTTCCTCTTTTTGGTGAAGATATTCCGCCAATTCGTTACACCGAGGTCATTATTCCCGAGGATTTTGTTGTAATTAGCACCCATGAACTGGAAAAAGTTCAACATAAAAAAGGTCTTCTTCGCTTTATTTTTAGGGGAGAAAACGGACCGGTTTTTAGCATTGCTCGCTACTATGTGGATCGGATTTTTTCGGGAGAAATTTATCTTTTAAAGAAAGAGCCCGAAGTAGAGCTTTTGAGTTTAGTTTTGCGTAGAGCCTGGGATTATATGCGAAATCTATGTGGTGATGGAGCCTTTCCCGGACCCCTACGATATGTTGTATTACCCCAGGGCGAGACAGCCTTTGAACTGGATGGCAGTTTCTTTTTCCCTTGGCCGAATAAAGGAAGTCTCCGAGGTTTTGAAGATATCCTCAGGGTCTATCTTAGACTGGGATGGACCGTAGGGGCTTACGAAGCAGAGGAATTCTTTAATGAGGGCTTTGTCTTATTTTTTACATCAAAAATCATTAAAAACATCTATAGTCCCGGAGAAATCGAAGGGTTTAATGATGACTATAAACAGGGCAGGGATAGGGTTAGAGGCAAGAGCCTAAAGGAGTTAAAGGGAAGAGATCTGAGCTTGGGAGGATGGATGCTCTTAGAAGAATTAGAAGAGTTTCTCCAACCAGAGATTTTCTATCCTGTGATGAAACTCTTTTTAAATAAGCACCGGGAAAAGCCGACGGATATGAAACATTTCTTTGAGTGTTTTGTTGGGCTTTCTTGGAAAGAAGGCACGAAGGAGTTTCTCCAAGGGCGGATTTTTGGAGGCGTAAATTGATAAAATCAGTAATATTCGATCTCGATGGGACCCTTCTGGATACACTAAAAGATCTTCAGGAGAGCGTAAGCTATGCTTTTGAGTTTTATGGTTTTGAAGGCCCTAGCCAGAAGCAGGTTAGAGAAGCCCTGGGTGAGGGCCCCTATGTGCTAATGCAAAGATTGGGTGCAAAAAATCCAGAAGGGTTTGTTGAGACCTTTAAAAAACATTACAAGGATAATCTCAGTAGATATACAAAGGCCTATACCGGGATTCCAGGGTTGTTGGATGAACTGGAAAAGAGACAGATTACTATGTCTGTGCTCAGCAATAAACCCCATGAAGCTCTTATTAAAGTTTGCGAAATCTATTTTCCCGAACGGTTCTTGGATGTACTGGGAAGTGATGCTGGCTTTGCAAGAAAGCCCAATCCAGACTCTTTGATCTATCTAATCGAAAGGATGGGAAAGGACAGCACAGAGGTTCTCTATGTGGGTGATAGTTCCGTGGATATTCTGACAGCAAAAAAGGCCCGGTGTAAAGGCCTTCAAGTCAGTTGGGGCTATGGAGATCTTGTCAAAGATGTGCCCTTTATCACAGAACCAATGGATCTTTTGTTTCACCTTTAAAGGGAAAAACCAAGTTAAGAAAAAGCGCCACACCAATGCCTATAAAAGTATCCAGCATTCTGCTACGAACAAAGGCAAAGGGGGCCAAATCCTGGAAATGTCCAATGGTTACAGAATAAAACACAACACAGGAAAAGGCTGCCGAAACCGGACTTTTGATCCAAAGATTCATATTTATAATGGGGATTGCCATAAGAGAAATAATTATTACATATACGGGGCTTTTGTAGGCAATATCAGCATACTGGAAAAAAAGAAGACACAGCAGGCCAAATACACCACCAATAATGGTCCCCAGTGTTCGACTAATGGCCTGGGAATAGGTTTTTTCTTTTCCTTTTTGTAGACATAAAATGGCTGCTATAACAGCGAAAAAAGGCATCCCACCGCGAAAGATATCAATAATAAAACACAAAGCTACGGCAAGAACGGTTTTGATTATACGAAGTCCTAATTTCATTTTTATACCTCAGTCGCCTTAGTTTAACATAAAACCTAGTAGAAAAAAATAAACATTTGGAGGAAATAGTGATTAAGCGAAAAGAACAAATGAAGATAAGAATAGCAGAGAAAGTATTTGGTGGAGAAGGTAAACTCCAGTTCTTAGATCTATTTGAAAAAGAAGAGACCCAGGGGCTCACTAGAATATTTTCTATTGTCACCCTAGAGGAAGGTTGCTCTATTGGACCCCATACCCATAGGGGTGAAGCAGAGATCTATTTCCTTCTTGAAGGCGCCGCCCAGACCCTGAGTGATGGCCAGTGGGTTGATATAAAAGAGGGTGATGGTGCCTTTACCCCCGAGGGGAAGGAACACGCCATAAGAAATCCCCACAAAGAAAAGGTTAGGCTTCTTGCTGTAATCATCGAGGGGGATTCATGCTAAACTTGTTAAAGGCAATTCTTTTTGGCATTGTTGAAGGGATTACCGAGTGGCTTCCAATTAGTAGCACCGGTCATATGATTCTTCTTGATGAGCTAATAAAGCTCCAGGTCAGTGAAGCCTTTATGGAAATGTATCTGGTGGTGATTCAGCTGGGCGCGATTATGGCCGTTGTGGTGCTTTATTGGAAGGATATTTTCCCCTTTACCTTTAAGCCCTTTGGTGTGCAAAGACAGAAGATGATTATGTGGTTTAAAATAGTCTTTGCTTCGATTCCCGCTGGGGTCATTGGAATCCTTTTTAAATCCACTTTCTACAAATATTTTTACAATCCGGTGTCCGTAGCCCTAGCCCTTATCATTGTAGGTATACTTTTTATCTACCTGGAAAATAAAAATAAAGACCTCAAAGTACAAGTGGATCGCATTGGTAAAATAACCTATAAGGATGCTTTTATTGTAGGTATATTTCAGCTAGTAGCTGCTATCTTCCCTGGAACTTCTCGTAGCGGGGCCACGATTTTGGGTGGAATCTATCTTGGTTTTGATAGAAAAACTGCCGCGGAGTTTACGTTTTTCCTTGCCATTCCAGCCATGTTTGGAGCATCTGTGTTGGAGCTAAGAAATTTCGGAGGCTTTAGTTTATTTGAGTTTTTTATCTTAATAGTGAGTATGTTGGTGAGTTACTTGACCAGTGTTTTCGCCATTCGCTTTCTTATGAACTATATTAAAAAGCATGATTTCAAAGTTTTTGGATGGTACAGAATTGGTCTTGGTCTTTTGGTCTTACTATTTTCTGTTATGAGCAAAGCAGCGTAAAAAGGAGTAAAAATGGATTTTAAATGGATCACTTTACAGGTCAAGGATATGCAGGCTTCCCTTTGTTTTTACCAGAAGATTGTGGGACTGCCAATAAGTGCTCATATAGAAGCTCCCGGCATGGAAATTTATTTTCTAGGAGAGGCTCAGACAAAGGTTGAACTTATTTATAATGAGGCCAATAAAGAAGTAACTATGGCAAGAGGAGTATCCTTGGGTTTTGCCGTAGAGAATCTGGATGAAATGATATCCTTTGTTGAGAAAGAGGGACTTAAAATTCACAGTGGACCTTTTTCTCCCAATCCATCCACGCGCTTTTTTTATGTCTTGGACCCCGATGGACTAAAGGTACAATTTGTAGAACAGCGCTAGGGCTTTGGTTATAGTTAAGGCAGATTTTCCTGCCTTTTTTTTATTAAAAAAGCGCCGAAAGGCGCTTATATTTTTAAATTATTTTTTTGTGATTTCACCAAGTTCTTCCACTATGTTTTTTGGAATTTCCGAGGATAGAGAATTTTCTTCCTGCCAAAGTAGAAGGGTATTCATATCGATACTATAGATTTTTGCAAGTTCTATGAGTTTTTCAATACTGGGACGACGATGGTTGTTTTCATACATACTGATGCTGCTTTTTGTACAATTTAATTTTTTCGCAAGATCATTTTGACTGAGATTATTTTTTCTTCGTAATGACCGAAGTCGTTCTCCTAGATTCATCTTAGCTTTCTCCTTGGGATTTATTTGATTGGGTAATTTATTATCCACTGTATTTATATTATACACGTAACGTGAAAATATTGCAATCGCCTTGATTTGACCACGGTACACACTTAGTGTACAATTAGTCAATGGAGGACGAAGTCATGGATGCGAAAAAAATCGGTCGACGACTTAAGATGTTAAGGGGAAAGACCCCGGGAAGAGAAGTTTGTAAAGCTGTAGGGATCAGCCGCTCTACCCTGTCTATGTATGAACAAGGTCAAAGAATCCCCCGTGACGCAATAAAAGGAAAGCTTGCTGATTATTATAAGAAATCTGTTCAAGAACTATTTTATGATTAGGATTTAACTGGATGTAGGATATAGAATGGATTATCATCTTTTTATTTTGAAAAGAGTATAGTACAATAAGGCAGGAGGATGTATGAAAAAGACACCTGTCTTATTTTTATTGTTATTATTGTATTTGATTTTTATACCCAGCGTCTTTGCTCAGGAAATGGAACCAGAGGATGTGGTTTTTTCTTATTTTGAGACGCTTTATAGCGCCTATCTTAAAAATGATCCCATAGATAGTTCGGGACTATTTGATCTGGATTCTGATATCTCTGCCAATTTTGTCAATAGTTTTAAAATGCTTATGGAGCGCAGAGCCTATATTAAAGAAAAGGATTATGTGTATGTGGAAACCCGACGTTTTCCTTTGGAAATTGATATCGAGGAGGTCTACATCGATGGTGATGATGCTACGGTAGTGTTTTATTTGGAAGGAAACCCTAAACTAGCTTATCCGACTTTCATCTATTTAGGCCGTAATATTTTCTGGCTTACGCGTGAGGAAGAGGGCTGGAAAATATATGATCGACGTCATGCTACCATTGATTTCCACAATGAAAACGAAGAATATTCTGAACCAAAGTTAAGCTATGAAGAGTCCGTGGACCTTTTGAAAAAATCCATTGATCATGAATTCTATGGCCGGAAGGCCCCAAGGCATGATTTCCTTTTTCCCGCCTTTGGTCCAAAGAAAAACCCACTAAATTATACGATGCGTTCCTCGGACTATATATACGATCCGACTAGAGCTCTGTGGTATATAGATGAATTCATTTTTGATCGAAACCCCCAGTTTGCCAGCCTTCAGGAGAATTGTGCGAATTTTGCTTCGCAGATCCTTTACTATGGTTTTTTTGGCGATGAGTATCCCTATATTGGAGCTTGGAATAGCTATGATGGTGATTTTACAGAAAGCTGGATTTATGTTGGAGATCTAATGGATTATATGACCCATCCCCGGGGCACCGAGGATAGCGGTCCCCGTAGCGAAATTCCAAAGAGCATCTATGGTTTACGTCTAGGGGGCATTATTGAAGTAAAGAGTGAGGCTGGCGAGTCCTACGCCCATACAATGGAGCTTATGGATTACCAGAAAATGATTTTTTCTGGTAACAATTACGATGGATTTCGCTATTATAGCGATTTACTGAGTTATAAACGTTTTTATAACCCTTTGTTTTTTCGTTTGTAGCGATCTTTTATCGAATCATTAATAATTGCTAAAAAACTAACAATATCGTGTATAATGGACTTGTGATGACCTGGATAATCGGGTCCGAGTCCTTTATTTTAATTGCGAAGTTTATACTTCGACACTTAGGAGGAGATAGAGTGTATAAGATTGTAAAAAAAGAGGTGCTTGCTCCAAATATTTTTTCCATGGACATAGAGGCACCACGCGTTGCAAAGTCAGCTCAACCCGGGCAGTTTGTCATTATCATTGATAATGAAAAAGGCGAGCGCGTTCCGCTGACCATTTGTGATTATGATGCACAAAAAGGCACGGTTCAAATCGTAGTACAGGCCATGGGTAAATCCACAAAGGATATGGCAGCAATGGAAGAGGGAGACTACTTCAAGGATTTTGTTGGGCCCCTAGGCAAAGCATCGGAATTTGTACATATGGATCTTGAAGAACTCAGAAAACAAAGATTTCTCTTTGTTGCCGGCGGTGTGGGAGCGGCTCCCGTTTATCCCCAGGCACGATGGTTCCATGAAAACGGAATCAAATGTGATATCATTTTAGGCGCTAAGAATAAAGAGCTTGTTATATTAGAAGACAAGTTGGCCAGTGTTTCAGAAAATCTTTATGTTTGCACCGACGATGGTTCCTATGGTTTTCATGGTCTGGTAACGGCTTATATTGAAGAACTAGTGGTAAATCAGGGTAAAAAATATGATCATGTTGTGGCCATTGGTCCTATGATTATGATGAAATTTGTTGCTCTTACCACTAAAAAGTACAATCTACCCACAACAGTTTCATTAAACCCAATCATGGTTGATGGAACGGGTATGTGCGGTGCCTGTAGGGTTACCGTTGATGGTAAGACTCAGTTTGCTTGTGTTCATGGGCCGGAATTTGATGGACACGTAGTGGACTTCGATGAAGCTCTAAAGCGCCAAACTCAATATAAAGATATTGAAGTCGTTAAAGATTGTAAATTAGAGGAGGCATAAGAATGGATCGTTTTACACGAGTACCTATTTCAGAGCAACCTGCTGAGATAAGAAATAGAAACTTTGAAGAAGTATGCCTTGGATATACTGAAGAAGAAGCTATGAAAGAAGCAGCTCGCTGTCTTCGTTGTAAAAAACCTCAATGTAGGCCTGGCTGCCCTGTAGATATTGATATTCCCGATTTCATAGGCTGTATAGCCGATGGGAAATTCCGCGAAGCAGCACAAAGTCTTGCCGTTTATACATCCCTACCTGCGGTTTGTGGCAGGGTATGCCCTCAGGAAACCCAGTGCGAAGCCACCTGTATCCTCGGTAAAAAGGGTGACCCTATCGCCATCGGCAAGCTTGAGCGCTTTGCTGCTGACTGGGCGGAAAGAAACGATATACATGTAGGCGAATGTGCTCTTAAAAATGGCCATAAAGTAGCCGTTATTGGTTCGGGACCTGCTGGAGTTTCCTGTGCAGGGGAAATGGCCAAAAAAGGCTATATAGTAACTATTTTTGAAGCCCTTCATGAACCCGGTGGCGTTCTGGTTTATGGTATCCCAGAGTTTCGTCTTCCCTTAGATGGTGTTGTTCGCCCAGAACTTGAAAACTTAAAACATCTAGGCGTGGAAATAGAAACCAATGTTATCGTAGGTAGAACCATCACCATCGATGAAATGTTTGAAGAAGGCTACGAAGCAATCTTTATCGGTTCCGGTGCCGGACTTCCGAAATTTATGAATATTCCTGGAGAAAACTACAATGGCGTCTTTTCTGCCAATGAGTTCCTCACACGGACAAATCTAATGAAGGCCTTTGATCCTGAATACGCAACCCCCATTAAAGTGGGTGCCCGTACTGCCGTTATCGGTGGGGGAAATGTGGCCATGGACTCCGCAAGAACGGCTCTACGCCTTGGCTCTGATGTTACCGTGATCTATAGACGTACCATGGATGAACTCCCTGCCCGTGTTGAGGAAGTCCACCATGCCATTGAAGAAGGCATTAAATTCGAGTTTCTTACAAGCCCCATTGAAATCCATGCCGATGAAAATGCCTGGGTAAATGGGCTAACCTGTGTACGTATGGAGCTTGGCGAGCCCGATGAGTCGGGAAGACGTCGCCCCATCGTTATGGACAACTCAGAATTTACCATCCCTGTAGATACAGTGATTATGGCCCTGGGTACATCTCCAAACCCGCTGATTGCTTCGACCACTGAAGGTCTTGATACCAACAAATGGGAATGCATTATTGCCGATGATCAAGGTCAAACCAGTAGAGAAGGTGTCTTTGCTGGAGGCGACGCTGTAACCGGTGCTGCCACTGTTATTTTGGCAATGGGGGCAGGAAAAGAAGCTGCTGCAGCTATGGATGAGTATATCCAAAATAAATATAAGTAGATATAAGTAAACATATATAGTTAAGAAAAGCCCGCCCCGATATGGGGGCGGGCTCTTATCTTCTAATTTACCATACAGCTACGGCGGCATCGGTCCTAGGTTCACAGGCCCCTTCCAGTAGGCCGCTTTCGTATCGAAGAATTATTTCTGCCCGGCCAAAGGAAACGGGGTCCTGTAGAATTTCGACCTCGTGGCCTCTTTTTTCCAGCTCCTCCAGCTCCCCCTTTGAAAAACCTTCCTCAAGGTGAAGTTTTCTCCCTTTAATCCACTGCCATCTCGGTTTATCGATGGCGGATTGTAGGTTCAGACCTTCTTCTATCATATTCATAAGAATTTGCAGCTGGCCCTGGGGTTGCATAAAGCCCCCCATGACGCCGAAGGGCCCACGGAATGTTCCAGGCTTTTCAATAAATCCTGGAATGATCGTGTGATAGGGACGTTTTCCCGGTGCCAAAGAGTTAGCAGAAGTGGGATCATTGGAGAAATTGCAGCCTCGATTTTGTAGGGCGATACCCCAGTGGGGTAGAACAACACCGGAACCAAATCCCATATAATTACTCTGGATGAGAGAAATCATATTTCCCTCGCCATCGGCGGCACATAGATAAACGGTATTATCGCCAAAGAGTTCGGTTTCTTCCGGCACTAGGGCTCTCTGTCCAATTATTCCGGCGGCTTTTTCAGGGAAGTCTTCAAGAAAAGCGCTCAAGGGATGGACCATAGCCCCTTCATCGGCAAGGTGGCGCTGCATATAAGAAAGGGAGAGTTTCGTAGCTTCAATGGAATTATGAAGACTATAGCCGGTTTTCTCAAGGATTTTCAGGGCCATCAAAACACCTATGCCTTGGCCGCTGGGGGGAAGCTCAAATACGCGGTGGCCTTTGTAGTCGGTGTATAGTGGACTTACCCATTGGGGTTTGAAGACTTTCAGATCTTCTTTTCTTAGAAATCCACCATTTTTTCTCATAAAAGCATCGATTTCATCGGCAATGGTACCGTGGTAAAAGCTTTTGCCCTTTGTTTTTGCCAGTTCTTCCAGAGCCCTAGCGTGGCCAGGGAGTTTTAGTAAGTCTCCTTCTTTAAAGCAGTCTCTATCTTGCAAAAAAGCGGAAAACCAGGTGCTAAGGGTGGGAGCCTGGGGGAGATCTTTTTCAAAACGCTCCTTGGCCCTATTCATCATTAAGGCCATACGAGGCTGCAAGGCAAAACCATGGGTCGCATAGGCCATGGCCGGCGCTGCAATTTCTTCCCAGGAGAGCTTGGAGAATCGCTCTTGGAGAGCAGCTACCCCGCCGATAAGTCCCGGAACCGTTACGGATTCCGGACCACTTTTGGGAAGATGATCGAATCCTTTTTCTTTAAGTGCTTCAAGGCTGAGTAACCTTGGAGCCGGACCATGACTGTTTATACCGAAGTATTGGTTTTTATAGTATATAATGGCAAAAAGGTCTCCGCCGAGGCCATTGCTACAACATTCGGTGACGCTAAGACATAGTGAAGTAGCTAGAGCTGCATCGATGGCATTGCCCCCCTTTTTAAGCATTTCAAGGCCAGCTTGGGCTGCGAGGACATTTCCTGTGGCTACCATGCCTCGATAGCCGTAGACAACATTTCTTTGGGATGGGTAAGGATAGTTCATTCATGCCTCCCTTTTCTTTTTAGTGTACAACTTTTCCCCACTCAGGTCTAGAAAATGTTGCTAGGTATGATAAAATAGATTAAAGTTGAGGTGGATAATGAAGTATGTATTGGCTTTAGACCAAGGAACTACCAGTTCCCGTGCTCTTTTATTTAATGAAGATGGCCAGATATTAAGTTCTGCCCAAAGAGAATTTACTCAGATTTATCCCATGGAGGGCTGGGTTGAACATAAACCTTGGGAAATTTGGACCTCCCAAATTGCTGTTGCTAGGGAGGCTTTGGAAGAAGGGGGAATCGCCCTTTTGGATCTAGCAGCCATTGGGATTACCAATCAAAGGGAAACCACTATTCTCTGGGACCGAAAAACCGGTGAGCCTCTTTATAATGCCATTGTTTGGCAGTGCCGGCGCAGCGCGCCCTATTGTGAGGAATTGAAGAAAAAAGGCTTGACGGATTTTCTTAGAGAGAGAACAGGACTTGTTCCCGATGCCTACTTTTCCGCTACGAAAATACTCTGGCTTTTTGACCATATACCCGGGCTCCGCGAAAGAGCCAAAGCCGGCGAAATTGTCTTTGGCACCGTGGACAGCTGGATACTTTGGAATTTAACCCGAGGCGAGGTCCATGCCACCGATGTAAGCAACGCCTCCAGAACTATGCTTTTTAATCTTGATATGCTTGCCTGGGACAAAGAAATTTTAGAACTTTTGAATATTCCCCAGGAGATTTTGCCTGAAGTAAGAGACTGTTCAGGCTTTTTTGGTCTTACTCATCCCGAAATCTTTGGGGGTGCTCAAATTCCTATAACCGGTATAGCCGGAGACCAACAGGCAGCGCTTTTTGGCCAGCTTTGTTTTGATCAGGGTATGACAAAAAACACCTATGGTACGGGATGTTTTATGCTGATGAATACCGGTGCAAAACCCGTTATAAAAAACAGTGGACTCCTTGCTACGGTGGGTTGGAAGATTGGTGACGAGATATGCTATGCTCTGGAGGGCAGTATATTTAATGCCGGAGCCGCTGTCCAGTGGTTAAGAGATGAGCTGGGTTTTATTGAGGATGCCCCCAGTAGTGAGCACTATGCCATGATGGCTGGCGAAAGTGGAGTTGTGGTGGTGCCCGCTTTTACAGGCCTAGGTGCACCCTATTGGGATATGTATGCTCGGGGTGGTATTTTTGGCCTTACTCGGGGCAGTAGAAAAGAACATCTCATTAAAGCTACCCTGGAATCCATTGCCTTTCAGTCTAGGGACGTTCTTCATTTGATGCAAAAGGATAGCGGCATCGAACTGAAGGGGCTTATGGTAGATGGTGGAGCTTCGGCAAACAATTTTTTAATGCAGTTTCAAGCAGACCTACTTCAAAAACCGATTTATCGACCAAAAAACCTTGAGAGTACCGCCCTTGGTGTTTGCTATTTAGCGGGCCTAGGGGTTGGCCTATGGAAAGACAGAGAAAAACTTAAGGGACTTAAAATTGAAGACCGAGTGTTTTTACCCCAAAAGGATTGTCAATGGGTTGAAAAAAAGGTCGATTTATGGGATAGAGCAGTTCAGCGCTGCCTCGGTTGGGAGGAAAAATGAATATAGTTATTGTAGGTGGCGGAAAAGTCGGAGAGCTTCTTTGTACAGAACTTTCAACGACAAAAAACAATGTCCTTCTTATAGAGCAAAATGCCGATGTATTGGAGCATCTTATGGAGAAGGCAGACATCAGCGGCATTGTTGGCAACGGTGCGTCTTATCCAATTTTAATGGAGGCCGACGTGGCCCACTGTGATGTTTTTATTGCCGTTACCGAGATGGATGAGATCAATATGATTTCAGCGATAATGGCCAATAAAATTGGAGCTGACTATACCATCGCTAGGGTTCGAACTCCAGAGAATTATCAATCCTTTAGCTTTGTTGAAGATAGTCTTGGGATTCATATGATGATCAATCCTGAACTCGAAGCGGCAAAAAAAATATTTTTAGAACTTGAATTTCCCTTTGCTCTTAATGTAGATACCTTTGCTAACAATCTTGTAAGTCTTGTCAAGGTTTCCATCGATGTTGGAAGCTCCCTAGGAGGGATGGATTTACCTAGTTTTAAAAAACGCTATAGCTCTTTAATTGTGTGCATAATTGAGAGAAATGGCGAAGTCTTTATCCCCAAGGGCGATAGCGTTCTAAGAGAGGGCGACCATATCCACGTTACAGGTAGGCCCGCGGATCTGGAGAAATTCTATAGTTCCCTGGGGGCTCAGCACCGCAGGGTTAAAAGTTGCCTTATTATCGGTGGAGGAAGAATTACCCATTACCTTCTACGGATGCTGGCTATGACGGATATGGATGTTAAGGTTATAGAACAGGATCGGCAAAAGGCGAGAGATTTAGCTGTGGCCTTTCCCAAGGTAGCTGTTATTCATACCGATGGCAGTGAGAAAAGCAATCTTGATGAAGAAGGCATCCACCGCTATGAAGCCGTAGTGAGCCTAACCGGCATGGATGAAGAAAATATCGTCATTAGTATGTATGCTTCGAAGTGCTGCGTACAAAAGATCATTACAAAAATTAACCGCACAGCCATTATCAGTTATCTTGGAGATATTGGACTTATGAGCATCATTACCCCTAAACGTCTTATTGCCAATCGCATTACCCGTTTTGTTCGGGCCATAGAAAACTCTATGGGTTCCAATGTAGAGGCTCTGTATAAGCTAGCCGATGATCGGGTGGAGAGTTTGCAGTTTCGCGTTAAAGAGCGTTCCAAGGTGATAGGTCGCCCTCTGAGAGAACTTCCCATCAAAAAAAATATGATTATTGCCTATATCATTCGGGAGGGAGAAGCTCTATTTCCTGGAGGTAATGACAAAATAGAAGCAGGAGACAAGGTGATTGTCATCACAATCAAAGATGGACTCTTAGATATTGATGATATCCTGGAATAGTTATGAATTATAATATCGTACGTTATGTATTGGCTAAATTGCTTCGTATAGAAGCGGCACTTCTCATTTTACCTCTTACTGTGGGGCTGATCTATAAAGAGGCAGCCTCAGATATTCTTGCCTATGTTTTCACTATTGTTCTTTTGATACTGGTGAGCACTTTGCTTTACCGAAAGAAGCTGGCTGACCATCATTTTTATATGCGAGAAGCCTTCGTTATTGTGGGAATGAGCTGGATACTACTAAGTTTTTTTGGTAGTTTACCCTTTTATTTTTCAGGACAAATTCCCAACCTAGTGGACTGCTTTTTTGAAACCTCTAGCGGCTTTACTACCACGGGGAGTTCGATCCTTAAAGATGTAGAGGCACTGAGCCACTCCATGTTGTTTTGGCGCAGCTTTACCCATGTCATTGGTGGAATGGGAATTCTAGTATTTGCTCTGGCTATTCTTCCAAAAATACCTACCGATAGCCTAAGAATGATCAAGGCTGAAGTGCCGGGGCCAAGTTTTGGTAAACTTGTGAGCAAACTCAGTGTCACAGCAAGAATACTCTATGTTATTTATATTGCCATGACGGCGATTGTGGTAGTTTTTCTCCTTATTGGAGGAATGAATCTCTTTGATGCTCTAATCCACGCCTTTGGTGCTGCCGGTACCGGTGGGTTTAGTAACAAAGCTCTCAGTGTGGGTTATTACAATAGCACTTATATTGAAATCGTACTGGGTATATCCATGCTTATGTTTGGAACCAATTTTAACCTTCATTATCTGTTTCTATTCGGCAATAAGAAAGATATCTTAAAAAATGAAGAACTACGTTGGTATCTTTTGATTGCCTTGGTCGCCATTGTAGCGATAAGTCTCAATATCCAAGACCTCTACGGTGGCCTAAGCAGTCTTCGCCACAGTTTTTTTACAGTAAGTTCTATTATTACCACTACGGGTTTTGGTACGGCAAATTTTGGAGCTTGGCCTCTCTTTTCAAAACTTATTCTCCTTAGTTTGATGTGCATTGGAGCCAGTGCTGGATCCACCGCCGGAGGCCTTAAGGTATCCAGGGTTGTGGTTCTTGTAAAGAGCGCCCTTACGGAAATAAAAAGGATTCGGCAACCCAAGAGAATTGTACGACTTACCCAAGACGGCCGGGCCGTCAGTGAACAGGGAGCTCTATCTATACTGAACTATTTTATGCTTTATGTTATCATTGTCCTTGTCCTTATTCTTATTATCAGTCTAGATCTTCAAGATTTAGAGAGTGCTACTTCAGCAGTCTTGGCCACCTTTAATAATATTGGACCTGGCCTGGGTCTTGTAGGACCCACAGCAAACTATTCCGGACTCAGTGATTTTAGCAAACTTCTTCTTAGCTTTGCCATGATTGCTGGCAGGCTTGAGATCTTTCCTATCTTCATTCTCTTTCTACCGGCCACCTGGAAAAAGATCCTCTAGGGTTTTAATGGGAGGCTATAGGGGTATTCTAAAAAATAACAGCACTAAATCTAAAAGGAGAAAAAATGAAAAAAGTAATTGTTTTAATCGAAACAAATTTCAATGAAATGGAACTGATTTATCCTTATTTTCGTCTTCTAGAGAACTACGAAGTTCATTTGGTTGGCACGGATAAAGATGTCTCCTACGCCAGTGCGGCGGGAATGAAAATGAAAAGCACCCATGCCTCAAGGGATATAAATGCCGATGATTACGCCGGTCTAGTAATTCCTGGTGGTTTCTCACCGGATTATATGCGAAGAAGCCCTGAAACAAGAGCGCTGGTTAAGGCCCTGGACGATGCGGGCAAACCCATCGCCGCCATATGTCACGGACCTTGGCTTCTAGCCTCTTCTCTGGATCTTAAAGGAAGAAAGCTCACATCCTTTATGTCGATAAAAGATGACCTAATCCACACCGGCGCCGACTGGGTAGATGAAGGGCTTGTAGTGGATGGTAACCTTATAACTTCAAGGACCCCGGCAGATCTTCCTATCTTTATGAAGGCCTTTTGCGGAGCCCTTGAATAAATAAAATCTGGAGGATAAGTGAGAAAAATACAGCTAGGTACAACCGGTATGGAGGTTCTCCCTCTAGGTTTGGGTGGGATTCCCCTTCAACGCATTGAAGAAAAACAGGCCATAGACCTTATTGGGGATTGCCTTGAAATGGGCATAAACTTCATTGATACGGCCCGAGGTTACACCGTTAGCGAAGGCTTTATTGGAAACGCCCTAAAGGAGTTGGGAAACCCAGATATTTATCTAGCGACAAAAAGCATGCAGCGCAGTGAAGTGGGAATCAAAGAAGAGATGGAAATGAGTTTTTCTCTTCTTAAACGGGATAAAATTGATCTCTATCAGTTTCATAATGTGCGAAGCTTTGAGGAATTTGATATTCTTACAGGACCTGGAGGCGGCTATGACTACTGCAAAAAGGTTCAAAATGAGGGACGGATTGCCCATCTAGGTTTATCGACCCATAGGGTAGACATCCTAGAAAGGGCCATTGAGTCGGGGCTTTTTGCTACAGTGCAATTTCCCATGAACTATATGGAAAGTCAGGGAGAGGCGCTTTTAAGAAGAGCCAAGGAAAAGGGAATAGGCACCATCATTATGAAACCCTTTGCTGGAGGGGCTCTGCGTCATAAAGACCTTGCTCTGCGCTATCTGCTTCACGGTGGGGTGGGCGATGTGATCATCCCGGGAATCGACGGGCCCCAGCAATTAAGGATGAATCTAGAGCAGATGCAGCTTGGGCCTTTAAGCACCCAGGAGCGGCAACTTATTAAAGAAGAAGCCGATGAACTGGGGGAACATTTTTGTCGTCGCTGTGGCTACTGTATGCCCTGCAGCCTAGGCATAGATATTCCTACAGTCTTTCTTATGGAGGGCTACTATAGCCGCTATCATCTCGAAGAATGGGCCCTGGAGCGCTATGGAGCCTTTGATAAGAAGGCAGCGGACTGCATAGCCTGTGGTTTGTGTGAGAGTCGCTGTCCCTATGATCTGCCCATTATTTCCATGATGGAAAACACAAAGAAAGTATTAGATGAAAAGCTTCCTCTTAAATTTTAGAGAGGGGAAAGAGCGAGTCTCTCTTGACAAGTGCCTTATAAAAGAAGTGGCCCAATAACATAGGAGCCACTTTTTTTATTAATAAACTTTTTGAAATCAATCATTAATGGTTTCCTTGGTTTAATTTAAAGCATATTTTCATAATAGATGAGATGTATTCTTTAATAAAAATGAGACTTAGAGGCTTTATTTTTATCTTAATTGTGCTAGGATGTTTGTGGAGGAATTATGAAAATTTACCTAGAGTTATTCAGCACTTTTTTTCGAATGGGCCTGTTTACCTTTGGTGGAGGCTATGCCATGCTGCCCCTTCTACAAAGGGAAGTTGTTGAAAATAAAGCATGGGCCACGGAGGAGCAACTTCTTGATTATTACGCCATTGGCCAAACGACGCCTGGAATTATAGCGGTCAATACGGCGACCTTTATAGGGCAAAAACAGGCCGGCACTTTTGGAGCTGTGATTGCGGTGCTGGGTCTTATTTCTCCTAGCATTGTGATTATTAGCTTTTTAGCCGGGATCCTCGAACAATTTTACGATCACCCTAAGGTGATGGGGGCTTTGGCGGGAATTCGCGTTGCCGTTAGTGCCCTTATTTTGACAACAGTTATTAAGATGTCTAAAAGTGCCATTAAAGATTGGGGAGGACTTCTTATATTTGCAGTGGTTCTTTTTCTTATTCTTGGTTTTTCAAGTCCAATCCTAGTAACGGTTTTAGTGGGTGCAGGGCTTGGTATCCTTCTTTCAAGGAGGAAATATGGAAATTCTTAGACTCATCTATGCCTTTGCTTTTACGGGGCTTTTTGCCATTGGCGGTGGCCTTGCTACCATTCCCTTTTTGCAAGATATGGGTGAAAAATACGGTTGGTTTACTACAAAGGAACTTATAGATATGGTGGCTATAAGTGAATCCACACCGGGTCCCATCGGCATAAACATGGCAACCTTTGTTGGCATAAGGGTTGGTGGATATTTAGGTGGTGTTATGGCCACGCTGGCTTTGGTGCTCCCTTCTATTATAGTGGTCCTTCTTTTGATTCCCTTTCTAGACCGCTATCAGAAAAGCCCCCTGACCCAAGGAATCTTTTATGGACTACGGCCCACCTCGGCCGGCCTTATAAGCGCAGCCCTTCTAGGTTTTATAAAGATGGTGGTATTTTTCGGAGGAAACCTTGTGCTCAGCGGGATCAATTGGCTCAACCTAGCTCTATTTCTGGGCTTTTTTGGACTAATTAAACTTAAAAACATTCATCCGGTTTTGGTTATTGGTCTTGGGGCCGCAATGGGGATGCTACTTCACCTTGTTTAATGGGTTAGAAGTAAGCTTTAGGGAGAAACAAATGAGAAATGAAAACATAAATTGGATTGTATTTGACGCCGATGATACCCTTCTTGATTTTAAGGCGGCCCAGAAAGAGGCCTTTACTAGAATGCTTCTTAGTCTGGGTTTCGAGGATAGAAAAGACTATCTCGAAACCTACAACAGATTGAACCGTGGTCTTTGGCGTGCCCTGGAACGGGGAGAAATCCAAAAGCAGGAGCTTATTGAGAAGCGCTTTCGCCTTTTTTGTGATCACTACGATCTTCAAGGTTTTGATGGTAAAATGAAACTCAGTTATGAAGAAGAGCTTTCTAAAGGGGGAGATATTATCGCCGGTGCCCGTGAAGTGTTAGAAGAACTAAGTATGAACTATCCCCTGGCCCTAGCCAGCAATGGAATTCTTTCCATTCAAAGGGGAAGACTGGATGCAAGTGGTATTAGGTCTTATTTTGATGAGATTATTATTTCCGAGGAAACCGGCTTTGAAAAACCCCAAAAGGGCTTTTTTGATATTATGATGAGTAGAATAGGTCAAGATGATCCTAAGAAAATCCTTTTTATTGGTGACAGTTTGCCTTCGGATATGCTTGGGGCCGTCAACTATGGACTTTTAAGCTGTTGGTATAATCCCGGTGAAAATGTTAGTACATTAAAAGTTGATTATATTGTGACATCATTAGAGCAAATACCTGCTCTGGTGAAAAATCTTGTCATTTAAATTAAGGGGGGAGAAATGAAAGGCAAGGACATGCTGCTCAAGTGGGTCCAAGAGATTGGCGAACTTACGCAAGCAGATCAAGTTTACTGGTGTAATGGTTCTGAGAAAGAGTTGGCTGAGCTTACAGATATGATGGTAGAAAAGGGTATTGCTCAGCGTTTGGATGAAAATGTGTATCCCGGTTGTACACTTTTTAGAAGCGACGCTTCCGATGTGGCCAGGGTGGAAGATCGAACTTTTATCGCTTCCCTAAAGGAAGAAGACGCCGGCCCAACAAACAATTGGATCGATCCTACTGTTTTAAAAGAAACTCTCAATGGTCTATTTAATGGCTCCATGAAGGGAAGGACCCTCTATGTAATCCCCTTTTGCATGGGCCCTGTGGATTCGCCCTATGCAAAGCTGGGCGTTGAAATTACCGATAGTCCTTATGTTGTAGCCAATATGGCTATTATGACAAGAATTGGCGATGTAGCTCTTAAGCGTATTGAAGCCGGTGAGGAATTTGTCCCTTGTTTACATAGTGTGGGTGCGCCCCTGGAAGAGGGTGAAGAGGATACCCCTTGGCCCTGTGCTCCCATGGATAAAAAATACATCGCACAGTTTCCTGAAGAACGCAGTATTTGCAGCTTTGGCTCAGGTTATGGTGGCAATGCTCTTCTGGGTAAGAAATGCTTCGCCCTTCGTATCGCCTCGGTTATAGCCCGGGACGAAGGCTGGCTGGCAGAACATATGCTGATTTTGAAACTAACAAATCCCCAAGGCAAGGTGTATCATGTCTGTGGCGCCTTCCCCTCGGCCTGTGGCAAAACCAATCTGGCCATGCTGGTTCCCACCATTGAAGGCTGGAAGGTAGAAACCGTAGGCGATGATATTTCCTGGATGCACTTTGGCGAAGATGGAAGACTCTATGCCATTAATCCTGAGTCCGGATTTTTTGGTGTGGCTCCGGGGACCAGCCAAGGAAGCAATCCATCGGCTATGGCCACCATTCAAAGCAATACAATTTTTACCAATACCGCCCTCACCGATGACAATAAAGTTTGGTGGGAAGGTATGGGCATTAAAGCTCCGGAACATCTTATCGATTGGAAGGGCAATGATTGGACTCCTCAGAGTAAAGAAAAGGCAGCCCATGCCAATGCTCGTTTTACCACTCCCGCCAGCCAGTGTCCAAGCATTGCGCCGGACTGGGAAGCTCCCTTGGGCGTTCCCATTGATGCTATTTTAGTGGGAGGCCGAAGGGCCACGACAATTCCCTTGGTTCATGAGAGCTTTAGCTGGCAGCATGGAATCTTCCTTGGTTCTATTATGGGCAGTGAAGTAACGGCTGCCGTTATTTCCGATAAAATCGGCCAAGTTAGAAGAGATCCCTTTGCCATGCTTCCCTTTATTGGCTATCATGTTGCCGATTATCTGCAAAACTGGCTCGATGCCACTCAGAAGACCGAAGAAGATAAGCTTCCTAAAATATTTTATGTCAACTGGTTTAGAAAAAATCAAGAAGGAGATTTTATTTGGCCCGGTTTTGGTGACAACAGCCGTGTTCTAAAATGGATTACTCAGCGCATTGATGGCACTATTCCGGCAAGAAAAACCGCTCTTGGATATATGCCCGCTGTAGAAGATCTTGATTTAACAGGTCTTGAGCTTGATAAAAAGGAACTGGAAGAAATATTAACAGTGGATAAGAAGCTATGGCTTGAAGAAGTGAAATCCATAGGGGAGCACTTCGAAGGCTATGGGAAAAAAATGCCCAAAGAGCTTTATGATGAGCTGGAGGCTCTGGAAAAAAGATTAAATGAAGTTTAGAGTTCATAGAGGTCATCGCCCAGGCGATGACTTCTTTTTTTTTAGAACATCAGTATATCTTGACAATAGATATCAAAATGATATTATAAAGATATTAGGAGGTGTGTGATGCAAGAAAAAATTATGAAACCAAGAAATGGCATGTCTATGCTGATTTTGTTTCTTCTTCTCTACGGTGGTGCTATAGCCCTCATATTTTTTGGTTCAGGATTATCTAACCAAGGCAATATGCTGGGATCCCTACTTATAGGTCTAGGAATATTCTGGTGCATTGTTGGTTTTATCCCTTTTTTTGGATTGAAAGTTATTAGACCCAAGGAAGCCATTGTGTTGACTCTTTTTGGTAACTATACGGGAACCATTAGGGAACCTGGTTTTTACTATGTCAATCCCTTCTCTTCAGCGGTAAATCCCGCGGCCAAAACAAAGCTTGGCCAAAGCGGTGATGTTGATAGTGGCGGAGGACACAAGTTTTTTGTTTCCGGAGCACAGGGAAATGCCCAGGTTGAAACTAGCAGCAAGAAAATTTCCCTTAAGGTTATGACCCTGAGCAATTCAAAGCAAAAGGTAAACGACGTTCTAGGAAATCCCGTGGATATAGGAATTGCTGTAATGTGGCGCGTAACGGATACGGCCATGGCGGTTTTTAACGTGGATAACTTTAAAGAATATCTCTCTTTGCAAAGCGATAGTGCCGTTCGTAACATAGTTCGTAATTATCCCTATGATATGGCTCCGGGAATTGATACCACCGGCGATGGGGAGCCCGATGAAGGAAGTCTTCGAGGCTCCAGTAGCCTCGTAGCCGAAAGAATTCGCCAGGAGATTCAGAGCAAGGTTGAAGAGGCTGGTATTGAGATTATAGAAGCGAGAATTACCTATCTTGCCTATGCCCAGGAAATTGCTGCCGTGATGCTTCAAAGGCAACAGGCCAGCGCCATTATCGATGCAAGAAAGATGATTGTAGAAGGCGCAGTAGGCATGGTAGAAATGGCTCTTGAAAAACTCACTGAAAACAATGTGGTGGAACTTGATGATGAACGCAAAGCTGCCATGGTTTCCAATCTGCTCGTAGTTCTTTGTGGTAGCAAAGATGCACAACCCATAGTAAACAGTGGTAGTCTTTATTAATCATGACAAATGTTAAAAAGCAGATCCCTCTTCGTCTCTCGACTAAGTTGCATGAGCAGATTGCAGCCTGGGCCGAGGATGATTTTCGCTCTATTAATGGGCAGATTGAATATCTTCTAACCCAATGTGTAAAGCAGAGAAAAAAAGACGGCAAATACACACCGGAAAATTTTGATGATAAAGAGGAGGAGAATGTTTAGATAAAGCACATTTTTTTTACAATACATGTTAAACTTTATTTGTTATAAGGATGACCCTAGGGTGATCCTTTTTTTAGGAGGTTATAAATGAAAAAGACCTTTGTACTTATTTTTTTACTTCTTCTTTGCGCACAAAGTTTTAGCTTTGCAGAAGAAAAGAGGAACTGGAACCTTCTTATCTTAGAAGGAGAAGAACTAGAAGAAGCCGAGCTCCAGGGGCTTGTTTTTAACAAGTCCACGGCCAGCCTAAAGCTTGCCAAGAAAAATGACGAAGGAAGCTTTACTTTTCCCCCCATGGATATGGAGCCCTTTGAATATCTTGTTTTAAGTTGGAATGCTTTGACGCCCCAAGAGGCGTCGGTAGAGCTGGAGGCTAGGTTTTATCATGAACAAGAACAGCAGTGGTCCACTTGGTTTAGCTGGGGTCTTTGGCAAAAATCCCCTAAACGCCATTCCTATTCCGATGAAGATAAGTATGGTCAGTTGAGCTATGATACAGCCTGGGTCCTAGGAGATAAAGCCACGGCAAATAAGGTTCAAGTAAGGGGAGTTTTAAAGGGTAAAGACGTTTCTCTTAGACGTATCGCACTAACAACCCTTAATACCATGGTGACTGAAGGCCCGGTAAATAAAGAAGCTCATCCCGGTAAGGTTTTGGGAGAACTTGCTTATAGTCAGCAGATTCGTCATCCCTTTATGGCCCAGCTTATGTGCTCAGCCAATACTACGGCCACACAAATTGGACTATTGGGAGAAGACCTTCTTCCCGAAGAAGTGGCTCTTAATAGTTATGATAGTCATCTTGAAGGTTATGGAAACTGGGCCTTTAATGTTGCCTTTGCCGGCGAAGCAGGCTACAAGTCTTATTTAAGCTATGCCGATGAAGAAGAACTGCTTAACCTTCTTGATCAGGGCTATCCCCTGGGCATGTCCGTGGCCTATTCTAACGTGCCGGGCGGCAGCTTACCCTATCTTGAAGGGGCTCCCCTAACCACCGGGGGACATCTTATTACCCTTAGAGGATATGAGTGGCAGGACGATGAGCTATACTTTATTGCTTCAGACAGTGCAGCAGAGAGTGATGAAAAAGCAAAAATAAGTTATAAATCCTCTCAGCTAATGCAAGCCTGGAAAAGCCGGATTGTTTATGTTATAGAGCCCAGAGAAAAAGTCGAGGCCAGTGAGATTAAACGACTTCCTTTGACCCTTAGTCTTGAAGAGGATGGTCTAGCCCGTCTAGGGGGACCTATGCCCCTGGAGATAGGGCCTACTTTTACGGCTCAACCATTAAAGGAACCGGGACGTGGCCTTCTTGCCTATACCCTAGAGGGTGAGCAAGGGATTTATTACAATGCTTCCCTATCAAAGGATGGCTTAGTGAAATTTCCGCGGGGAACTGATATAGAAAAGATCAATCTATATCTTATGACGAATCTCGGGCTTACCTATGTGGCTCAGGTAAAGGTAGGAAAGGTTGCCGACGCAAACTACTACCTCACTCTTGGGATCCTTATCTTTGTCTTGGTCATGTATTTTGGATTTAAAGTGAGAAAAAGATCTTAGATTGCCTTAGCACAAGGCTATGTGTAAATTTGTTTAAAGGCGGCAAAGAAATTTGTTGCTTTTTTTATTCCAGTAATAGCCTGGAGATCAAAGCTTTCTCAATTGACTTAAATATGAAACAAAGACATTTGCATAAGTGTAAAGTTTCTTCCATATGTGCTACTAAGTTGATTTGTGGGGTAATATATAGTTATCCATATCGCTTTAGGAATTAGGAAGAAACATAGGAAGTTGTTCTGTGAGCTTAAAATATTTCCATTAAGCCGTAATGGGTATACACGAGTCCAGATATACTTTAATAGGATAAAAAACAGCCACAGTTTTAGCAGTAGAGTTTAACTACTGATCTAAAGTATTTGCCACAGTCAAATTGGAAAATAAAGGAGTTAAAAGATAATGCTTTTATAAATAGCCTCGATCATTTATAAAAATGATTTGATTAAAACCAAGTAAAAATAAATGTACAAAAGTCAAGATCAAATTATATTGACACCTAAAAGGAGATTAGAAGTGCAAAAAGAAACATTGTACACTATGTATCAAGTACAAAATAATGAAAGAACAAAGAATATTCAGTTTGTAAATTATGCTTATTTTGAAAGTAAAAGATTCCAGCCGGACTTTGAAAATTACGAAAAAATTTATGAAGGGCTACTGGGGGAGGAAATAAATTTAGAAAATATACGGACTATGTTCAATGAGAATATCCCCCTGGGATCTAATTACAGGAAGCTATCAAGAAGCGATATAATCGTCATTGATAATGGTGTTAAAACCAAGGCTTACTATATAGATAAAGAAGGATATGTGGAGATTCCTTCCTTTGCTGTTGACCATGATTTGTCTTTGGGTAAATCCATAGATATAGTGGATTACCTAGAAAAGCCGACAAGGGTTTCAGGTAAAGATAAAGAAAGAAAACCTGGTTTCCAAATAGCCATGTTGAAAAAGCTCAACAGTGTAATGGAGTGCTCCAAGTAGTAGTAGTTTTAAAAAAGTTTTTTATTTCCTTCACTAAAAAATTAGTGAAATAGCGAATTGTTAATCTGGTAGTACTATAGGGTTAATGGTTTAATTTAAAAATAACGCCCAGAGACACTGCGCATCAGTATCTTCGGGCGTTTTATTATTGTCTTAAATGAAAGCTATCAAGTTTAGAAGATAAAAATGGATGAGCCTATTTATCTCTGGTTCTTGGCCATTGTCTTTTAGGGCTGATAAACATCACCAAAAAATAGAGGTATATCTCTAAAGGTTATGAACACGGAGAATGGTCGATCCAACTTCATTTCAACTTCAGGAAATTGAGGTGGTAAAGAGGTCTCTAGGACGCTGATCATTGTGGCAGCAGCTGCTTCAACTCCTTTTTCTTCTACAAGTAAATCGCTCCACTGTTTAATCTGAGATACCTGTAGTTGAATATCGCTGATGTTTCCGAGCTTTCCATCCTCTTCGAAGATCTGGTTGATTCCGAGGCTACGCAGCACTTCGGTAAGTTCCATTTCATCTTTAATATGGATCTTGGGCATTGTCCAGTTGATTTGAGCGTCACTCATTTCATCTATAAGTCCGGGAATATTAACGAAGTCCACATCCGTTAGCCCATTGCCTTCCTTAGGAAGTACAAAGTACATCGTCATCCCATCCTGGAGTGTTTTGCTGGCCAGTTGTAATGTGTCATTTTCCATGTAAAGTTCATTGTCACCCTTTAGATGCATAAAGGGATGGTTGATTTCTTCCCCTATAGCTTTAAAACTATCATCTTTGGTAAGATCTTCATTAAAGTTTTCTCTCCAGGCTGCTTTAAGATAAAGAGTATTGACAAGATACAAGCGAATACTGTCTTCGACGCTGAGCTCGGGTTTGATTCGATCCTTGGTATTTTTAGCAATCCAGGAAGAAATCTTGTCCATACTGGCTTGTTTTTGTAGATCCAGCTCATAAACCGAAGCATAATGATCTTTCATAAGTTTCTCACTAAAGGCCTCTTTAACGGGGAACTCTTCTTGAACCCAAAGGCTATTGGCAAGAAGTACCTGCATTTGCTCTGTGTCATAACTTAGATGTTCCATCAGGGCTTTGACATCTACCTCTTCTCCTAAAATTTTCTGAAGTTCTGCAAGACTCTCATCCAAAGCGCCTTCTTCTAGCATAGAAAGGGCAAAATAGAGACTTAGAGGGGAATAGAAACGGTTGCCTTCTTTTCTAAGGGGCTTAAAGGTATTGATGGAAAAATCCCAGAGTGCATCCAGGGCTCCTTCGCTGGGCACCGTGGCATCAAATCGCTCCTGGAAATCTTCATCCTCATAACTAAGGGATGGAGGAGGGGTGGCTTCGCTGGCCGATGGGGCAGGCCCTATGGGTACACAGCCTCCTAAAAGGATAAGGCCGAGTAGTAAACTGAGTTTCTTTTTCATGATGGTACTCCTTTCGTACTATAAAGGGGAAGAAATATATAAATGTGACATAATTTTGGAGAAATGGTTTTTTCGTGCTAAAATACTTCTAGAGTCTTTATAACTTATTTTTATAAACGGGGTTTTATGTCTATGTTTTAAACTCTGCATAGGATCATAATGTTTAGACTTAAATATATATTTACCCGTGGAACTTATAATAAATCAGTATCCCCTATCTCTGGAGAGTTGGTGACTTTTCTTAGGGGGGTATATTTTGCTAAAGGAGTGGTCAATGCACTGGACAAGACAACAACGACGACTGGCCTATGTTGTAGTGGCTTTCTTTTTTATGTCATGGAACTTTAGACGATTTTTATTGAGCATTTCGCCCTGGAGCCCCCAATACATGCTCCCGAGCATCCTTATTGCATGGATGGTGGTGGGTTTGAGTTACAAACAAGAGGATCTTCCCTGGGAGGTTCCCTTATATTTTGGCCTCCTTAAGACGATTCCGCTGTTGCCCTTAGAACGCCTGTGCCGTGGTAATCTTACTTCTTTTACCATGGTTCTTCTGATTGTCTTTAGTTTTACCTTTGTCTTTTTTCTAAAAAGAGAGAGCTTTAAAGAATTGTTTACTGGAAATCTCAAGGAAAAGATTGATTATTCTTATTCATTTCCCAATAGTTGGCTTCAGGTCACAGGACTATTTATACTGGTGTTTACTGCTTGGTTTTTTTTCAAAAAAGCTATTATCGAAGGAGTTATACCTTTAATTTCTTTGAATCTATTGCAGCATGCTTTTCTCACTGCTCTTTATACTTCTCTAGCAGTTTTTTCGATTCCCATTATCTTTTTAAGAAGAAGGCTGGACCGAGAAGAGCTTTTATTGGGACTTGCTTTGGGTTTTGGACTTTTTGAGCGTTATTTTATGATTGGGAGTTTTGTTGGCACACTGATTTTTCTAGCGATAGGATGGCTTCTTGCTCGGACAAGCTATGAAACTAGGGGAAGCCTGCTTAGTTCCTTGATGATCTTTGTCTATATTCTTATGGTTATATTGTAGAAACAGAAGGAGCCGCGATGATCAAACTTAAGGGTCTTGAAAAAATGAGTAAAGCCCAGCGCCTTGCCTATACAAAGCTTTTGCTGCGATCCCAAGGCGGCACCGAAAGTCACCCAAGAGCTATAGAAGCCAATGCTGCGGCAATAATAATGGCCGTTGTAGAGGGGCTGAACTGGGCAGGTTTTTATTGGGTAGTAGAAGATGAACTTGTTCTGGGGAGTTTTCAGGGTCTTCCTGCCTGCACTAGGATTTCCTACGGTAAGGGAGTTTGTGGTAGTGCCTGGAAAGAAAACTGCAGCCAAAGGGTGGAAGATGTGGAGAATTTTCCGGGCCATATTGCCTGTGATAGCGCTTCTCGCTCAGAACTAGTAATTCCTATAAGAAAAAGCGGTGAGCTTAGGGGAGTGCTGGACCTTGACAGCCCCTATTTAGGTCATTTTACTCAGCAAGATCAGGTGGCCTTTGAAGAATTCGTTGAGATTTTAGAGGGGTTTTTATATGATTGAAACAAAAAATCTTTATATTCGAGAAACTAGGGAAGAAGAGCTTCCCCGGCTCATGGAGATTGAGAGTCATCCGGAGAATCGACCAGAGCTTTTTGTGAGTACCTTGGACGAGCATAGATTTCATCTTGAAAACGAGAATTATATTCTTTTTTCTATGTATTCAAAGCAGGAGGAGATGGTGGGCTATGCCATGGTGCAACTGGATTTTTTGTCAAAGACCTTCCTGCTAAGGCGCATCGCTTTTATAAAAAAAGACAAAGGCTATGGTCGCAGTGCCCTGTCGGCCCTTATAAAATACTGTTTTGATGAACTGGATTTGAACCGTTTTTATCTTGATGTATATCCTCGCAATAAAAGGGCTATCTTTCTATATGAAGATTTGGGTCTTATTTGGGAAGGTACCCTAAGAGAAAATTATTGCTATGAAGGAGTTTTTTTGGATCAGCGACTTTATTCCATGCTAAAAAGCGAATATGCTACAAATTCTCTTCGTGAAAAAACCTACGGTGATCTCTAGGAGGATACATGGAGTTGATATTTCTAGCTGTTTTATTTGTATTTCTACTTATTTTAATGAGCCGAAGGATGCCTCTTTATTACGCCATGGGGGCCAGTACCATCCTTGGATTTTTTCTTTTTAGGGTTTCTCCGAAAAATGCTTTAGATGTAATATACCGGGGAATTTTCTCGAGAACAACGCTTTATCTCGTTCTTGCCTTTTACACCATTACCTATTTACAGAGAATGCTAGAAAAAAGGGAACATCTTATCCTAGCCGAGACCTCCCTTACAAAGCTTTTTGGTTCGAGAAGAATCAATGCCATGGTGGCTCCCTTTGTAGTGGGACTTCTTCCTTCGGTGGGTGCGGTGCTCATAGCAAAACCCATTGTGGACAATGCCGCAAAGGACGATCTTTCTGTAGAGGAACGTTGCTTTGTTACGAGTTTTTACCGCCATATTTCCGAAATATTTCTTCCTACCTACGCCACAATTATTCTTGTTATGGAACTCTCCGGTGTAGAAATGACGAGTTTTGTCTTGGCGATGCTCCCACTGGTTTTTCTTCTGTTTTTTCTTGGTTTTATTTTTTATGTGCGAAAAATACCTCAATCTAATGCGCCAGAAAACGTCGATAAAAAAGCAGAGCTTAAGAATTTGTGGGTAAGTTTATGGGCCATCGGTGCAAGCATTGTACTGATTCTAAGTTTTAAACTGCCTGTACACAAAGCTGTGTTCCCTGTGGTTATTGTTTCTGCCTTTGTGAACCGCTTTACATGGCAAGAATTAAAGCCAATGTTCCGTTCAGCCTTCGAGGTGCGGTTAATACTTACCACTTTAACAATTACGGTATTCAAAGAACTGCCAACCTTTAGTGGCGTTATAGACACTTTACCGGAGTTTTTTAGCACACTTCCTTTGCCACCAGTAATTATATTTGGACTTATTTTCTTTCTAGGAACGCTTCTGGCCGGTAGCCAGGCCATGATTGCTATGATGCTTCCTATTAGTGTGGCAACTTTGGGAAGTAGCCTTGGGCTTATAATCTTTCTTATGAGCCTTGTTTTCATAGCCAGTCAGATTTCTCCCACTCATGTTTGTCTTGGGGTAATAACCGAAGCCTACAATCTTCCCTTTACGTCTTTGGTGAAAAAGACTTTTCCTGTGCTTATTTCCTTTATACTTATTGCTTCTTTTTATAGCTATGGTATTTTTCTTTTTTTCTAACTGGAACAAGAAAAAAAAAGGGATAGAAAGACGAAAAAACGCTCTAAGTAAAGAGCGTTTTTATGATTTTCAAATCAATTAAATTAAATTTATTGGCTTTAAGCCAGTTCATCCATGGCACTTTTAAGTTGCCCCATGGCCTGCTCTAGAAGATAGCGGGGGGCAGCGCTATTTAAACGCATAAAGCCCTTGCCTTCATCGCCGAAGAGTTCGCCGTCATTTAGAAGAAGTTTTGCCTTTTTTTGAAAGAACTCACTGAGGGCCTCAGGACTTAGGCCAAGACCTCTACAATCGAGCCACATCAAATAGGTAGCTTGGGGTTTTCTTACCTTTATTTTCGGAGAGAACTCATTATTTATAAAATTTGTCACATAGTCGAGGTTGCCTTGGATATATTCCATCATTTCCTGATACCAGTCTTCGCTTTCTGTGAAAGCGGCTATATTGGCAGCAATACCGAAGCAATTGGCATCTCCACGGTTTTGCGCCAAAGATATGGCGTCGTACTGATCTTTCCAAACCTTGGAATGAAAGAGTACATAGGCTGAGTGCAGGGCAGGAAGGTTAAAGGTTTTGCCTGAGGAGTAAAAGCTCATGGAGATTTGTTTTGCCTTGTCACTGACGGTATAGAAGGGGATGTGTTCTCCTTCGTGTACCAAATCGGCATGTATTTCATCGCTTAGCACCGTTACACCATGCAGGTGACAGATATCGGCAACTTTATTTAGTTCATCTTTTGTCCAGATTCTTCCTATGGGATTGTGTGGATTGCATAAAATAAAGTATTTGACTTTGTTGTCAATAATTTTCTTTTCCATATCCTCAAAGTCCATGAAATAGCCTTGGTCGGTTTCAATTAGAGGGTTATCGATGCGCCCGCACTGGGCTTTTTCAATAATTGAGTAAAAAGGGAAATATACAGGAGGCTGAACTAGGATGTTGTCTCCGGATTTTCTAAACATTTCAAGAACCAATTGTAGGCCCACCACCACATTATGAGCAGGGCTTAAAAGGTTCACATCAATATCTAGGCCTAAACGTTTTTTTTGCCACTGAGCAAAGGCTTCATAGTATTCTTGGGGGATATAAGTATATCCAAAGTAGGGGTGGGAAGCACGCTTTAATAGGGCTTGCGTAATTGCGGGAGCAACGGGAAGGTCCATATCGGCAACCCATAGTGGAATGCCTTCTTGCATACCCACTTCTTCCATCTTGTGGTATTTGGCACTGTAGAAAGTGCTCCTATTTACCATGTGATCATCAAATTTCATATAATACCTCCTTGCTTGGGAAATTACCCATTCCAGTAAAGTATACCCTAAAAGCAGGATTTTTGTGGTTATTTCTTTCCATAGGGGTATAGTAGGTATAGTGAGATTTTATAAAATACTATTCAGGAGGCAGAATGAATTATCTATTTAATGTTAAGAAAAATGTGGAAGTTGAACTGAGCTTTAACCAAGAAGGCTTAAAACATGGTGAGATTTTCGCATCACTAAGTAAAGAGCGCCAGGGTAGTTTGTCTATGAATCTGGAAAAAACCGATGATGAAGCCCTACGCCGGGCCTTTTACACATTGGCCAGTAAGTTAAATGAACTAAAAATTGACGCTGTCAGTTTAGAAATAGGGAATCTTAACCCTGCAGCAGTATACGAAGGTTTTATGCACAGCAATTATTTTTTTGACCATTATTTGAGCGAGAAAAAAATTCGCTATCTAAAGGAAATCAGCTTTTGGGTTGAAGAAAACAAAGTTGAAGAAATTAAAGAGCAATTTGTTGAAGTAGAAAAACTTTTAGACGGCGTATTTTTGGCAAGAGATCTTACCAATCTGGCTGCCATGGATCTGTACCCTGCCACCCTAGCCCAAAGAGCAAAAGAGGAACTTAGCCCCCTGGGTGTTGAAGTTAAGGTTATGGGTCAAGAGGAGATTGAAGAGCTGGGCATGGAAGCCTTTCTTGCTGTCAGCTACGGTTCAGATAAAGAGCCAAAACTCATTGTCATGACATATAAAAACAGTGATGAACAACCCCTTGCCTTGGTCGGAAAGGGTCTAACCTATGACTCCGGGGGATATAGTATTAAACCTGCCGAGGGGATGCGTACTATGCATGGTGATATGGCAGGAGCGGCTGCAGTGATTGGCGCTATGAAGGCCATTGCTGCTGCAAAACTGCCCACCCATGTCATTGCCGTAGTAGCGGCAACGGAGAATCTAATCAATGGTAGTGCTTATAAAACGGGAGATATTATTGGTTCTATGGCCGGTAAGAGCATTGAAGTGGTCAACACCGATGCCGAAGGTCGCCTGACACTGGCCGATGCTTTATACTATACAACGACAGTATTTAAGCCTCGCTATGTTATTGATACGGCAACCTTAACAGGAGCCATGGTTGTAGCCCTGGGAAATCTCAGTGCCGGTGCGGTATACAACGATCAGGCACTGGTAGACAGAGTGTCGGCGGCAGGAAACAAGGTGGGTGAGCCTGTATGGGCCATGCCTAGTTTTGATGAATACAAAGAAATGAATAAGTCTAAATTGGCTGATATTAAAAACAGTGGTGGACGTATGGGAGGTGGCATTAGTGCCGGCATGTTCCTTGGGGAGTTTGTTGTTGATACTCCCTGGGTCCATGTAGATATCGCTGGAGTTAGCTATGAAGAAAGCCCTAGAGCCTACTACCCCCATGGAGGGACGGGATATCTTGTTAAAACCTTATACCAATTGGTAAAGGATGAGTAAACTTTGATCAAAGGCCTTTCCTCTAGGGGAAAGGTCTTTTTATCCTAACTTAGGAGGTAGGTAATGTGCGTTTTGTTGTTAAAGCCCTTTGTGCTGGGTTATATTGCTGTGGCAATCCTCCTACAGCTACTAATATATTTTAAGAAAATTGTCCTCATTCCACGGGGAATGGATTATGGGGTTATGGCTATGTTTTTAGTGGCCTTTTTTATGAGTCAACGTTTTGTACTGGGTGGTTCTATGGCACTACGGCTTATTGTTCTCTTTGTTTTGGGAGTGCTTCTTTATGGAGCCAGTAAGATTCTTTTTCCTGGACAGTATAAGTGTCTTTTAAAGATTAGTAATCCCGAAGAAATCAAGGTTTTTCTGCAAGAAGGAGAAGAATATAGTGAAAAGAAGGAGCTCTTCTTATTGAAAAAGAACAGTCCCTCAATAGAGCGACTTAAGGATTATCTAGTTAGGGGACCCAGACCTCTATTCGAACTGCTAATGGCGCTACTTCTAGGAGGCGTTTTCCTATACTTTCTGCTCAACTGAGCCCTGGGCAATAATTGACAAGGCTAAGAATTTCATATACAATTTAACTACTTGTTAAAATTTTATGTTTATTTAAAAAGGAGGAAAAATACCCTATGGACGAAGTCGAGTGGTGGCTTTACGCTTTACTACTTTTTTTTATCGCCCTTGGCGGCTTTTTTGCAGCAGCTGAGATTTCTCTAGCTTCAGTCAATCAGGCCCGCATAAAAATACGCGCTGACAAGGGGGACAAGAGAGCTTCCAAAACACTCTATTTACTTCATCATTTTGATGGGGCCCTTAGTACAATTCTAATCGGCAATAATATTGCACATGTTTTTACGGCTTCCTTTGCTGCCCTTCTGGTAACAAAACTTTGGGGGACCGGTGCTCTTATTTATTCAACCCTTGTCATTACAATTATAGTGTTTTTAATCAGTGAGATGCTACCAAAGACCCTGGCTAAGGCTTATAGTGAGTCGGCGTCGCTTTTGGTGTCACCTCTACTTTACTTTCTAACTCTTATTTTTAGACCCATTTCCTTTGTGCTTACGGCGCTGGGGAATTTTATTTCAAAACTCTTTTATGATGAAAACAGGAAAACCGTAACCGAAGAAGAGTTTTACAATATAATCGAAACAATTAAAAATGAAGATGCCATGGAAGATCAAAAGGGCCACTGGGTACACACAGCCCTTAATTTCGGTGACAAAACCGTAGAAAATATCCTTACGGTGCGTACGGATATTGTTGCTGTGGACGCCACCGATGATCCCGAAGAAATCTTTAAAACCATAAAGAATACAAAACATTCGAGAATACCAGTGTATGAACACAGTATTGACAATACCATCGGTGTGCTTCAAATAAGACGTTATCTTCGTGCCAGCTATCAGCTGGGAAAAGCCGCTAATATTATGGACTTTATTGATCCGCCTTTTTTTGTATTCAGCAGTACAAACATCGACGATCTACTTCCCGAAATGAGTAGGGAGAAGGTCAATGTCGGTCTTGTTACCAACACCTTTGGTGGAGTAGTGGGCCTTATTACCGTTGAGGATATACTCGAGGAATTAGTGGGTGAGATTTGGGACGAAGATGACATCGCCGTAGATTATTTCCATGAAATAGGAAGAGGCTGTTTTGAAGTCGATGCCTCGGTCAATGTCGGGGAAGTCTTTGAAAGACTGGGTCTTGATGAACACGACCTTGACGACGTTGCCCATGAGAGTATAGGAACCTGGGTCTATGAGAGCTTGGGCCGGATCCCTTCACCCGGCGACAAAATGGACTATATGGGAATGGATATTGAAATTTCAAAAATGGATAACAGAAGAATAATGAAACTTTTTGTGTGCCTACCTCCAGAAGATGAGGAGGTTGTATCATGAGAGTAATCTTTAGTATAATTGGCCTTCTTCTATTATCGGCCTTCTTTTCGGCATCGGAGATAGCCTATTCCTCTATTAATAAAGTACGCCTTGAAACTATGCAAGATGGAAAAAACAAGCGTGCTTCATTGGCTTATTATGTTTATACGCACTACGAAAGGGCTTTGGCCACGATTTTAATAGGAAACAACCTTGTTAATATTGCTGCGTCGACCCTGGCGACCTATCTTGCCATTGGTCTTATAGGGGCAAAAGCCGTATCGGCCTCAGCCCTTGTTATGACCCTTTTGATTCTTATTTTTGGCGAAATTACGCCAAAAATTATTGCCTCGAAACATTCTCTTCCTATGGCGCTTTTTGCTGCTCCTTTTTTGCGCATACTTATGCTTCTTTTCTCGCCAGTTCTTTTGATAACTGAACCAATCATCGGACTATTAAGAAGGCGATTTAAGGGAGAAGAACTGGATCCCGAAGAGCAGTCCGAGGCCGTGGAAGAAGAACTGGTAAACCTTCTTGAGACCGTGGAACACGAAGGCATTATAGATGAAAACAGAAAAAATATAATTAGCTCTGCACTGGACTTTGCCGAGCGCTCCGTTAGTGAAATTTTGATTCCTAGAGTAGATATGTACGCCATTGATCTCGATGATGAGCGCGAGGAAATCCTAGAACAAATTCAGGCATCGCCCTATACGCGGATCCCTATGTACGATAAGAGCATAGACAACATTGTGGGGATTTTGTACATGAATCATTTTTACAGAAAGATTATTGATGAACCTGAGCTGGATATAAGAAGTCTTCTAAAGCCTGCCAGTTATCTCTATAGAACAACAAAACTTCCTTTAGCCCTTGAAAAGCTTCGCCAATCTCAGATGCATCTAGGGGTTGTAACCGATGATTACGGTGGCAATATTGGCATTATAACCATTGAAGATATTATGGAAACCCTGGTAGGAGAGATTTGGGATGAAACCGATGAAGTTTACGATGAAATCATCCGACTTTCTGATAAATGCTACGAGCTCGATGGTGATATGAGCATTGCAGATCTTATAGATTTAATGGACTGGGATGAAGATGAATTTGACTTTGATTCCGACACCGTTGGCGGCTGGTGTATGGAAAACTCCGAAGAATATCCCGAAGCCGGTTACAGCTTTGATTATGAAAACGTCCATGTCACAGTGCTAGCCATGGATAATTTGCGAGTCGATCGGCTTCGCATTGATATTGCCGATATAGAAGAGGCTCTTTAATTAGAGCTTTTTTTATCGAAAGGAGTCCTATGAAAACGAAAACATTTCTGTCCTCGGGCCATGATCCCAGGGTAAATCTTGCCCTGGAAGAAATGCTCACAAGGCAGTGTGAAAAAGAGGAGTATATCCTTTATCTTTGGCAAAATGACAATACCATTGTTATTGGTCGCAATCAAAATCCCCATAGAGAGTGCGATTTAAAGAAGATTGAAGAAGATGGGGTCGTTTTAGTGCGTCGCCAAAGTGGAGGCGGGGCTGTCTTCCATGATCTTGGAAATTTGAATTATACTTTTATCGCCCATGAAAAGAATTACTCTCAGCAGATGAATTTTCAAATTATTCTAGATGCACTAAAACCCTTCGGACTGGAGGGAAACTTTAGTGGCCGAAATGATTTACTAATAGGGGAACGGAAATTTTCGGGCAACGCCTATAGTATTTATAAAAACATCCGGGTTCACCATGGCACTTTGCTACTGGATGTGGATCTTAGCCGTATGGCAGATTATTTGACCGTCCACCCCTTAAAAATGAAGGCCAAGGGAGTGACCAGTGTTAAAAGTAGAGTGGTCAATCTTTATGAACTGGCCCCGGATATGAAGCTTGAGGAACTGATAGCCTCTATTATTGCTAGTTTTGAAAACACTCTGGGTAGAGGTGCAAAAGCGGAAATTCTTGAAGAGTCGTCTCTTGAGGAGTTTGATTATGCCGATAAATATTTTAGTTGGCAGTGGAATATTGGAGAAACGCCTAATTTTTCTCTGGAACTGGAGCAGCGCTTTGACTGGGGGCTGATTTCCCTGTTTCTTGACCTAAATAAAGGGAAGATAAAAAGAGCAAAAATCTTTACCGACGCCCTAGTCAATGAGGACTTCCCAGGGCTTGCCCTGGCCTTAGAAGGGATGGAATTTAAAAAAGAGGTATTGGAGAATATTCTATCGAATAAATTAAATGATAAAAATATAATTCGAGATTTGGTTGAATGGTTAGCTTTACAGGGTATATAAGAAACAGTACTAAGAAAGGAAGTGATAAATATGAATGGTGTTATCAGAAGTTTTAAACGTATGCGAATGTCACCCGTAGAGCGTGTGGTGGATCATCTTCGTTATGGGGAGTTCAAAGAGGCCGGAAAAGTTGCTAAAAAAGGAATCGCTAGCTTCGATGGCAAGGATCTTGCCGAGAATGTGGTAGAAAAACTGTCTCATCTTGATTCAGGACAGCGAAAGGTTTTCTTTGATGAACTGGCAAAGAGTCCTGAAAAGATTAAACATATGCTCTATGAAAACAAGGAATTTAACAAAGCCAAAGATCATGTCGAGGATATGTTCGAAGACCGTGATATGAAATGCGATTTAGCTAGGGCCCTAGGCGCTTTCATGCTATTTTGCTATGTTGTTAGGCGTCTAAGAAATAGATAATCTAAAAAAGCAAAAACAAGGAAGCAGAATTTCTGCTTCCTTGTCACATTTATCCCCATTTATCCCTTTGTAGTGTAGAGAGGTGGAAGATTGACAACCATAGAGAATATTGCCAAGGCTTATAAAAATTATATATGGAAGCTTTCCTATTCTATTTTGCAAGATAGTTATCTTGCTGAGGATGCTACTCAGGAAACACTGATTATACTGAATAGAAATCTTGAGAAGATTGATCTTGAGAGCCCTAAGGCCCATGGCTTTATTACAGTGGTGGCACGGCATAAGGCCTACGAGTTTTATCATAGGCAAAAGAAATATGCCCTGGGCAGCGAAGAAGATTTGGCAAGCCATATTCGCGAGCCAATGGATCATTCGGGAGAACTGATCAGTGCCATACACAGTCTGAGTCCCCTCTACAGTACGGTTCTCTTACTGAGCTATGTACATGGTTACAGCGACGCAGAGATAGCAAAAATTCTCGATATTGCCCCAGCCACGGTACGTAAGCGAAAAGAAAGAGCCAGAGACAAACTGCAGAGTGTCTATTATGGAGAGGAGGGACAATGAATTTTGAGAAGGATTTAGACAAAGCGCTAAAAGAGTATGAACTGTCCCTGGTGGAGCATTATCAAAAGCTCCCAAATCCTAAAAGGAGAAAAGCGATGAAGGGGAAAAAGAATTGGTATTTAGGCTTGGCCGGTATAGCAGCGGCTCTGGTGCTTCTGGTTTTTGCCCAGGGAATCCTTCCCGGAGCAAAGTATGCAGCAGCTCCCCAGGAGGAATCTAGGGACTATATGTCGGGGGGATATGAGGGTGAAGTGGCCTCTGCGGCCGAAGCTCCCATGGAAGAGCTTAAATCCGACAGTGGGGTAAGTAGTGATGAGAGTAACAGCGGCGAAAAAATTATTCACACTTACAATTTACGCATTGAAACCAAAGACATCAAAGCCAGCTTGGACCAGCTAGAAGCTCTAGTTAAAAAAGAGGGTGGCTTTATAGAAAATGCTCAGCAAAGTGGAAAAATGGTAGTGGGTGAAGAGGCCAGTGCCTACTATATTTTGAGAATTCCTAGGGAAAAAGCCGATGTGGTAGAATCCGAGCTGGAAAAACTAGGACAGATGTTGTATTTTTCTAAACAACAGGACAATGTTACAAAGAGCTACAAAGATACCGAGGCAAGGGCTGCGCTGCTAAAAGCCAAAGAAGATAAGTTAATGGAACTTCTTGAAAAAGCGGAGAGCTTAGAAGATTTAATTGCCGTAGAAAGTATGATCATGGACCTGCAGTTTGAAAGAGAACAACTTCAGGCCTATCTAAAGGATCTGGATCAACAGATAGAGTTGGATACCTACTATGTAGATTTTATCCAGGTTAAAGTCTTTACGGAAAAAGGCTTTGTTCAGAAGGTCAAGGACAGTTTCAGCGAAGGCCTTGCAGGCTTTTGGAGATTTCTTGAAAATAGTTTACTCTTTATCGTCTATAACTGGACTTTCTTACTCCTTCTAGGGGCGCTAGCGCTGGCAGTGGGCTTTTTCGTTAAAGCCATGAGAAAAAAGAATAAGACTGGTCTATAAAGAAGATCTGCAATCTAAAAAGGAGTAGCGCATAAAAGTGCTACTCCTTTTTGATTTTTAAAAGATAGGGATTGAGATGATCTTTTTGCCAGGGGATGGACTTATCGGAGTCCATAAAGCTTAGAAAATCCTTTTTACTTAGCCAGCGATACTGGTCGGTTTCGCCTTTTTGCATCACTAGAGCGTTTTTATCAAAGTCCGTCAAGCAGTGATAATCATGGAAAATGGCTCCAAGCTCAGGATACACCCGGCGACTTAAAAAGGTAAAATCGCCTCTATCAATGCCGGTTTCTTCTTTGACTTCCCTTTTAGCTGCTTCCAAAGAGCTTTCGCCCGGCAGAGCGCTGCCGCTGGCCGAAGACTCCCACCTTCCCGGAAGTTTGTTTTTTTCCTTGGAGCGGCGCACAAGCAGATAGTCACCGTCCTGATGGGAGATGATTACTTCCACAACCAGATGGTAGTAGCCCTTGGCAATGGCTAGGTTTCTTACAAGGTAAAAGCCTGCAGGAGTTTCGTCTTCATAAAGGGCGTCCCAAAGTTCTGCTTGGGGAATCAATTCAAATTTCAGAAGTCCCTCATAGATCCCATCCTCGTCGGGGGCAGAGCTAATATAGGAGGCTTTTTCTTTAAGAAGCCTTGGAGAATCGGCCATGGCAATACTAGAACCGATTTCGTTGAAAAACAGAAGATCGTTACTCCCATTGCCAAAGCCCAGGCTTTCGTTCTTTTCTAGACCAAAGTGATTTAAAAAGATTTTTACTCCTTGGTGTTTCCCCCCATTTTTTGCAAAGATGGCGGTATAAAGCTCCTTCCAGCGAAGAAGAGAACTGGCAGGAAGTAGCTCTTCAAGTTCTCTATCCCGTTTCTGAGGAATATAGGCCTTTATTTGATAGATAGTTCTATCTAAAATCTGGGAGAGAGGACTGTATATAAAGGGAGAAGCCATTTCGCCTAGATGGCTATCAGAAAGGTTTGCTTCCTTTGATTCTTTGTTTCTAAGGATAAAGTCTTCGCCGAGAAAATCGCAGCTTACCGAGTTATTTTCTAAAAATTCTCCGAGCTTGAAGATATCCGTTTTATCTATCGCTTCTTTGTACAAAATCTCTTTAGCGGTGAAGCAGTACTGACCATTGAGACTAATATATCCATCGAAAATTAGGCCGGTTTCTTTTTCTAAAAGATGGGATACATAGGGGCCGCGGCCCGTGGCGGCAATTATTTTTATCCCCTTTTTTTGAAGTTCCCCTAGGCTGTAGACTGCACTGGGGGGAATCCTGAGGCTTTTTTCGCTTAGTAGCGTACCGTCTACATCAAAAAAAACGATTTTTATCATAGAAGGCCTTCCTTGCTTTATAGAAGGGGGGCTAAATTCTCCCGGTTGCACTCTAGTTTAAAGTCGATTAGGGTTTCACCAACAACTTTGCCCTGATGATTGGTAATTTTTTGGTCTAGGAAATTCATAAAGGGAATCATTTCCTGGGGAGTGATGATTCCAATTTGAAGAAGTGAATCAAGGACGATGCCCGGCAGGAGATTGCTCTCTCCGCTTTCTATTTTTATGGCTAGTCCAAGTCCCTGGTTTTTAATGGCCAGGGCGTAAAAGGCATTGGCACCCCCCTTGGCGATGACCTTGTCTTTAAGATGAATCATGAGGTCGGTACAAAGCCGTCCTTCTCCTGAGATCATCTCGGGATACTGTGCCATGGCTCCAGTGACGCGAGCCAGGCACTGCTGTCTTTTTTCGCTAAACCCTCTAGGGTCATCAAGGCGGGCAAAGGCCTGGGCCCATTTATAAAGAGGGGCTGCGTGGACTGGCACTCCACAGCCGTCCATGGCAATGCCAAAAAGTTCTGGGTCCATGGATGTGAATTCTCCTAGGAGTTTAAGTATTCTTTGCTGGTGGGGATGGGAAGCTTCCGTATAACTCTTAAGATCTTCTCCGAGAAAGGCTGCGCTCAATAGCATAGCGCCGTGTTTTCCTGAGCAGTTATTATGAAGGGCCGAAGCTTCTTCACCGGCCTCGGCTAGTTCTATTCTTCCTTTTTTCATTAAAGGAGGATGGCTGCCGCACTGAAGATGTTTTGGGCTAAGGCCTCCCTTTTGAAGAAGCCCTAAGACCGTGTCAGCGTGTTCTGCGGTGCCACCGTGACTGCCGCACATAATGGCCAGTTCTTTATCAGTAATTCCATAGTAATCCAGGGCGCCACTTTCCAAAGCCAAAAGCGCTTGGAAGGGCTTGGTCGAACTACGGGCAAAGCTAAAGCGAAAGGGGTCTCCATGATAATAAAGAATCCTTCCCTGGGTGTCGGCTATGACCACATGGCCATTGTATGTAAGGTCGGTAAAATTACCCCTTGTTGTTCGAGCGATCATGTTTTCCTCCGAAGTATCTTTGTAGTGCCCAGGCCGTGGCCAGGCCCAGAGCGGCCCCAACAAATACATCGCTGGGGTAGTGAACTCCCAGATAGAGTCTACTTAGGAGCATAGTGCTTATATAGAGGGTGGCCGGTATAGGAATATCTTTACCCCAGTGTTCCTTTATAAAATAGGCCAGCAGAAGAACAAAGCAACTGGTGACCATGGCATGGCCACTGGGAAAAGAAAAGCTATTTTCAATGGCAAGAGCGGGAATTTGCGGTCTAGGGCGGCGAAAAATTTCTTTGATGAGATGATTGATGATCCAGCAGCCCAGAGTACCCAGAGGAACCAGAAGATTATAGGGCTTTTCTTTTTTAAAATAAAGAGCAAAAAGGATGTTGAAGGGTAGCAAAAATCGCCAGGAACCCATAAAGGCAAATAGAAGAGCTATAAAGGTGAAAACAGGCTTTCTTAAGAGAACCAATTCCTCGAGAATTTGTACATCTAAAGAGCTAAGATAAAAAACAAGACCCAGTAGTAGGAGCACTAAAATGATTTTTTTCATACTTCCTCCGCTATTATTTTAGCATAAAAGGGTATGAAAAGAGTAGTAAAGCATGGAGAAATTGAGGTGACTATGAAAAGAAATATGATGCTTATGGGACTTTGGGCCCGTGAAGGAGAGAAAACGCCCCAAGAGTTGGAAAGAGAATTTTTGCTTCGCTTGGAAGAAATCCCTTCTTCGGGTGATATTTATCTACTAAGTGAAATCAAAAAGGGCCGTCGTGTGGATTTTGTCGGCGCCGAGGTTAAGAGCTATGACCCACTGCCTAGGGGTATGGAGGTTTGGTATCTTACAGGAAAATTTGATAAAGATGAAGAAAATCATGATACCATGTTGAAAAATTTACAAAGCGGAGAGGTACTCTACCGCGTCCAGGAGCAGGGAGACAATCGCCATCTAAAAAAACTACTTTGGAAGGATGATCAGCCCAGTGGGCCAATCTTTGAAAGAAGAAGTGTTCGCCACTATCGGCAGCGAGCCGTGGAAGAAGAGAAAATAGAACTACTGCTACGAGCGGCTATGCAAGCCCCCTCAGCTAAGAATCAGCAACCCTGGGAAATTATTGTTCTAGAAAACAGGAAAATAATGAAAGAGCTAGCGCTGGGACTGGACTATGGAAAAATGTTGGATCATGCCCCTTTGTGTTTTATTATGCTAGGAAATATGGATAACTTAAAATCCCCCCTGCGCTGGCCCCAGGATTTGGCTGCGGCTACGCAAAACGTGCTACTTGAAGCCACGGAGATTGGTCTTGGTTCGGTTTGGGTGAGCCTCTATCCCGATGAGCAGAGAATGGGTCATGTAAGAGAAGTTATGGATGTGGAAGAGTCCCTTATTCCCTTTAACATTATTGCCCTTGGTTATCCCCAGGAGTTTCCCGCCCCCGTTGATCGCTTTGATAGGAGTAAGGTCCACCGAATAAAGGAATAAAATACAGAGCTTGATTTAATCTCTATTTATTGTATAATGTAATTAGCACTCACTAAAGACGACTGCTAACAGGAGGTAGTTATGGATTACGAAAAAATGACAAAGAGCTTGGTTGATGCTATGAATCAAGCCAATTTTATAGCGGGTGAATATGCCAATAGTCTTCTAGACCCAGAACATTTGTTGCTTGGTCTTGTGGAAGAAGACAAAAGTTTTTGTGTGCAAATACTTGAAAAGGCCGATATTTCAGTGGCGGACCTTAGAGAGGGCCTCAGAGAAGCAATTTCAAAAAAACCGAAGGTTACGGGCAATGCTCAAATTTATCTCTCAGCAAAGACAAATAACCTTTTGCTTCGAGCAGAAAAAATTGCACAGTCTATGAAGGATGAATTTGTCTCTGTGGAGCACATCTTGATAGCGCTTTTTGATACCGAAAGTCATGCAAAGGATTTTTTGGTATCCCAGGGGCTCTCGAGAGAAAAATTGCTTCTAGTTCTTAAAGATATACGGGGAAACAAAAGGGTTACTTCGGATAACCCCGAAGATACCTATAATGTTTTAGAGAAATACGGTACAGATCTTGTGGAACTAGCTCGGGACAATCGGCTTGATCCGGTTATTGGAAGAGATGAAGAAATCCGAAGAACCATTCGGATCCTTTCAAGAAAAACAAAGAACAATCCCGTGTTAATTGGAGAACCCGGTGTGGGTAAAACCGCCATTGCTGAGGGTCTAGCCCAGCGTATTGTTCGGGGGGATGTACCCGATAGTATGAAGGACAAGACGGTTTTTGCCTTGGATATGGGTTCACTTATGGCGGGAGCAAAATACCGGGGGGAATTTGAAGAACGGCTAAAGGCCGTTTTGGATGAAGTCAAAAACAGCGATGGGAAGATTTTGCTTTTTATCGATGAACTTCACAATATTGTTGGCGCGGGCAAAGCCGAGGGGTCTATGGATGCGGGAAATATGTTAAAGCCCCTATTGGCCCGGGGAGAGTTAAATGCCATAGGTGCCACCACGCTGGGCGAATATCAAAAGTATATTGAAAAGGACGCCGCCCTGGAGAGGCGTTTTCAACCGGTTATGGTGCTTGAACCCACGGTGGAAGATACGATAACGATTCTTCGGGGGCTTAAGGAGCGCTATGAAATATTCCATGGCGTTAGCATTACCGATGGAGCCCTCATTGAAGCAGCGGTTTTATCCAACCGCTATATAAGTGACCGTTTTCTTCCTGATAAGGCCATAGACTTGGTCGATGAAGCCTGCGCCCTGATAAAAACGGAAATGGAATCCATGCCCCAGGAAATGGATGAAATTTCCAGGAAAATCATGACCAAGGAAATTGAACTGGAGGCTCTAAAAAAAGAAATCGATGAGAAGAGCATTCTACGCAGAAAAATACTAGAGGATGAGACTTCTGTTTTAAAGACGGACTTTGAAAAGTTAAACACGAAATGGCTCAGTGAAAAAGAAGATGTCGAAAAATCCGGCGAGCTGAAGCTGCAAATTGAGGATGTTCAAAATCAGATTGAAGCAGCCCAGCGCGAATACGATCTTCAAAGAGTGGCTGAATTGAGCTATGGCGTTCTTCCTCAGCTTAAAGAGGAGCTCCAAAGGATACAAAATGAAGACAGAGAAGGAGCCTATGAACTCCTGCGCGAAGTAGTCACCGAAGAAGAAATTGCTGGTGTGGTTTCACTTTGGACGGGGATTCCTTTAGAAAAACTCATGGAGACGGAAAGACAAAAGCTCATACACCTCGAAGATACCTTAAACGAAGAAGTCATTGGTCAAGCAGAGGCCGTTAAGAGAGTGGCTGAAGCCATTATCCGCTCCCGAGCAGGAGTAAAGGACCCAGGAAAACCCGTAGGTAGCTTTCTCTTTCTTGGACCCACCGGAGTGGGTAAGACCGAACTTGCCAGGAGCCTATCTCGTCAACTTTTTGATTCAGAAAAGAATATGGTACGCATCGACATGAGCGAGTATATGGAAAAGCATTCCGTTGCCCGTATGATCGGAGCCCCTCCAGGCTATGTAGGTTATGAAGAGGGTGGTCAGCTTACCGAAGCTATCCGTAGACAGCCCTATAGCGTTATACTCTTTGATGAAATAGAAAAGGCTCACCGCGACGTATTCAACGTGCTACTTCAGGTACTGGATGATGGGCGAATTACTGACTCCAAGGGGCGCACCGTAGATTTTAAAAATACCATCATTATTATGACCTCCAATATTGGCTCGGAGAAACTTTTGCGGAGTATGGAAGAGAACAAAGGAATTTCCGATGAAGTTAAGTCCAGCGTCATGGAGGAACTCCATAATTATTTTAGACCGGAGTTCTTAAACCGCCTCGATGAGATTGTGGTCTACAACCCTCTAACCAAGGAAGATATGAAGAAGATTATTCATCTGCTCTTGAGGGATTTAAAGGAACGCTTAGAGCAGCAGGACGTCCATCTAGAGATGAGTGATGAAGCTAAGGAGCTTATCATTGAAGATTCCTATGATATTCGTTTCGGGGCAAGGCCAATGAAACGCTTTATCCAAAGAAATGTTGAGACTCTTTTTGCCATGGCTCTGATAAAGGGGGAGATTCTCCCGGGAGATGTTGCGCTGGTTACTGTTAAAGAAGAAAAGCTCCTGATCACAAAGAAGTAGGGCCTTCAAAAGAAAGAATTCATTGATAAAGAGAGTAGCCTTGGGGCTGTTCTCTTTATTTTTATTGTTTAAATGAATTTTTATTGAGACTTTTATCTAATGTAAAATATCGAACTACAAGATAATATTTAACACTCTTGACACAATATGAAAAAATGTTTGTGATTAGACTAAGTAAAGTTAAAGGAGGATATTATGAAGCGAAGTCTACTTTTGGTGCTAATCGTCTCCCTACTATTAACCATGTTACTAGGATGTCAAAAAGCTGAAGAAGTTGTTGATGAGGTAAAAGAAGGCGTTGAAGAAATTGTTGAAGAAGTTAAGGAAGAAGTCGAAGAAAAACCAGGTGAACTACAATATCTCTCCGTTGCAACGGGAGGCACCGGCGGAACCTACTACCCCTTAGGTGGGGCCATTGCCGTTATACTTAATGAAAGTGACATTGGTGTTCAAGCTACAGCACAAGCCACAGGAGCTTCTGTAGAGAATGTAACCCTTGTCAGCGACGGCGAAGCCGAGATAGCCTTTGTTCAAAATGACGTTGTTTTCTATGCTGTGAATGGGGTTGAAACCTATGAAGGGCAAGATAAGGTCGAGAACATTGCCGGTATCGCTACACTCTATCCTGAAGTGGTTCAAATCATCGCTACAAAGGAAAGTGGCATTAGTTCGGTAAGTGATCTTGCCGGTAAACGCGTTGCCGTTGGCGCACCGGGAAGCGGAACCGAAGTAAATGCCCGTCAGATTCTTGCTGAGTACGGTCTTGTTTACGATGACCTTGCTAAGGCCGATTATCTATCCTTTAATGAAGCCACCGACAATATGAAAAACAAGCAGATTGACGCTTCTTTTATCACAGGGGCTATTCCCACATCTGCTGTTGCCGAGCTAGCCCAAACAACTGAAATCGTCGTACTTAATGTTGAAGAAGATAAAATTAAGAGCCTTGCAGAAAAATATCCATTCTACACCCCGGTAACAATTCCTGCGGGGAGTTATAAAGGTCAGGAAGCCGATGTTGTTTCTCCGGCGGTTATGGCTATGCTTATCGTTCCAAAGGATATGGATGAAGAGCTGGTCTATAATATCGTAAAGAATATGTTTGAGCGACGTCAAATCATCGTTGATACCCATAAGCGCGGTGAGGATATTACTTTAGAGACAGCCCTAGACGGTATGAGTATTGATCTACACCCCGGTGCCCAGAGATACTATGACGAAATGGGCATCAAAGCCAATTAATAAGCTTCGAGGGAAGAAACTCATTTCTTCCCTCCTTTTACTATTTATTTTACTTTTTTTTCTTTCTTCCAAAGAAGCCTTGGTGTTGAGCGATGTCTTTACTGGGGAGGTTTTGGCAGTGTTTTCCGCTGCAAAGGGTTTTTCTATTGCTTATACTCATTCCGTAGAGCGCAGCGAAGTGATTGAGAGCTACCTTCTTGAAAATGGCAGGCTTCTTTTAATCGAAACCTGGCTCCATTCCTATGGAGCCGGGCTTCCCGCAACGACAGAGTATGACTTTGAGATAAGGCCCGAAGGCTTTCATATTTATAATATAAACCAATATTTTGATGAGGTGATTTATCGATCGGGCAAGGGCCTGGCAAATCATCGTCTTCTCATTGGGAAAAAGGAATATTTATTTGCAGAGTTCAGTAGGCCGGGAGAGGCGATACTCTTTCGCCCTCAGAAAGTATCCCGCTGGAAACTGCTTTTAGGAGGTGTCCATTGACCGAACAAGAAAATAAATTAACGGAGACGACACCCAAAGAAGAGACAATTGAAATCATAGACAGTGGAAGGGCCCTGGAGCAAGTGGATGAACTTTTAGAGCAGTTTGACAAAGATTCTTCTAAGCTTCGAAAAATGGGGATGCCCTACTCTTTGATTGTCGCCCTTGTTGCCATTTCTATGTCGTTATTTCATTTATATACCGGAGGATTTGGTACCCTTCTAGCGGTAAAACAGCGTTCCCTTCACTTGATTTTTGCTATGGTGCTGGGCTTTATGCTTTATCCAGCCTTCGGTAAGAGTAAAAAAACAAGGCCGACAATTTTCGATGTACTCTTTATTGTATTGGCCGTAGTCGTGTTTGGGTACTTGTTTATGAATGTGAAGGAAATTGTTTTAAAGGGCGGAAAAATGACCCAAAGGGACATTTATTTCGGGGTTATAGCCATTCTTCTAACCCTGGAACTGACCCGAAGGGTAGTGGGTCCGGAACTTCCCATTGTGGCCATTATCTTTTTGCTCTATGCTTATTTTGGTCGCTCGGTACCGGGGATACTAGCCCATAGAGGCTTTTCTGTGAACCGTATTGTTAGCCATATGTACTTTACCACCGAAGGAATCCTTGGCATTCCCCTGGGGGTTTCGGCAACCTTTGTTTTTATGTTTATACTTTTTGGTTCTTTTCTTGATAAGACCGGCGTGGGCAAATTCTTTATTGATATTGCCTATGCTTTAACAGGAAGCATGAAAAGCGGACCTGCCATGACCAGCGTCGTCTCCAGTGGGCTTATGGGCAGTATTTCAGGCTCATCGGTAGCCAATACGGTGACAACGGGGGCCTTTACCATTCCACTTATGAAGCGCACCGGCTATAAGCCCTATTTTGCTGGGGCAGTGGAAGCGACGGCTTCCACGGGAGGGCAGATTATGCCACCGGTTATGGGGGCGGCTGCCTTTATCATGGCTGACTTTACTGGTATTGCCTATGTACACATCATTCTAGCTGCACTGATTCCCGCTTTACTTTACTATATGGCTGTGGGAGTAATGGTACATCTTGAAGCCTCAAAGCTCGGCCTTAAGGGCATACCCAAAAGCCAACTTCCCAGTATACGGAAGATTTTGCTTGAAAGTGGTTATCTTATTATTCCACTTATCGTTGTTGTATACATGCTGGTAAAACAGTATACTCCTACTCGATCGGCCTTTGTAGCCATGATGGTTGCAGTGGTTGTTGCCTATAGCGTGGCTCTAATTAAAAAAGATGGTTCCTTTAACTATATGAGTATTCTAGCTGCTCTTGAAAACGGTGCCAAGAATGCTCTGGGTGTAGCCTGTGCCTGTGCCTGCGCCGGTATGATCGTTGGCGTTGTAACTCTAACGGGCTTTGGCCTTAGGGTTGCTGAAATCATTGTTACCGTAGCCCGGGGCAATCTAATGGCCACTTTATTTTTAACGATGATTGCTTCTTTAATTCTGGGGATGGGCCTTCCTACTACGGCGAAGTACATCGTTCTTGCTACCATGGCCGTACCAGCCCTTACTAAACTGGGCGTTAATCTTATGGCGGCTCACCTTTTCATTCTTTACTTTGGTGTGGTTGCCGACGTTACACCTCCCGTGGCCCTAGCAGCCTATGCCGGAGCGGGGATTGCCGGAGCAAACTCTATGAAGACTGGAGTCCAGGCCTTTAAGCTGGCCTTGGCGGGCTTTATTGTACCCTATATCTTTGCCATAGATTCCCATCTAATTCTTGTTGATACCGTGGTGGGATCCACTGTCACTTTTATTCCTTTTTATCAGGCCATACCCACCATTGTGACGGCGGTTCTTGGAATATTTTGCTTGGCCACAGCGGTGGAGGGATATTTTGTAACACCAACAAAGATATATGAGCGATTGATTCTTTTAGGAGCTGCTTTACTACTGCTAAAACCTGGTCTTCTATCCGATGGTATAGGTCTAGGGGTGTTGATTCTTATCTACCTTCTTCAGAAAGCCCGTGAGAAAAAACAAATAGCAGTCTAGATAATAAGTAGAACAAAAACAAGTGAGGTTAGTATACTGGCCTCGCTTTTTATATTGCTCAAAAGATGGGTATAGGGACTGTATATGTTACTAGGAGGTGCATTATGAGTAAAATTTATACTAAGGGTGGCGATAAGGGGGGGACCTCTCTCTACGATCAGATACGAGTTTCCAAGGACGATATTCGTGTAGAGAGCTATGGAACCGTGGATGAGTTGGGGGCAGCCCTGGGGGTTGCAAAGAATTTTGTAGAGGATGAACCGATGCGCGAGACAATAACTACAATCCAGCACAAACTCTTTACTGTAGCATCGAATCTGGCGACTCAGGACCAAAGTAAAATTCCCACACAGATCTGTGAGAAGGATATTTTAGACCTGGAAAAACTCATTGATAAATATATGGATGCTGTGGAGCGGAAAAACTGTTTTATTGTGAATGGCTCGGGAACTCGCTCAGCTTTTTTGCATGTGGCTCGCACGGTTTGTCGCAGGGCTGAAAGAAGAGCCGTTTCTTTGGCGGCCATTGCCGATGTGGATCCCTTGGTTATTAAATATCTCAATCGCCTTTCCGATGCCATTTATGCCATGGCAAGATTTAATGAAGACAGCGAAGAATGTGTTGTCTATGACAAATAAATCTCTCCTCGAAGATATACAGAGTTTGAGTGCATTTTATGAAGGGGGACTAACCAAGAATGTTTCCTACCGAAAGTTTCTTCTTAGAGGGCTTAAAAAGCAACTTCAGGAGCATGAGGAGGAGCTTCTAAATAGCCTTTATCTTGATCTTAACAAAACAAGGCAGGAGGCTCTTTTCAGTGAAATATTACTTGTTTACTCTGAAATTGATCTTATGCTAAGTAAGCTTGATGATTGGACCAGGGAAAAAAAGGTCATGCCCAGTATTCTCCAGATGCCAGCAAAGGCCTACAGCATCTATGAGCCTCTTGGAAGAGTTCTTATCTTTTCGCCTTGGAATTATCCTGTTTTGTTGAGCCTACAACCCTTAATTGGAGCACTGGCAGCGGGCAATGTAGTGGCAATGAAGCCCTCTCGCTCAAGCCCTGAGACAGCAAAAAGTCTTAAGAAAATACTGGAAGGCTGGAATGATAGAGTGGTAAAAGTCCTACTGGGCGGTGAAGAGGTTCAGCAGGGCCTTATGGATGAGCCCTGGGATCTGATATTTTTTACCGGCAGCACTAGGGTGGGAAGAATGATTGCACAAAAGGCAGGAAAGACTCTTTCCCCTAGCATTTTGGAGCTTGGTGGCAAATCTCCGGCCCTTGTTATGGAAGCCGGCGATATGGATAAAGTTGCCCAGAGAATTCTTTTTGGCAAGTATATGAATAGCGGACAAACTTGTATTGCGCCGGACTATATTCTTGTGGAAAAAGGGAAAAAGAAGGAGCTTGTTGAAGCCCTTATCCGCGGCTATGGAGATTTTAATACCGATAGGGTCCGATGTGTAAACCTTAAGCATTATCAGCGACTCCATTCCTATTTAAAGGATCAGACGCTTTTATTCGAAGGCGAAAAAGACGAAGAAAAACTTCTTTTTGGCCTTCATATCGTAGATGAGCCTTCGGTTTCATCCCCTTTAATGAAAGAGGAGATCTTCGGTGCTATCCTTCCGGTTTTCGAGATGGAGCCCGAGGATATGTTTCTTTTTATTAAAAAAAGGCCAAAACCCCTGGCCCTATATTGCTTTACAGAAAATAACGATTTTTGGAAAAAAGTGGTAAAGGAGTTATCCTTTGGTGGGGGAATGAAGGATGGTACCCTTCTACACTTAGCGGGTTCCCTTCCCTTTGGCGGAGTGGGTGAAAGTGGATGGGGAGCCTATCATGGAAAAAAGAGTTTCACATCCTTTTCTCATGAAAAGAGTATTTTGGAAAAAAGTAGAGGCTATGTAAATCCTTTCAAAAAAAGCAGACTTTTAGATTGGGCTATGGAACTTCTCTTAAAAAAGGTTCGACATTAGATGGATTTAAGTGCCGCTTCGTCGGTGGCGGTATAGACTTTTTCATTGATCCTTTGGGGCAAAGTGATAAGAAGAAAGACCATCCCCATTAGAAATACCGATAGTAGGACCAAACTTTTTCTAGGTCCGATAATGTCTCCCAGCCAGCCGCCAAAGAGCTGAAAGAGTACCATAGATAGGCTGGAAGCCATTTGGGCAAAAGCCAAAACTTTAGCTCGGAGTTTTGGTGGTAGATAGGCCTGGACGCTGGTCTCCCGAAGGGTAGCCGAGGTGACCCCTAGGCTGCCTGCAATAAAGCGGTTTAATAGCATTAGGGGATAGGCAAGAAAAAGAAGCAGAATATCCAGGATGCCATAGCTATAATAAACAATTTGAGTAATAGGAAAGCGTTTTTTTGCTGGCACAACGACTTTATATTGGACAATACCACCTAGGGTTCTTCCCAAGGTTTCGGCCGTGGTGAGAAAACCTAGTTTTGTTACTCCTAAAATAGCTGAAGTTTGGAAAAACACCTGAATATACAAATGGATGGCCATAGCTGTGCCGCTGGAAAGGGACATATAAGTGTAAATATTTATAAGTCCTTTTTCTTTTTTAAGATAGTCTATGGCTTCTTGCATATCTCTGAAAAAAGCTCTAAGGTCCATATCGTGTCCCGGAGTCCTGCCTTGATTTTCTATAAACAGTTCAGCAGTTGCTGCTAGGGCGCATAGGATAGCTACCAAGATGAATAGATAATGCATGGGTACGGATTTATACATAAAGGCTGATACCGGTGCCATAATCATCATCACCGTAGGATAGAGTGTTGAGCTGACGGCGTAGCCCTTTTGCATATGGCCCTTGGGAATGAGAAGAGGATACCAGGCTTGATAGGCAATCATGTAGACGGCACTAATAGAGCCTGTGGTGAAAGCCAAAGCCAAATAATGACTGTATACAAATCCTTCCCGTGTGAGAAAGGCAAATAGGAAAAAGGTTAGAGCCATAAGATAATCAAGAATCACAATGATATATTTCTTGGGCGCTCTATCAACAAAGGGTGAAACTAGAAGAGGAAGAACAATATTTGGTAGCATAGCAAGAATCATAAGATAACTGGATAGCTGCAGAGAACCAGTATTTGCAAAAGTCATAAGCATTAGGGGAAGCTGCATGGCCTGGCCTGCTATGGCGGAGATTACCGTTCCGCTGAAAATAAGTTTGAAGTCTCTTGTCCAAAGCGTATCCATAAAATTCCTTTCTCCAATCCGAATGCCACTTTAAATTAAATATAAATAGGCAAACTTAACACAGGTTTATTATACAGGATATATCAAAGAAGGCTAGAAAATATTCAAAAACCATATGATGATCTACTGGAAAACACAAGAAGTCCTTGCAAATAAATTAACAAAGCAATATAATGGAAGTGATAAAAGATCTAGGTGCTTGATTGAGAATAGGGAATGTGGTGCAAGTCCACAGCAGCCCCCGCTACTGTAAGGAGGACTTCC
>JAAYGQ010000101.1 GCA_012727635.1 Tissierellia bacterium | reverse complement strand
CGACTTGTTAAAATGACCAATTTTGAGCATGAAGAATCTATTCGACGTTTTTCAAGACAGCTTAAAAACATGGGTATTGAAGGTGACCTTAGAGAAAAGGGCGCAAAAGATGGAGATACTGTTATATTAGATAACATTATTTTTGAGTTTACAGACTAGATAGGATAGAAGGAAATAAATATGGAATTGTTATTTTTAGGTACGGGGTCAGGTGTCCCTGCTAAAGAAAGAAACACCCAGAGTATGGCTTTGAAGATGCTCAATGAGCGTAATGAAGTGTGGTTATTTGACTGTGGCGAAGCAACGCAGCATCAAATATTAAAAACAAGTCTCAAGCCAAGAAAAATTTCTAAAATTTTCATTACACATATGCATGGTGATCATATTTACGGTCTAGCTGGCTTTTTAAGCAGCCGCTCTTTTCAAGGTGGAGATGAATCTCTAACTATATATGGACCCAAAGGAATTAAAAACTTTGTGATGACTAACTTGAAATTGTCTCAGACCCATTTAAGCTATTTTATTCATTTTATTGAGCTTGATCAAGAATCAGGTCAGCTTTTTGAAGATGAGCAGTTGCTTGTAAGCTATGCCTTACTTGACCATGGGATTCCTTGTTATGGCTTTAGGATAGAAGAGAAAAGTAAGCCGGGTACTTTGCTTGTTGATAAACTTCGCGAAGATCAAGTACCGTCGGGTCCAATCTATGGGCGGCTTAAAAAGGGTGAAAGTGTCCAATTGGATGATGGACGGATCATTCATGGAAAAGATTATATAGGTGAGCCTATTGAAGGATGTATTGTGACTATTCTTTCGGATACAAAACCCTGTCCTTCAAGGGAAAAATTAGCGGATCAAGCCGACTTACTTGTTCATGAAAGCACTTTTTCAGCTAAAGAGGCAGACTTAGCTAAAGCCTACAATCATTCCACTTCATTGGATGCTGCACGCCTGGCTGAAAAGGTGAATGCTAAGAAATTACTCTTGACTCACATCAGCTCCAGATATGTCGGCCGCCTTGCTAAGCAATTAGAAGAAGAAGCCCGAACTGTTTTTCCAAATACTCAAGTTGTACATGATTTTTTTGAAATAGAAATTAATTAAATTACACATTCAGATGCTCCAAAAGAGATCATTAAAAGGACCATATTTGAATACTTCTATTAAATGAAGCGCCAAGATTAGATTCTATGATTTTGGCGCTTTTATTTATTTGGTTAGTGGATAGTTTGTTATAATAATAGTATTAAAGGAGTGGTTTTCTTGGTGAATCGCAATAAATGGAAAATGAAAGAACAAGCTAATGAAAAAGATGTGAAGGCTTTGATGGAAGAGAGTGGCTCTTCTGAGGTCTTTGCATCGCTCTGTGTACAAAGAGGAATCACTGACCTGGTGGACTTAAAAAGAATGACAGAGCCCGATCTTTCTTTATTACACGAACCCTTTCTCCTCTTTGAGATGGAAAAAGTGGTTGAGCGCATTACAGAGGCTATTATGGACGAGCAGAAAATTACTATTTATGGTGATTATGATGCAGATGGATGG
>JAAYGQ010000100.1 GCA_012727635.1 Tissierellia bacterium | reverse complement strand
TCTCCAGCACTTTCCGTCTTGTCGCCGCATCCGGCAAAAAGGGAAAGAGTAAGTAGCAGGACCAGTAAAAGACTGATTACTCTCATTTGTTTCTTCATAATTCACCTCTCCTTAAATTGGTATGTTGTCATTGTACTTTATATATTTTTTTTCGTCAAGTGATTAAAAACCGCTGTTCGTCCCAGGATCTTTCCTTCTTTTTATTACTTAAGTGTTGTAAAGTAGTCAAATATCGTTGTTTTGCAGATTATTCTTTTGATTTCTCTAGTGGCCTTTCTTAAGTATATTTCTTATCGGGGCCATTTCATCTTGAAGTTTAACCATCAAATTCATTCTTATATTGGTTTTTTACTGGTATTTATAGTTTATATAGGAGTTTGTTTATTAGAATTCACCCTTTATAGATGTATCTAGTTTGATAATTATCAATGCAAAAAGGAGCAAGAAGTATTCTTCCTGCTCCCTTTTACCAAAAGAATAAATGTCACTAGATGTTATATATCTAGGTTGTAAAAGACTTTTTTTCCTCTATAAATCGCAGCCTCACCCAGTTCGTCTTCAATACGAAGAAGTTGGTTGTATTTCTCTACCCTATCCGAGCGAGCCGGCGCTCCGGTTTTAATCTGTCCACTATTGACAGCTACGGCAAGATCGGCGATGGTGCTGTCGCTGGTTTCTCCACTTCTGTGGCTTATCACTGTAGTAAAACCAGCCTTTTTGGCCATTTCTACGGCTTCAAGGGTTTCACTGATGGTTCCGATCTGATTTAGTTTAACAAGAATGGAATTGGCGGATTTCTCTTTAATACCCCGTTCCAGCCTCTGGGTATTGGTTACAAAAAGATCGTCGCCAACAATCTGAATCTTATTTGCAAATCGAGCGGTCATCTTTTTAAAGGCAGCCCAATCTTCCTCGTCAAAGGGATCTTCGATGGAGACGATGGGATATTTTTCAATAAGTTCAGCGTAATAGTCCATAAGCTCATCGCTGCTCAGGCTTCTTCCTTCACTGGCAAGGTTGTATTTGCCATCTTTATAGAACTCACTGGCAGCCACATCTAGAGCAAGGAGCACATCTTCGCCTGGAATAAGCCCCAGGGATTTTATTGCCTCTACAATGACCTCTAGAGCCTCTTCATTATTTGAAAGGTTTGGCGCAAATCCACCTTCGTCACCTACACCCGTAGCCAGTCCTCTTTTCATAAGTACACTTTTGAGTTCGTGGTAAATTTGTGCCCCCATGGCTAGGGCTTCTTTAAAGCTCTTAGCACCAACAGGCATAATCATATACTCTTGAAAATCCACATTGTTATCGGCATGGCTACCACCATTTAAAATATTCATCATGGGTACAGGAAGCTCTTTGGCTCCAACACCACCTAGATATTGGTAGAATCCCATCCCCAAACTCTCGGCAGCGGCCCTGGCCACGGCAATGGATACACCCAGCGTGGCGTTGGCCCCTAGACGTCCTTTATTTGGGGTGCCATCGAGTTCTATAAGAGTTTTGTCAATAAAAGCCTGATCCATAGCGTATTCGCCCCTAAGAGCGTCGGCGATAAGAGTATTTACATTTTCTACAGCCTTTTCAACGCCTTTACCACCATAGCGCTCACCGCCATCTCTAAGCTCAACGGCTTCAAATTGGCCTGTACTGGCTCCACTGGGTACTTGGGCCTTACCCATAACGCCGTTTTCCAAAAAGACTTCCACCTCCACAGTGGGGTTGCCCCGGGAATCAAGAATTTCTCTTGCGTAAATTTCATGAATAATCATATCTTCCTCCTTAAATTAATGCCTCACCACTCATGGCAGCGGGTTGTTTTATACCTAGTATTTTTAAAAGGGTCGGCGCAAGGTCGCTCAGCCGGCCCCCCTCTTTAATAGTAACATCTCCCATTCCTCCTAATATGAAGGGAACGGGGTTTAAACTGTGTTGGGTTGATGCTTCGCCGCTGGATGGCAAGACCATCTCTTCTGCGTTACCATGGTCTGCTGTGACAATAAAGGCCATTCCTTTTTCCTCAAGAATCGGTACAAGTTCTCCTAAACAGCGGTCCACAGCCTCAACAGCTTTTTTAGTAGCTTCAAAATTTCCTGAATGCCCAACCATATCGGGGTTAGCAAAATTTACCAAATAAAAGTCATAGAGGTTTTCCTCGAGTTTTTCCGCCAGGGCGTGACTTACCTCATAGGCGCTCATCTCCGGCATAAGATCATAGGTTGCTACCTTCGGTGAAGCCACTAGCAGCCTGTCTTCCCCTGGAAAGGGTTCTTCTCTACTGCCGTTAAAGAAAAATGTAATATGAGGATATTTTTCAGTCTCTGCAGTGCGATATTGTTTTTTTCCCTGGGCCGATAAGATGGAGCCAAGGGTATCCTCCACCGATTCCGGAGGATAGATGACTTTTAAGTCAGTAAAACTTGAAGAATACTGGCTCATGGTATAATACTTTAGCTTAAGATCTTCATGGCTAAAACCCTCAAAACCCTTCTGAGTTAGAGCTTGTGTAAGTTCTCTAGCTCGGTCGGGGCGAAAATTAAAAAAGATTACCCTGTCTCCAGGGGAAATTAAACCCTGGGGGTCACTGACAAAGGGCACGACAAATTCATCCCAGATACCCCTATCATAGCTTTTTTTAACACCCTCTAGAGGCTCTAAAAGTTCTCCTTTGCCATAAACCAAAGCGTCATAGGCTTTCTGTACACGCTCCCAGCGATTGTCTCTATCCATAGCGTAGTAGCGACCACTTACAGTGGCAATTTTTCCTAGTCCTTCTTCTTTCATAAAGTCTAGAAGATCTCGCAAATCCTCTAAACCACTATCCGGCGGCGTGTCTCTACCATCTAAAAAGGCATGGACGTAAACATCCTTAATTTGTTTTCTTTTGGCTTCTTTCAAAAGTCCTTTTAAATGTTTACTATGAGAATGGACTCCGCCAGGAGATAAAAGGCCAATTAAATGAAGTTTCCCTCCAACGTCATTACTGAAAGCTTCTTTGACAATTTCCCTTTCAAAAAAACTTCCATCTTCCATATCCCTAGTTATACGAAGGAGGGCTTGATAGACGATTCTACCGGCGCCAATATTAAGATGGCCCACCTCAGAATTGCCCATTTGTCCCGGAGGAAGACCTACGTCCATACCCGAAGCGTTTAGAAGACTGTGGGGGTACTTCACAAAGAGGCTATCGAGCACCGGTGTATTGGCCTCAGATACTGCGTTATTGTGTCCAGGAGGGGCCATTCCTAGGCCATCAAGAATAATTAATGCTGCTTTCATTTTAGTACTCCAATAGTTCGGCAAAGCTCAAAGGATTCAAACTGGCGCCGCCGACAAGGGCGCCATCAATGTCTTCCATAGCCATCAACTGCTTGATATTTTTGGGATTGACACTGCCGCCATAGAGAATCGATGTCTGCTGAGCAACTTCAAAACCAAAAAGTTCCTCAATCTGACGTCTAATATATTGATTCATTTCCTGGGCATCCTCAGAGGATGCCGTCTTACCAGTACCAATAGCCCAAACGGGTTCATAGGCAATGTGAATGTCTTCCATATTTTCCCTTGTAAGGCCTTTAAGGGCGGCTAAAATCTGTTCCTTCACCACCTCCTGGGCCTTGCCTGCTTCTCGCTGCTGGAGTTGTTCACCGACACACAAAATCACTTCTAAACCGTGCTCCAATGCTTTTATAACTTTTTGTGCAACGATCTGATCGGTCTCATTATAATAACTTCTCCGCTCGGAGTGGCCCACCAGAGTAATCCCAACCCCAATTT
>JAAYGQ010000099.1 GCA_012727635.1 Tissierellia bacterium | reverse complement strand
TCTTTCTACTTGCCCCTCTTGTCTATTTCCTTCCAAGATTTTTTGGACTCCAAGGGGTCTGGTATGCTCAACCCATAGCCGATGGTCTTTCTTCTGTTATTACACTGATTTTTCTGGTCAAGGAATTAAAGCACCTTGAGGAGGCTCATTGTGCAATGAATCCCCTAGAGGAAGGCTGCGCAGAGACAATGGTAGCCCTTAATATCCTCAAAAGCCAAGAAAAGTTATAAAGTAACCTATGGGTTCCTGATTATATGGTTTTATTGTTTTCATGAATGGTTAGAGATTGGGGAAGGATTTTATCCTTCCTCTTATTTCTTTATGGAGGCACTTTAAGTAGAGTAGTAAATATATGAATCCCTCATGACGAATAGAAACTTCTAAGCCAAATAGAACTATTCTTAGAGATAAGTATGCTATCATAAAAGGGTGCATTGCACTTTTTTTTGAAATGAGGTTATATATGGTAAGCAAAAAACCTTCACCCGATGAAAGACTCCATTCCATTCATCGCAAAGAAGTGATAAGAATAGCTTGGCCGGTGCTTCTTGAACTTATCTTAGCAAGTTTATTTAGTATGGTGGATATGATGATGCTGGGCAATGTAGCCAGCAAACTGATAGCCAATCAATCAGTGGCGGCCGTAGGAATTGTCAATCAACCCCTTTTTATCGGAATTTCTTTGGTTCAATCGGTGAATGTGGGATGTACAGCTCTGGTGGCACGGCATATTGGCTCAGGGGAAGAAGACAAAATAGAAGATACATTAAAGCATGTGCTTCTGATCAGTTTTCTTGGTCTTGCCCTTCCCTATTTCTTTATAGTACAGATCTTTAGAGATCCTCTTATGACCTTTCTTGGTGCAGAACCGGCAGTTCTTGCCATCGGAGGCGATTATTTTAGAATACTTATAAGTGGCTTTTTATTCCAATCTTTAAATTTTTCTCTTACAGCAGCCCTTAGGGGTGCGGGAGAAACCAAGGTTCCCATGATGGTAAACATTATTGCCAATCTTCTCAATGTATTTGGAAATGCTATACTTATTTTCGGACTTCTGGGTTTTCCTGCCATGGGAATTACTGGTGCCGGAATTTCAACGGCTCTATCTAATGTTTTAGCTTTTATTATGATGTATAGCTATGTTCTCTCTGGAAGAAGCAAAGTGAAGCTTACTCTTAAAAGGTTTACTTTACAAAGGAATATCTTCTCTAATCTTGCGAAAATTGGTATACCGGCATCCATGGAACAGTTTGTACTCAGAGTGGGAATTATGCTATTTACAAAAATTGTCGCCGGTCTAGGAACCGCCGTTTTCGCAGCACATCAAATAGCGATCAGTATTCTGGGACTGAGCTTTAATCCGGGAATGGCCTTTGGTATCTCTGCCTCGGCACTAGTGGGTAGAGCGCTGGGTGAAGAAGATCCTGAACTGGCGGCCTCCTATGGAAGTGACGCCAGAAAATTAGGTTCTGTGGTGGCCAGTGTGATTGGACTTCTCCTGTTCATCTTTGCACCTCAACTGGTATCTCTTTATAATAAGGACCCTGTGGTTATAAGAAATGCCTCCATAGCTCTAAGGATTATTGCATCCATTCAGCCGATACAATCCTCCCAACTGATTCTTGCTGGGGCTCTCAGAGGGGCAGGAGATACCATTTCTACCTTTATTGCTACTTTGGTTAGCCTTCTAGTGATTCGGGTCAGTCTTGCCTATTTATTTGTTGATGTACTTGGCTATGGCATCACCGGGGCCTGGGCATCGGTGGTGGTAGATCAATTTGTAAGGTGGTATATAGTAAAGGCACGTTTTGATCGTGGAGAGTGGAAAAACCTACGGTTTCGGGGTTAATAGAAACAAATGCAATTAATCAGAAGAAAGCTCATCTAATAAAACCGGGTTTTTTTATAAGATAAATTCTCTAAAGCAAGTAAAAAAAATGTTCCCATGCCAGGGTTTTTGTAGATTTTTAATATTTGTCATAATATAAAGTAGACGAAGTGCAAATAAAAGTAGTTTACAAAGCACAAACTAACGTATAATGTGTAAATTTGTAATTATTTATACTTTAAGTTAGATATAAAAAACCTTATTAGATTTCAGGATATTTATAATTAACCTTGGGTATTTATAAAGCCAAGTCTCCAAAATGGAGCGCAAAACATATTATAGACTTTATAAAGTAAAATTTATTAAATGTCATCATCCAAGGTTCAATTTTCCTACATACATCAGCGAGAAATCCCAAGTATTTTTGCTGTTTATGTGGGATTTTTTTTACATAGGGGAAGGTAAAGGTCCTAAGAGCTATTAAAGCCACATAATCCGTAGACAACGGAACAATCCTAAAAGGCTTTACCTTACAAATTCTCCGAAGTCCTATAAAGAGATCCACATTATAGTTTCGGAGTAACGAGGTTCTAGATCACAATATAAATAGAAATTATCATCAATTACAGGCATTCATAAAAAGGAGAAGATATTATGAATAGCAAAAGATTTCTTTCTATCCTCTTGGCGATGATTTTGGTATTGAGTCCTCTTACACCCCTAGTTTATGCTGAAGAACTCGGCAAAGAAAACTTAGGTGATGTGTTTTCCGAGGACCTCGATGAGAATAAAACGCAAGATGAACCTTTGAAGATTCCCGATGTGAAAGAATTGGATCAAGAAACTACTACCACTGAAATAGACAATAACGATGATACACTAAATGTTCCTACTGTTGAAGATGGCAATGAAAAAGATCTACTCCCTTCCCCAGAAGCCCCAACAGTTATGAGGATGATTATACCTGTGGAGCCAACCAAAAGTTTTAGCTTCTACCTTAGTGAGGCTGATGCGAACAATGAAGTAGATATGCTTTCGGAGCAGATTCTAAGAGACGGCGATGTTCTTCAAGAACCCAGATCTCCTGTAAAACCAGTAGGCAAATCATTTATTGGCTGGTTCTACCTTGATGGGGCAATAGAAAGGCAAATTTCTTTTAATGAACTGGGACAAAGTGATCCTGTTGATGTACCTGCAAATCAAGTTCCAATGCAGAAGGTGGTAAAAGTTTACGCTAAATACGAAGAAAGCTTTAGCGTTTATTTTGTTTATAACGGAGAAGTTTTATCCACAAAAGAAGTGGCACCGGCAGAAAGCTTCAATGATGATGGTGTCATTTATTTTATTGATGATGAAGAGTTGTCCTTTAAATGGTGGAGTCTAACAGAAAATGGGACTGAGTTTGCTTTTCCGGCAACGGTCAGCGAAGACACCACACTTTATTTAGTTACAAAACCCAGTTATAAAGTAACCTTTGATTCCAACGGGGGATCCCCCGTACTTCCTAGATATGTAAACCAAGGAGATGCCATAGGAACTTTGCCAGTTCCAACAAAGGCAGGATATGATTTTGACGTCTGGAGAGCCAGTGATGCGGGTATTTATTATGATTATAGTCTAATAATATCGCCCCTTGAGCTCTTTGCCTATTGGACGCCAAAGAGTGTCAAGTACAGTGTAGTCTATTTTTTAGAAAATGCCGATGATACGGGCTACACCTATGAAAAGACCGTAAATAAGACAGGTCTTACAGGAAGCATGACTACCCTTGATGCTTCTTCGGCTGGGGCCATTAGCCATTTTACCTTTAATAATGCTGAAAACGTCAATATAGAAGGAGATGGTTCAACCATTGTAAGAGTTTATTATTCTAGAGACACCTATCAACTAAGGTTTAGAAAACCATCGGGAGGTGGTTGGAGTAATATACTAACACAGCAAGTCAAGCACGGGGCTAAAACCGAAACTTGGTGGAACCAAGCCAGTGCCTCTCCAAATGATGTCTATAGCTGGTTTGAAGACGATGATGATGGGGTTATGAATATTACATGGCCTCTGATGCCTACCCAGGATCTTACTTTCTATGGTGTTATTTCAGGGACTTCTAATATGCGTACAATCTTTATGGAGATTGCAAGCCCTAGCAATTTGTTTATAAAGAATGTTGATTTTAAGGGGAACGGCAGCGACAGCACCTTTATTGGTGGTCGTGTGCTGATCGGTTTTACTTGGAAGTATGTTACTAGTTCTGGTGAAGAGTCGGATTCTTATAAGTACAACGATTCTTCTAAAAAATGGGAAGTAAAAACATTTTATTTAAGAAATCAATATCAACTTAACTTTGAAACCTACAGTAATGACCATAACGTGCCAGCAAAGCTTATATTTTTTGAAGGATCACTGGCTGGTTCTGTTCCTACAGAATTAAAAGTAGGAGATGAGAAAACCGTTAGCGGTCTAGTTTATGAATTCATGGGTTGGTATAAAGATCCTGCCTTTACTGATTTATTTAACTTTGGGACAGAGAAAATGCCAGCTCACAATATAAATCTCCACGGCAAATGGATTCCTAAAAAGCATACTGTTCGATACTACGATGGTATCGAGGGAAGTGAGCTAGGAACCTTTAAAGTGAGCCATGGCGATACAATTACAGAGGCTGATCTTTCAGGATATACTGTACCAACTGGTTTTAAAGGATGGTATAGAAAAGATGGAAATAGATTTATCCACTTTATTCTAGATGAAGAGAAAGTATTGATGGATATGGATTTGTATCCTATTCTTACAGGAGAAACCTATCAGGCTCTTTATAAAGATAAAGATGGAGATTTAATCTTAGACACCGATAAGAATGAATACACCTCAAGATCTCGAGCTGTTATAAAGGATTTTCCTGGAAACCATGAAGGAAAACTTTTTGTAGGATGGCTACTGGAGGGGGATAGCTCCGGTCGGGTTTACTATGCCGGCGAGAATATTCTTATGAATTCAAATAAAACCTTTACACCAATTTTCGCAGACCCTCTTGTTCAAACGAAAATCATTTACAATGCCGGCGATGGTCTTGGAAGCGAAAAAACCTATGACGTAGCTATCAATTCCAAGCATGTTATAAAAACCCATAATGACACGGAGTTGGGTTTCAGCCGATTAGGTTATGAATTTACTGGCTGGATGATTCAAGGGACCCTTCGTCAAGCTGGGGAAGAGTATTTAGTTGACAATGAAGGTGTTGGCGCAGAAGATTACAGCGCAAATACTTTTGTTGCCCAGTGGCAGCGTAGCGTTATTGATGTCACGGCTACCAAAAAATGGGTCAATGGCGAAAATGCTCGTCCAAAAGATATTACACTAATCCTTTTAAGAGACGGCTTCCCAATTGGTAGCGAGGTGATTGAAGAAGATGAGGATGGAAAATGGTCCTTTACTTGGCCTGAACTACCCGAGAAGGATGACGAAGGCAATCTTTACACCTACAGTGTTGATGAAGAAAGTGTAGACAATTATGAGAAGTCTTTTTCTGAAGATGGTTTGACCGTAACCAACACCTACGTCAGCCCTATGAATGCAAGCTTTAATGCAGTCAAAATATGGCAAGGTGGAACAGCACCCGTAACCGATGTAAAATTCCAGCTTTATAGGAATATAGATGGCTCAAATGAAGAAGATGAAAAAGTCGGAGATCCAGTAGAGATGGTTGGACCAGGATATACCTGGACGGGTCTAGCAAAAACCGATGAAGAGGGGAATGAGTATATCTACAGCTTCCTTGAATCCTCCATACCGGACAACTACAGGGCCAGCTACAACGGAAATACTGTAACCAACATCTATGAAATTCCTAGTGATGGAATTTACAGTGTGGAAAAAGTCTGGGAGGGTGATGAAAATGTCACCAGGCCCGTAATGATTTTTGATCTTTACAGAAAAGCCGACTCCCTTGATGAAAAAGTACCTGGAGCTCTAGAAAAAGAAGTAGATGAAGAAAATAAGCTTGCTACTTGGGAAAATCTTGAAACAACAGATATCAAGGGAAATCTATACAGGTTCTACGTAAAAGAGAGCTTTAAAGAAGACAATCTTCTTAATCAGAATTGGGTTCTTGGTGAAGATTTAGACGGCGAAATCATTAACCGCGTAATCTTTGGTAGTGAGAAGAAAGCGAAACTTACTGTTGGTAAAAAACTACTTGAGCAACTCTATGCTCCTGGACTTTTTGGAGGAACTGCTGACCAAGTGAAGTTTAGCTTTACACTGACAGGGCCCTATGGCTTTGAAGAAGAATTTGAACTTTTTGCTGGCCAAGAAAAAGTCTTTAGCAACCTTTACTATGGTAGCTACAACCTGGTGGAAACCAATTCTCAAGGCTATGAGGCTTTCCTGAGCGAAAGCAGCGTAGATCTCTCTATGGAAAACCCCGAAGCAGCAATTGCTGTGGAGAATAGGCACAGTATTGATGAAGAGACGGGTGTGGATCCGAATCTGGTTGAAGTAAAAGCAAAAAAGGTTTGGGTAAACGGTCCTAAGAGCGATCACATTGACGTAGAGATGCTCCTTTACCGCAGCCTCGGTGGCAGAAAACAGCTGGTTATGGCTACCGCAGCTACAAGCCAGGTTGCAACGGGAGGCTCCCGCTATCTACAATATTTATGGAAAGGTCTTGATAAGCATAGCCCTGAGGGCTTCACCTATATCTATACGGTAGAAGAAAAGGATGCTGTTGATGGCAAATACACCGTTGATGGTAGAGTTTATGAAGTTACCAAGGAGGGCGATACCATCACAAACACTTTTATAGTACAAAAAATCGATGTCAAGGGCCAGAAAATATGGATAGATGCTCCAAAACAGACACCGGACATTTGGTTTAAACTCTATCGTAGTACTGAGGGTGGAGAGCTTGAAGAAGTTCCCCAAGCTGAGATACTCAAAGTCAAAGGCGGCGAGGCTCTATGGAAGGAAATCGACAAAACTGATCTTGAAGGAAACCTTTACAGTTTCACTGTGAGGGAAGTAGATAAAGACGGAAAAGACTTCGTTCCTAAGGATTATAAAAAAGAAGAAAAGGGCTTAGTGGTTAGAAATATCTACACTAAACCTCTAGAAAAACTTCCTTCCACAGGAGAAAGTTCTCTAGGCCTACTTCTCTTTACTGGGCTCGTTCTTCTTGGCAGTGGTTCATTTCTTCTTCGAAAAAAACGAAGATAAGTAAAACTCTTTGAAGAGGTCTGAAGAAATATCTTCAGACCTCTTCTTTTTATCTTCTTTCAGTGCTATGATGAATAAAAATAATGAGGTACAAAATGGGTCTAAATAGAAAACTTGGAACACTGCCTAAGGGCAGTAAAAATAACATTTGTGATGTTCCCGGCATTAAGGTGGGTCATAAAACTCTTAGTGATGGAATAATTCAAACCGGTGTAACGGCTATTATTCCCGCCGAGGGAAGTCTCTTTAGAGATAAGCTCGAAGCCGGCCTAAGTATTTTAAATGGCTTTGGAAAAAGCGCTGGACTTATTCAGATTGAAGAGCTGGGTACTCTGGAAACCCCCATCCTAATGACAAACACTTTAAGTGTTGGAACGGCTCTGAATGCTCTAACCAAATATATGCTCCAACAAAACCCTGAAATTGGAAATACCACAGGGACCGTTAATTGTGTAGTCACTGAGTGCAATGACGGAGAAATCAACGACATAAGAGGACTTCATGTCAAAGAAGAAGATGTCTTTTATGCCCTAGACAGTGCCACCGAAGACTTTGAAGAAGGGGCAGTGGGAGCAGGCAGAGGAATGGTTTGTTTTGGTCTTAAGGGCGGCATAGGCAGCTCTTCAAGGGTTCTTTCCTTAGAAGAAAAAGACTACTTTATAGGTGCCATGGTTCTATCAAATTTTGGAGGACCTGGAAGGCTTGTGATAGAGGGAGAAAAGATAGTTCCTAAGTCTATCGACGCCTTTGGAGGGGATAAGGGTTCTATTATCATGATCATTGCTACAGACCTTCCTTTATCTTCACGGCAGCTAAAGAGGCTTGCTAGGCGCAGTGCGATTTCTTTAGGAAGAACCGGCTCGGTGATGGGCAATGGCAGTGGAGATATTGCTCTCGCCTTTAGTACAGCGCAAAGAATTTCTCACTTTCCAAAGGAAGCCTTTCAAAAAAGAAGTTATCTCCACGAGGAGCATATTGAAAAAGTATTTGTTGCCGCTATAGAGGCGGTAGAGGAATCGATTTATAGCGCCCTTTATCACGCCGAAGCGATGGTTAACCGAAAGGGTGAAGAGGTTCATAGCTTAAGGGAGTATTGGAATGAGTAAAATCATTGGGATTTTAGGAGGCATGGGACCTCTAGCCTCGGTGGATTTGCAGGAAAAAATTATTCTCAATACAAAAGTCGCTAGTGACCGGGAACATCTTCATGTAATAACCGATTGCAATACTAATATTCCAGATCGCACCAGGGCCATCCTAGAGGGTGGCGACAGCGCCCTTCCCGAAATGGCAAAAAGTGCTAAGAGACTAGCGGCTGCCGGAGCCCAGGTGCTGATCATAGCTTGCAATACAGCCCACTATTATCTTGAAGATTTGGAAAAGCAAGTGGATGTGCCCTTTCTTAGCATCATTGATGCTGCTTTAAACGAGGTAGAAAGACAGGGAGCAAAGAAGATATCCCTTCTTGCAACCAAGGGAACGTATAAAACGGCTCTATATCAAAACAAATGTGAAAAAAGGTCGATTTTATGTATTGAGCCAGAGCAAGAGGATAAAGACTTGCTAATGGAAGTGATCTATGATGTTAAAGCGGGCAACATACATGAGCACCTGGATAGAATGAAGGGCTTCTTAGATAACGAAATAAAAAAAGGGGCAGAGCTTTTTATACTAGCCTGTACCGAGTTACCTATCTACTTTTCCTTCAATAGCATTAATGCACCGGTTGTGGATCCGACCTTAGCCCTGGCTCTAGAAGCCATTGCTTATGCTGGAGCAGAAGCCCTATAAATAATCTATATGTAATCGAGCAGTGAGCGGGAAGGCCAAGAAACGGGTTAAAACATAGCTTCGTTTTCCTTTTATAGAAAAGCACAGTTTTACAATAAAACAGCAAAGGATAGGTAAACTAACCCTGGAATTTACAGGGCTTTTTTATGGTATGATATATTTATGAAAATCAATGATTTGACCCAGGGAAGGATTTATCCTCAATTAATTCGCTTGTCCCTTCCCTTGATGGGGACGGCACTAATCCAGATGTCCTACAATCTTATGGACATGTTTTGGTTAGGTAAGCTCAGTACCCAAAGCTTAGCAGCAACTGCTGCCGTAGGGTATATTTCTTGGCTAGCCATGGCCTTTGTACTAATGATTCGCACGGGAACAGAAATTGGTGTGGGGCAAAGTGTTGGTGCAAAAAAAACCAGGGATGCTCAGGAATACATTTCCACCGCCCTGTTTGTTTCTCTTGTTTTGGGAGCTATCTATGCACTGGGTGCAGTGGCCCTTCGAACCCAGCTTATTGGGCTTTTTCGCTTTGAAG
>JAAYGQ010000098.1 GCA_012727635.1 Tissierellia bacterium | reverse complement strand
TCAAAACCTCATTGAGCACTTTCTCCAACAGCTTGGCCATCCCCTGATCCTGGCTAAAAAGGTACTGCAATTCTTCTGCGTCTATGGTAATCTTATATTGGGCCATCGTTCTACCTCCGGTTTTAGATTTTTTTCAACACTATCTCATTACCAGAGGAACGGTGGCCTTTCCTGCTAAACCCTCTCCACTCGCCACCTGAATTTACACCAGTATACCGGACACTACTAAGGGGCTTTCCTTACCAACTTTTGGGACAACCCCTTTTCATAAACGACACAAAATTAGTTAAGCCCAATTATGCTGATGATTGGGCAACTTCCTCTTCTTTTTCGTATGTCTTCTTATCAAGGTTTTTAATTGCAGCATAAATTACTGCTAAAATTATGCATACTACCCCACCAAATAAAAACCTTCCTCTTATTGTTTCACCGACGAATATAGGTGCAAGGTTGTTAATTATTACCGGTGAAATATACTGCCCTACGTTATAAAATAAATGATAGGTAACCATGGCGCCAGTTAAGGCGGTAGCTGGCACATGCGCCGACAAACTAAGCATATTGGCACTCATATTCAGAACTACTCCGGAGCCCAGTATAAAGGCGCCTACAACAGGAGCTATATTCGTATTATATCCATAAAATACAGTCAATAAACCGAGGCCCATTAACAACGTGGCAAGGCTTCTAGTAGCACCTTTTAATTTTTTAGATAGCGCGGCAAAGAAGAAACCCATCACAACGCTGCCTAATGTCATCATTGACATCGATGTGCCAACAATAACCTGGTTGCCCGTTCCCTCAAGGGTAACCACCATAGAAAGGTTATTTACATGAACTCTAGTTAGCAGCTGGTTAATTCCACTCAATGCCCCAAACAGTATTACCAGACCTGAAAGCACAAAAGTCGGGCCACCTGTAACTTCGGCCCTTTCTACCCCTTTATCTTCCATGAAGAAGAGGTTTAAGAGAAATACAACCAGGAATACCCCATACGAGAAGAAAACATAACGCCAATGCTGGCTGGCCAAAAAACCGTTTAACTGTTGTAACAATACCCCGGTAATCAGAGGCCCAGCCATATTGAACCAGGCTGTAACATTTTTCTTCGCATCATCTGTAAATTCTTCATATATTAGGCTCATAGCAATCGGTGTCATAAAGCCCATGCAAAAGCCACCGATCGCTCTCCCAACTAGAATAAGAGTCATATTTGAAGTAAATGCAGGTGATATCCCGGTTAAAAACTGAAGCATGGCGCCAATTAAAGATAGCTTCTTTTTGGAAATATATCTAGTCATGATTGGTAATAAGATGGCTCCGGGTACTACAAATAACGAAGGCAAGGAAATAATTTGTTGTATCATGGTATCACTTACATCCGCGAATTCGGGAGCAAGCCTTATACCCCCCAGAGCAGCTGCGCTAAGAAAATGGTAAGCTTGACAATTTGCCATACCAAATATAACTAGCAATATTGGAATACTATATCTGCTTGCCTTTTTAGTCACAACGAAAACCTCCTAAAAATTTTTTATACATCTAGACCGGTCAATATATTAATGACTATCTTACATCCTTTTTTACCCCCTCCCGTAATTAAAATTTAAACTAAACTTAGCTAAATGTATCCTCAAACAACCAATTCTTTTCCCAGATGATAAGCAGTTTCCAATAATTCTTTACGCTGCCTAACCGCCCCAAGTTCATTCATATTGTTACCTCCTACTATTCCCTTGACATGAACCCCCAATCTGGATTCAAACCATCGGGCAAGATTCTCTACCAGGGCAACATTATCCCCCCTACCCTGAGAGTAAACCAGTACACACCGCTTTCCCGGTGGAAGGTGACAACTTAGCCCCACTTTTAAAAAGGCATACATCCGGTCGAGAAACAACTTGGTCTGGGCTGAAAAATATCCCATATAAATAGGTGAACCCAGTACGAAACCATCCGCAGTTTTCAGTTGCTCATATAATAACGTCATATCGTCTTTCTGGCAGCAGTAACCATGTTCCTGACAGTGATTGCAACCCTGACAACCCTTGATATTTAATTCATTGAGGCGATACAGTTCTGTTTCTGCTCCAGCCGCCATGGCTCCTGTCAATACTTTTTCCACCAAAGCCTCTGTATTACCGCCTATTCTGGGACTCCCTACAAATCCGACAATTTTCTTCATGTAACCATCTCCTTGATTACCAAGGTAGCATAATATGTGTTCTGCCATTTCTCCCAAGACATCCAAGAAGTTATATTACTCTGCTGTTTCAAGGCACAAGCTAAAGGAATAAAAATTAATCCCCCATCTACCAATAAGTTACAAATGGATCCAGATTGTCTGCAAAAAGGAAACACGCAATTTTAGATGATTTTTACATTTTTCTATTTGCTGAAAAGCAAAGCCATCATGTACATAATAAAATTATTAGCACAAGTTAAGCCTATTTTATTCTATAGAACGTTCTAATAATACATTATTGCACTCAGAACAGCTTGTCAAGAAAAAAATTTTACTCCCACTGTGTCAATACTTAGCGGGTAAATTTCCTCGTTCCAGAAAAATAAAGTAAAAACTATCTTTGGCTGTCACCAAGCTCCACCGAGAGCCTCTCACAAGCCGTTTCAAAAGCCATGCTGATAAACTGAGGGCCGTTATCTGTACGTACTACCACTTTCCCTTCAGGGGAACGCATGCAAAAGCCCTGGATAAAATATAAGCAGCATCGCAGCAGCACAACTTAACCCTGTATGATAATCGAGAACCATCCGGTCATAGACATCCAAAATACTCATGATAAAGAAAAAGCGATCCTCTCCAGCTATGTAGCCATACTTGACATCAATCTCCCAAAGCTGGTTAGGCGCAGTAATTTCGCGTTTCTTGGCCAGCCGCCGGGGATGTCTGCTTTTCACCCGCCGCTGGGACTTTAATAACTCAAGCTCCTTGCACAGGCGATATACTTTCTTTTTATTGATAACAAGCTCATAAACCCGCCTTAACCATACTCTCAGTTTAACGTAGCCGTAATTATAACAGTTCCCCTGAATGGCTTCACACAGCCACTCTTTAATCTGTTCATCACTTATGCGCCGGCCCCTACTATTCCAGGAATACCCCTGTATGGACCTGCCTCCAAAGTTCACCCTCTGGCGCCGGTATCTAATGTGGTAGTAATAACAAGAACGGCTGACCCCCACAATGCGAACTACCTGGGCCACTCTGTATCCCCGGCAAATCCACTTATGAGCCACGGCTACTACTTTGTCCGCCAATGAGGGTTTTGCTTTTTTAATACCGGACACTACTAAAAAATTTATCTTGACATAAAAAATTAGTTATGTTATTTTTTATAATAAATTCTAGACCGTTCTATAGATTACTGGGCTGACAAATATTAATAATAGTAAGAGCAATATGCATCAGCTTATGATAGATTCTGCAACGGAACTATTTCAAAAAAGGTTTACACCGCTACTGGTATTAACGAGATTGTTAAGCATAGTGGAAATTGTGACTTTTTTCTATAGACCGTTCTACTTGGAGTAGCTTTCTAAAACTGGTAGCCCGATGTTTTATGGTCGTATATCCATACGAATTAAGTATTCAAAATTTGGGGGTGTGTAGTTTTATCATGTGTGGATACACTGGTAATTTATTGAGGTTGGATGTACAGAGGCATGTGGCAAAGGTTGAACCAATCACAGAGGAGTTAGCGTACGAATGGATCGGCGGTACTGGCATGGGCGTAAGAATTGTCACCAGTGAAGTAAGCCCTGATGTTCAATGGAATGAACCGGGAAATAAGATCGTTTTGTCGGCTGGGCCATTATCCGGGACGCCGGGGATAGGTTCCGGATGTTTTGGGCTTGTAACCAAGGGAGCGATGACTGGTGGCATTACTCAAAGCCAGGCTAACGGGTTCTTTGGTGCCTTTCTGCGTTCTTGCGGTTATGATTCTATTGTCATAGAGGGGCAATCGGATAATTGGATTTACATTTATATAGAAGACGAAAAGATTGAGTTTCGTTCCGCTGAGCAT
>JAAYGQ010000097.1 GCA_012727635.1 Tissierellia bacterium | reverse complement strand
CTAAATGTGGAGTTGCTCCGTGAGTAGATTTTCCAATAATTTCAATCTCAAATGTATTGGCCGATGCATTTGCAGTGCCATAACGAACTCCAATTTTACCTGTATCAATATCAGGAGCCATATGTAGGCCAAAGATAGCGTCTACGTTATTATTTTTTAAAACACCTTCTCTTATCATTGGTTCTGCGCCACCTACTGTTTCCTCAGCAGGTTGAAAGATAAATATTACCTTGCCTCTTAGTTTATCTTTCATCTTTGATAAAAGCATAGCGGACCATAGAAGCATACTAGTATGTGCGTCATGACCACAGGCATGCATTTTTCCCGGTATTGTAGAAATATAAGGTACGTTTTTCAGATCATCCATTGGAAGTGCATCCATATCAGCTCTAAGAGCAATGGTTCGCCCTTTCATTTCACCTTCCAATATGCCGACTACGCCAGTATTCGCAACATTTCTTTGTACCTTTATTCCGAGGTTCTCTAAGAAGTCACCAATGATTTTCGAAGTCCTAAATTCTTCCATACCTAGTTCAGGATGCATATGAAAATCTCTTCTCATATTGATTAGATCCTTCTCGATGCTTCTTGTTAATTCAAGCAAATTTTTATCTTTAATATATTCCAAGTTTTCACCTCCTTAGCATATTTCAATCTAATAATTTAAAATGGGCCATAATTTATTAATACACTTATTGCTATCAAAACAGATCCAATAACCATCCATACTCCCATCAAAGGAAGTAGCCACTTGAACCATTTTTCATAAGGTATCTTAGCGAGAGCCAAACCAGCCATCATAGCTCCAGCGGTTGGGAATAATGAATTAGAGAATCCATCTCCATATTGGAAAGCTAAAACTACAGTTTGTCTTGAAATTCCAACTAAATCACCGATAGGAGCCATTAAAGGCATTGTTGTAGCTGCCTGACCACTACCTGAGTTTATAAAGAAGTTAATAAATGTCTGTAGCCAAAACATTCCAATAGCTGAAATAGCAGGGGGGAAGGCAGAAAGAACTGATGCACTATGGAAAATAACTGTGTCAATTATATTTCCACTTACTAGTATTACAGAAATAGCTCTTGCAAGTCCAACTATCAATGCTCCAAAAGTAAGTGATTTGGCACCATCTACAAAATCGCTAGCGATTCTATCAGCATTGCTACCGCCAACAAATCCAGAAATAATTCCCATGGTTAAAAATATGGCAGTTAAATCTGTTGTAGTACTCTTTCCTTTAAGCGTACCCCAAATAATAAATCCAAATCCCGCAAGAATTACTAACAAAACCAATTTGTGTCTTGTAGTAAATTCAGGTAATACTTGGGTATCTACGTTTCCATGATCTTCTAAACTGTATAATGGGCTTTTCGTTGGATCAGCTTTTATTTTCTTACTATATGCCAGTACATACCATATTGAAGCAATTAAAAATACTATTTGCCCTATGATTCTAAAGCCCATTCCTGAAAATAATGGTAGACCTGCAATTGTCTGTGCTACCCCTACTGTCCAAGGATTCATAGCACCGCCTGCAAAACCAATATTCGCTCCTACATACACCATGGCCATAGCAACAATAGAGTCTAGTCCCATCCCTTTAGCAATTACAATAGCCATTGGAATAAATATCAAGGTAGACTCTGCCATTCCAAAGGTGGCGCCTCCTAAGGAAAACACAATCATAACAAGGGGAATTATTATTTTTGCATTGCCACCCCATTTGACTAAAATATTTCCCAATCCTGCAACTATTGCACCAGTTCCATTAATTATTCCAAAGGCGCCCCCTACGATAAAGATTAAAAATATAATAGAGGCTGCTTCGGACATACCTTGAGGAATAGCCCGCATAACACCGAAGGGAGTAACTGGTGTTCTATCAATATACTCAAATGAACCTGCATCTACAATAACTCTTCCTGAAGCTGGATCTTCAACTCTTTGATATTGCCCAGCAGGAATTATATAGGTTGCCAGTGCGGTTAGTAAAGCCAATACAAATATTAGTACATAGGTATGAGGTATCTTAAACTTATGATCTTTTATTTTTTTAGATTCCATTATGAATCTCCTTTATTATAGAGAAATAATTCACATTATAATCAGCCACACTGCTTAGAAAGTAATAATTTACTTTGATGGTTTTTACTTCATTTTTACATATCAAGTGAAAAGTTAAGTGTTAATCCATCCATTTGTCAAATTAAGCGAGACAAGTTATTTTCTATCGCCGTTTTGGTCGACATGTTCTAGGAGACACTCAATCGGTGTTTTATAATCCAGAGATTTTCTTGGTATATTGTTCCGTCTGAGTACAACCTCAGAAATATACTCTTGGGATACGAAAGTGAAGTCCATTTCTTTTGGCAGTCCACTTTTTCTTAAAAGACCGTTAGAATGCTCATTTAGCCCTCTTTGGGAAGGGGTTCCAGGATCTGCAAAGTAAATATCTATATCTTGCTTATTGCTGAT
>JAAYGQ010000096.1 GCA_012727635.1 Tissierellia bacterium | reverse complement strand
TATTGTTGCTTCAGTTAGAGCCTATAAAGAGGATCGCTTTGCCAGTGAAATATGGGCTAATAGGGCAATATTTTCTGAAGCAACAGCACTCTTTCGCTTTCGTAGAATCCCTAATCTTGAGGTAACTACAGAAATGCTAATAGCTTGTAAAGATGGCAGGTATGAAATAACAAGTGTTAGAGATATAAGGAACAGGAAAATGTATCTTGAGGTACTTGCTAAAAAGGTGGTGGCTTCAAGTGGCTAAGGCAAGCTTTAAAATACCAGAGGACTTTTTATTAAAGGTTTCAAAACTAAATGATAAAACTGATGAGATACTTCCAAAGGTGCTGGATGCTGGTGGGGAGGTTATGGCCAAAAGGGTTAAGAGAAATTTACAGGGCGTTATAGGTAAGGGTGGCAAATACCTTAGCCGATCTACCGGTGAGCTGCTTGGGGCCTTAGGGGTATCGCCGGCCCTTATGGACAGAAGGGGTAATTACAATGTTAAAGTAGGTTTTTCAGAGCCAAGAAGTGATGGTGACAGTAATGCCAAAATAGCTTATATCTTAGAATACGGCAAATCTGGTCAAAGTCCTAAACCATTTTTAAAGCCAGCTAAGTCTGCTGGTAAGAAAGAGTGCATTGAAGCTATGAAAGAAAAACTGGAGGAGGAGATTAAAGGGCTATGAATATTTTAAGTGAACTAAACTCTTCTTTAGAAGGCATTGGACTTCCCATTGAAACTGGAAGCTTTAGTGATGCTTCCCCTGATGAGTATTTAGTAATTACACCTCTCTTAGATAGGCTAGAGCATTTTGCAGACAGTCTTCCTAATGCTCAGACTGAGGAAGTCAGGCTTTCTCTATTTACTAAGGGAAACTATATAGCTTTAAGAAACCAGCTAACAAATCTATTATTAAAAGCTGGTTTTTCTATTACTGGAAGAAGATATATCGGATTTGAAGAAGATACCAAATACCATCATTATGCCATTGATGTAATGAAGGAATACGAAATGGAGGTTATATGAAATGGCTACAATCGGACTTGATAAATTATATTATGCAAAAATAACAAAAGGCTCAAATGGTGAGGAAACCTATGAAACACCAATACAACTGGCTAAAGCCATAAAAGCAGATTTATCGGTAGAGCTTGCTGAAGCTGTCCTTTATGCAGACGATGGAGCAGCAGAAGTAGTTATAGAATTTAAAAGCGGAAAGCTTTCCCTAGGCATTGATGATATAGGAGCATCTGCTGCGGAAGATTTAACAGGAGCAAAACTTGATGATAATAAGGTTTTAATTTCATCTAGTGAAGATGGTGGTGAACCTGTTGCTATTGGTTTTAGGGCTAAAAAAGCTAATGGTAAGTACCGCTACTTCTGGCTCTTTAGGGTTAAATTCGGTATCCCGGAAACTAATCTTCAGACTAAAGGAGATAGTATTACCTTCCAAACACCTACCATTGAAGGGACAGTTATGAGAAGGAATAAGCTTGATGGTCAAGGTAATCATCCATGGAAGGCTGAAGTTAATGAGGATGATACAGGGGTAGAAGCTAGTACAATTACAGGTTGGTTTACAGAAGTTTACGAACCTACCTTTACGGCTACACCATAGGAGGGAAAACAGATGGATGAAGAAAGAAGCACGATTATAACAATAGGCGGAGAAGAATATCGCCTTATTTTAACCACAAAGGCTACTAAGGAAATAGCCAAACGCTATGGGGGGCTAGAAAACCTGGGTGAAAAGCTGATGCAAGCAGAAAACTTTGAAATGGTCCTCGATGAGATAGTTTGGCTGATTACCCTTTTAGCAAATCAAAGTGTCTTAATAGATAATCGCTTAAAGGGTGAAAAGAAGAAGCCATTAACCGAAGAAGACGTGGAACTTTTAACTTCACCTTTTGAGCTGGCTACCTATAAGGATGCCATTATGGAAGCTATGTTTAAAGGGGCTAAGAGGAATATAGAGTCTGAGGACAAAAACTCAAAAAACGAGGTGGTCGAGTAAGTGATGAAGAATTGTTTGCTCGACTTCTTTATTGCGGGGTGACCCAGCTTCATAGGCCAGAGGGCGATGTATGGCTCATGCCCATTGGTGAACTTTTAGATCAATGGGAAATTCATAAGCAGTTTACCGGTTTAGCCAAACCTAAAAGGGAGTACTTTATTGATGAGATTATTCCGGCAGGGATTTAAATTTTGCAGTATAATTTGTAGTTGTATTTTAAGTAAAATAAGGCTATAATAATATCAACAAAGGAGTTGATTTTATGCCAAACATCAAGCCGGTCTCAGATTTGAGAAGCTATAATGAAGTTTTAAAAGATATAGAGGTTGGAGAGCCTGTATTTTTGACTAAAAACGGTAGGGGAAAATATGTAATATTAGATATAAAAGAATACCAAAAAAGCCAGGCTACTATAAAGTTATTATCCAAACTAATGGAAGCAGAAAAGGCAATAGTAACTGGTGATGAATGGCTATCTGAGGAAGAAGTTCGCCAGGATTTAGGAATATAGCCTATGCACAAGTTAAGAATAAACCCTCTAGCAAGAAAGGACCTGCTGGAAATAAAAGAATATATTACCGAAGAATTAGATAGCCCAAATGCTGCAGAGAATACACTTATAAAAATTGCTGAAAGCTATGAGAAATTAAAAGATTTTCCTTATATGGGTATTGAGTTATCTTCAAAAATAGATATAGCCACTGATTATAGATTTTTGATCAGTGGTAAATACATAATTTTTTATAAAGTGGATGACATCTATGTTAGTATTTATCGAATTCTTTATGCAAGAAGGGATTATACAAG
>JAAYGQ010000095.1 GCA_012727635.1 Tissierellia bacterium | reverse complement strand
GTTAAGTCAGGGGCTCTTTTTCAATCATGGTGGAACAGCCCCTTTTAACATTAAATCCGCTTGAATCCTATAATGATTCTTTTTATTTCGCAGTCTCTATTTACCGGCTTCAGAAGTTTTTCTTTCCAAATAGTTCTCCATAACCTCTCTATGAATCCGCTGCATTTCTTCTTCATTGCGATATATATCTTCGGCACAGAGTTTTAAGCGATACCGGATCTCATCGGGAATATCCCCGCTGCTCTTATAGTTGATCTCATGTTCAAGACTGGCCCAAAAGTCCATGGCCACGGTACGCAGCTGAATTTCAACCGACATCTTGGTGGTTTTTTCTGACAAATAAACCGGAACCTCCACAATAAGATGCAGACTGCGGTATCCATTGGCCTTGGGCTCAGCGATATAGTCTCTTTCCCGAACAAGATTAAGATCATCTTGCTGAAGAAGAAGCTTTCTTAGAAGATATATATCCTCTACATAGTGACAAATTACTCTTATACCCGCCACATCGTAAAGATTGTCTTTAATGGAATCCAAGGTAAGGGGCAAATCGTAGCGCCTTAATTTTTCAATAATGCTCCGTGGGGATTTTAAACGATACTCTAGATGATGAATGGGGTTGTGGTCAAAAAGCACACGAAATTCTTCATCGAGTATTTCAAGTTTCGTTCGAATTTCTTTCATAGCTCCATTAAAAATCTGCTGCTGGATAAGAAAATTTCGAACGTCCTCTACATAGATTTCTTTGCTTTTTTCAGCCGGCACTCCTAGGTTAAATTGCATAAGTTCTGAAAAAGGATCTTGCATAGGCACTCCTTATAGTTTTTGCTATTTTATGATATAATTAGTCCATTCATTATACCATGTAGATTATAAAAGGAGAGTAAATGAAATTAATACCCCATAGTTCAAAAATCGAGCTCTTATACACTGAACTTTCCGCCTCACCAGGTGGGCTATCCCGTATAGAAGCCGATGAAAGACTTAAAAACCACGGTCCCAACGAGCTTAAAGAAAAAAAGAGAAAAACAAACTTTGCCCGGTTTATAGATCAGTTTAAAGATATGATGATTGTCATACTACTAATTGCTGCCCTTGTATCTTTTGCCATCGCTGTTTACGAAGGAGAGACCAAGGGTTTCGCCGAACCTCTTCTCATACTTCTTATCGTCATACTAAATGCCCTCATGGGTACTTTACAAGAAGCCAAGGCCGAAAAGGCCCTGGAAGCCTTAAAGAGCCTTACCTCGTTAAAGGCTAGAGTTTATCGTGATGGAATAGAGCAAGTCCTTGACAGTGCTCTGCTGGTGCCCGGTGACGTGATCCACCTAGAGGCCGGTGACTTTGTTCCTGCCGATGCTAGACTTATTGAAAGCAGCAGCCTTAAAAGTGACGAATCGGCTTTAACCGGTGAATCAGTGCCCGTGGACAAAAATGCCCAGGCCCAAGTTGGTGAAGGCGCTCCCCTGGGAGACCGGGTCAACATGGTTTATTCTGGATGCCCCATTAGCTACGGCACATCAAAAGCCCTAGTCACCGAAACAGGCATGGATACACAAATTGGAAAAATAGCCCAGCTTCTGGATAATGAAGAGGATGCCCAAACACCTCTGCAGCATAAGCTTTCCAAACTGGGTACAAATCTGGGATTTATTGCCCTGGCAGCCTGTGGGCTGGTATTTATTGTAGGTATTATTGATAAAATTCCTCCCATGGTAATCTTTATGACTTCGGTGTCCTTAGCCGTTTCCGTAATACCCGAGGGATTGCCTGCCGTTGTGACCATCGTGCTTTCCCTAGGGATTCAGCGCATGGTTAAGAAAAACGCCATTATAAGAAAACTTCCAGCGGTAGAAACCCTGGGCAGTGCATCGGTTATCTGCAGTGATAAAACCGGTACCCTGACCATGAATCAAATGACCTTAATTGAAGGTTATGCAAGAAGCCACCAAGAAGAACTCTTAAAGGATAAAATTTCCGACGAACTAAAGGACGCTTTGGGTTTTGCTACCCTTTGTAGTAATGGCACCATCCGAATTGAAGAAGAAGAAGTGTTCCACATTGGAGATCCTACAGAAACGGCCCTGATCTATGCAGCTCTTCTTAAGGGCAAATCAAAGGAGCAGTTAGAGAAGGAATTTCCCAGAGTCTATGAACTTCCCTTTGACTCCGAGCGAAAACTTATGAGCACCATCCATAAAATTGATGAGGGCTATCTTGTTATCACCAAGGGTGCCTTCGACGTTCTTGAGAACCTTTGTGTTAAGACTAGTCTTACCCATGCCAATTCCATCAGTGAAAATATGAGCACCAAGGCCCTTAGAGTATTGGCTCTGGGTATCAAATATCTAGAAGAACTTCCCCAGCAAATCACTCCTGCTGAAATTGAAAAAGACTTAGAACTTATTGCTCTTTTTGGTATGATTGACCCGCCAAGAGAAGAGGCCAAAGAAGCCGTAAAACGCTGCAAACATGCCGGCATCAAGCCTGTAATGATTACAGGAGATCATATTCTTACTGCCAAGGCCATTGCCAAAGAGCTGGGGATATTTAACCAGGGCGACGAGGCCATAACCGGCGCAGAACTTGACCTTCTTAGCGACCAAGAGCTGATCGATCATATTAGAAAGATTTCAGTTTATGCCCGGGTTTCCCCGGAAAATAAAATTCGCATAGTCAAAGCCTGGCAAAATCTTGGTGAGATTGTAGCTATGACGGGCGATGGGGTAAATGACGCACCGGCCCTTAAGGCTGCTGATATTGGATGTGCCATGGGGATCACCGGTACCGACGTAGCAAAAAACGCCGCCGATATGACCCTCACCGATGATAACTTCGCCACCATCGTGGAAGCTGTGGAAGAAGGCCGAGGCATCTATGCCAATATCCGTAAAGTCGTAGGTTTTCTTCTTAGCTGTAATGTGGGAGAGCTCTTTAGTGTACTAATAGCTATGCTTATATGGCGAGAGACCCCTCTACTGAGCATGCACCTACTCTGGATCAATCTTGTCACCGATGGCCCCCCGGCTCTGGCCCTTGGCGTTGAAGCCGTTGAAAAAGACGTTATGGAGCAAAGGCCCGTTAAACGAGATGAAAACATCTTTGCTAGGGGTCTAGGGCTGCGAATCGCTCTGCAAGGAGCTATGTTTACAGCCATCACCCTTAGCGCCTTTTATATCGGAAAAAGCCTGGGCGGAAGCATTACTATTGCTAGAACAATGGCCTTTTTCGTCTTAGCCACCAGCCAGATTGTCCATAGTTTTAACATGAGAAGTGATCATTCCATATTCAAGCTGGGCTTCTTTACAAATAAAAGTCTTAATCTTGCGGCCCTTATAAGCGTCGCACTGATGCTGCTAGTTCTGTTTCCCCTTCATGAACTCTTTCAAATTACAATTCTTGCACCAAAATTTTACCTATATGGTATTGGTCTGAGTCTTGTACCTCTAGTCTTTGAAGAAAGCAGAAAACGAATCTTTAAATAACCACTGTATATATATGAGATAGGCCTAGGCCTATCTCATATTTTTTTCTATCTATGGATACAAAAAAATCTAGGAATGCTAGAGGCGGATTAACCCTAAAGCTTCAAAAAAGGTAGCGGCACTGTTAATAACAATGCCGCTACCTTTTAGATAAAAGTTCAAGTCTTTATACTATTTGCTAGAGCTCTAAAAACTAGCTCTGCTTCTTAGAACACCCTTTTACCCTACTTCTTCTTACCAAATACTGGACTGTTAATGATACTCCTTTTGTAAGGCCTCTATTTTTTCTTTGCATTTTAAAACATTATGAAATAAGATCATGACGATGAGTCCAATCAGTATAGTCGCAATTATAAGGGCCATACTTCTGGTTCTTATTGCCGCCAAAAACTCTACTAGGAAAATAATCGATTCTAGTATTAATATCACCAAAAAAAACTTCTCCATCCTTTTATATTGTACAATCTTAGATTCAATGTCGGTATACATCTCAAAGGGTCCCTCTTCTGCTCTTTTCCTAAGAAAAACCCAGCGATACCACTGTGCCACCACCTCTACGCCACTGTCTTCCATAAACTCAGAGAAGTCTTTTTTATCCCCCATCCAATCGTCGAGTAAATCGATCTGATAGATATATTCCCCAGGCTCACTGGGCTTGAAAGTATATACTCCAAGAAAAAAGTTTTCAAAAGCCCAACCTTGATTGGACATTTCCATTATCCAATCTTGTTCTGTATCTTTATCAAAATAGACTCTAAACTTTTTCATTGTACTCCTCCATCCTTTTTGCATTCATTAATACTTCCTTTAATCTTTTTACCTCTTTGGCAAATACTTCTTTTCCTCTATCCGTAATCAAGTATTCTTTTTTCTTTCTTGAACTTTTATCTTCGCTATAAAGTTGTATCCACTTTTTTGAAAGCATGGAATTGATTGCTCCATATAGAGTTCCCGGTCCTAAAATAACCCTGCCCTCGGTTATTTGTGTGATCTCTTGAATGATTCCATAACCATGGTTTGGTTGTCTTACAGATAAAAGTATGTAGAAAAATGCCTCAGTCAGTGGACTAATGGTTTCCAAACAAATCACCCCCTATTTATCGGAATAAAAGTATCGGCACCCGATACATTGAATATATCAGCTGCCGATGTATGTGTCAACAATAAAATTCGACCTTCTTTACCCATTGGAAACTGAATTACTCTTCCACTGGGTTTAAAACAGGCATGGGTGATACAAACGCATTATAGGACTTTTTCTTTATCCGCTACTGATTTGTGACCTCTAACTTTTATAAAGATCGATACAAGCTCTATAGAAGAGGGCCTATTAGGCGCATAAGCCTTCCAATGACCCTTTGGTGGAAGGGAAAGGCTTCGACGATTTCCGGAGTAATCTTCTGGGAGAGAGTGAGGGTTTCTTGGAAGTCTGCCTCTAGTTCCCGGCTCACCGCAGTATCATAAAAATAAGCACCGCACTCAAGTTGTAGGTAAAGGCTCCTATAATCCATATTAATAGTTCCTACTACGGCTTTATTGCCATCGGAAACAAAACTTTTGGCATGGAGAAAACCAGGAAGATACTCATAAACCTGAGCACCGGCATCAAGAAGTTCGCTGTAAAAAGTTCGAGAAGTATAAAAAACCCAGGGTTTATCCGGAATATGGGGTAATATAATTTTTACATCGATTCCACTTTTTGCGGCATAACATAAAGAATAAAGAATTTCATAATCGATAATAAAATAAGGAGTCATAATGTGAATATACTGCCGGGCTTGATGGATAATATCAAGATAGACTTTTTTTCCTTTATCCTCGCCATCATAGGGCATGTCATAATAGGGAATGACAAAACCTTCTTTAGCTAGAGAGCTTTTTTCTCTTCTTAGATAGCGCTCTTCCATAGAACCCTCGCCGATTACGTTCCACACTTCAAGAAACATTAGGGTAAAACTATCGACGGCGTCGCCTCGGATTTTTACCGCAGTGTCCTTCCAGTAACCAAAGCGTTCCTTCTCATTGATATATTCATCGGCAATATTTAACCCACCGGTATAGGCCACTTCGCCGTCAATAACCATAATTTTTCTGTGATCTCGGTGATTTTGGTAAACAGAAGGGGTGAGGCGCATGGGGATAAATAGCCTTACTTTTATTCCGTAGCTTTCTATCTCTTCTTTAAATTCCGCAGGAAGATTCAAAAAGGCTTGCATACCATCCAGTAGCAGTCGTACTTCTATGCCTTGCTTTACTTTTTCCTTTAGGATTTCCAAAATTGTATCCCACATAAAGCCTTCCACTAAAATAAAATATTCCATAAAAATGAAATGCTGGGCTTTTTTTAATTCCTTTAGCATATCCTCAAAGTGCACACTGCCATCATTGTGATAAACCACCCCCTGGGCCTCAAAGACAGGGAAATCTCCGGTGTTTTTCAAATAACTAGAGGTCAGGCCCGCCAGGGAATCTCTCTGGGACAGTTCCCTATGAACATTTTCATCGGCGAGCTTATTATAAAGTGGACCATAGCGATTGGTGAGGGTAGAAAAACGCTGAATCATTTCCTTTTGCTTTCGGTCGAAGGTGGCAAAAAGATATATAAAAATGCCAAAAAAAGGTATGGAAAGAATGAGAAAAACCCAAGCTAGTTTATACATTGGGTTACTGCGATCATTAAAGATATAGATAAAAGCAAAAAATTCAAGTATGGGGATTATAGTAAGTACAAAGCCTGCATAGTCCCTGATATATCTTCCCACCAAAATAAAGATAGTGATTTGCATTAAAAATAGAAGGCCAAAAATTATTAATTTAAGCATGATCGAATGGCTATGGTCCTGATTGGTTTTCTTTTTTCTTTTTTTCATCCAGTTCCTCTTTTAATATTTCAATTTGGTTTTCACTGTATACTCGATATCCATTTTCAAGAAGCAGCTCAGTAAAGATTCCCCGTCCTTTTATTTTTCTTCCTGTAAAGCTTCCATCATAAATGGATCTAACTCCACAGGAGGGCGAATTTTCTTTTAAAAGAGCCATCTGTATATTCTCTTTTCTCATAAAATCCAGGGCAGCATGAGCTCCTAAATAGAAACCTTCCGAGACATCTTCTCCTCTTATGTTTACTACCTTTTTATCCTGTCTTTCCGATGGGGGCCTTGGGGTCGGAAAACCTCCCAGTATCTCAGGGCAAAGGGGATAAAGCTCAAAATCATAGAGATTTATTTTTTTTAGAGCCTCAGCATTATAGCGGCAAGGAGTGCCTAAAAGACAGGCGCTAATAAGAAGTTTCATACTTTATTCCTTTCCCTCTTAGTATAATGTAAAG
>JAAYGQ010000094.1 GCA_012727635.1 Tissierellia bacterium | reverse complement strand
CAATAATAACTGGTCTATCTTGACCTTCATCGCTGGAACCGTAGGCTTCTTTTTTCTCTAAAATTTCTTTCAAAACCCTTTCTGCCAGCTGCTTTCTATTGATAAAAAAATTCACATAGGGTCCTAGGTTTTTGACTTCATATTTCTCGCTTTGTATCTTTTCTGCCAATTCCTGGGCAATGTTGGTGGGACTTTTTCTCATCACCTTTGCCAGCTTAAAACAAGGAAAAGAAAGATCCCCCTGCTCGGCGTACTTGGGTTCTTCTAGACTCTCGATAATTTCCTCCAGTGAAAGGGATGCTTCCACCAAGGGTTCTAAGAGTAGCGCAATTTCGTTTTTAAATTTTTCCATTTTTCCTCCAATAAAAAAAATCCACCATCTAGAGACGATGTTTCCACCGCGGTACCACTCTAGTTAGTCAGACTCACTCAAAATTTATTCGGCTCAAACAAAAGCGCGCCAACGCAACATTTACCCTCCGGCTTCCACCCTCCCGGATTCGCTTTGGTTATCTTTGCGATATCTTCTTTTAGCCTTTTATGCTATGCTATTTGCACAAAGATTACCACAGCAAGACAAAGAGGTCAAGAGCATGAAGAAAAAATTTACCGCCACTAAACTATATATTGTAATAAATATCCTGATTTTCCTATTGATCTACTTAAAAGACCCCAGAGTTTCTATTATCACTCTCATTGATTTTGGGGCACAAAACGGTTTTTCCCTAGCCGATGGAAAACTCTGGCATCTTGTTATGCCTATGTTTCTCCACGCATCCTGGCAACATCTTGGCCTGAACTGTCTGTCTATTTATATTTTTGGCCGCTTTGTCGAAAGCTATTATGGCTCAAAGCCCTTCGTTTTTATAAGTCTTGTCATCGGCGTGCTAGCCAGTCTTGGTTCCTTTCTTACCCAGCCCCGGGTCTCCGTAGGAGCCTCCGGAGTCGTCTATGGCTACTTTGCCTTTCATCTTTATCTTTATTTTCTTAATAAAGAGCGCTACAAGGCCTCCTTTGGCAGTGATATCTTTATTCTTCTTGCTATAAATATTGGATACTCTATATTCGGCGCCAACATAGATATGGCAGGCCATCTTTTTGGACTGGCCGGTGGCTTTATCATTTTTCTTCTACTGGATAAGAAGAAAGTCAAAAGGAGCTCTAAAGTATTGTTAACCTCGCTGCTACTTATCTTTGCCCTTTTATCGGGAGCCAGAATAGTCTCCTACCGAGGCAGTGAAGACTACTATCTTTCTAAAATATACTACTATGATCAAAAAAAAGAGCCCATCCTACGCGACGAGCTCATTAAAGAATATATACAACGCTATTCTTCGCCTTAATGAAGTTTAATCAGGGTCACACCACTTCCACCCTCGTGATGGCCACCCTCTCTAAAACTTTTCACGAAGGGCGATTTTTTTAGATAGTCCTTTACGAATTCTCGTAATACCCCTGTGCCCTTACCGTGAATAATCTCCAGCTGCGGAGGGTTGCTAAGAAGGGCTTGATCAATAAATTTTCCCAATTCTACCCTGGCATCTTCGCTGTTCATACCCCGAAGATCTAGGGTAGTTTTTATATCCGATGGAATAAAGGCCTGCACTTGTTTTTGTATTCGCTCTTTTTCACTGACCTTGGACTTTTCAACCTGGCTAAGATTAAGACTCAGTCGCATAATACCAACCTGTGCCCTAAAATCCCCCTTTTGATTGGGTTTTTCAAGGACTTCTCCCTGGGTATTTAAATGGGGAATAAATATTCTTTCCCCAACCTTTAGCGCCTTTGGTGCTTTGATAGGCCGTATTTCAGCCTTTTGCTGAAGATTTCCCTTTAACTGCCCTAGACGTTGAGACTGTTTTTCCATTTCCGAAAAATCCACATTTCCCTTCATACTTCGAAGGTTTTTCATAATTTCCCGGGCTTCTTCTTCAGTGTTTTTAAGAAGTTTTGCCGCTTCTTGTTTTGCCTTTAACAGTTCCTTGTCTTTTTGTTCCAGCTGGATACGAAGCTTCTCTTCGTATTTCGCTTCGAGTTTTTTTGCTTCTTCCAAACTCATTCTGGCCTTTTTTTCTAGCTCTTCATGGTGGATTCGCTTTTTCTCAATCTCCGCTAGCATCTCCTCCATGGCAATGCCCTTATCGTCCATGCTGGAGCGGGCTCTATCAACGATTCTCTCCGGCAGACCCAATCTTTGGGAAATATACAAAGCATTGGAACTACCAGGTACCCCCATCAAAAGACGAAAGGTAGGACTAAGGGTTCTAGCATCGAACTCCACCGAGGAGTTCATATAGCCGGGACGCTTAAAGGCAAAGTTTTTAATCTCCGAATAGTGGCTAGTGGCAAATACCATAGAGCCCTTTTCTTCAAACTCCATGAGCATACTCTTTGCCAGCGCCGAACCCTCCTGAGGGTCTGTACCAGCACCCAGTTCATCAAGAAGAACCAGGCTCTGGGGACCAGCTTTTTCAAGAATGGAAATCAAATTCACCATATGACTTGAAAAGGTACTTAAGGACTGTTCAATACTTTGCTCATCGCCAATGTCTACATAGATATCATCAAAAAAAGGTAGCACGGAACCATCGTCGCAGGGAACAGCCATGCCAAACTGATGCATAAGGGATAAAAGTCCCAGAGTTTTAAGGGCTACGGTCTTTCCCCCGGTATTGGGCCCTGTAATAATCAAAATCCGGGCATCTTCGCCAAACTCAAGGTCCAGTGGCACTACGGTCTTTTCATCTAGCAGTGGATGGCGAGCCCTTTTTAGAAGAATGTGTTCGCCGGTTTTAGCTAAATGACTATCGTGTTCCAGGGCGTAGCGTGCCAGTCCAAAGAGCCTATAGAGTTCCTCGGTGGCCACATAGGCTGGAGCAATGGCATCTTCTTCACCCAAGCGGCCGCTGATTTCCTTAAGAATTTTGTGAATTTCTTCCTGTTCATCGCTGCGCAGCTCTCTAAGGTCATTATTAAGATTTACCAGGGCGATGGGCTCAATATACAGCGTTGAGCCGCTGGAAGAGCGGTCATGAACCAGACCTTCAACCCTTCTTTTGTGTTCTGATTTAACCGGTAAAACGTAGCGGTCATTTCGCATGGTGACCAGCGACTCCTGGAGATAGCCCTCCATGCGCTTATCATTTAAAAAACTATCGATCTTGCGGCGGATTTCTTCTTCCTTAGATTGGATGCTGCGGCGAATCCCCGCCAGAGTTTTAGACGCCGTAGACTTGATGGTGCCATCATAGTCAACGGTATTTTCAATAAGCTCCTGTAGATGATTAAAATTCAGCAAAATGGCGCCATAGTTATAAAGGATTCGAAAGCTACTCTGACGCTCATTGTGCTTTTCTAAAAAGGACTTCATTCTCGTTATGCTGCGAAGGCTATCTCCAATATCCAGTAGACTAAGGGGATCAAGCACTCCTCCTCTTTTAGCAAAGCCCAGTTCATGGCGCATATCCTTTAGTGGACCAAAAGGAAGGGGGCTATAGGCCAGCAAATAGCCCAGAGCCTCCCTTAAAGCTTTCTGTCGATCCATTAGTTCTTCAGGACTTTTTGCAAAGTCTTGTTTTTCTATTTGTGCGCGACTTCCCGGCGAAGGCATTCGCTCCATCAAAGCTTGCTTTATCTTCTCAAACTCAAGAACTCGCACTCCTGATTTATTCATGACTCCCCCTCGGAACTAGCGTAGGGATTTTAGCTCCTGTATCTGTTGATTCTTTTCCAGTAAAAGTTCTTGGAGCTGGGCAGTACGCCCCTCCCACTGGAGAATTTCTTCTTTTAGTTTCGCAATTTCTCTTTTCAGATCCATGCTTTTATCGTCGGTGAAGCTCCCATCTCCAGGGCTGTCTAGAACTTCCTTTAGCTCAACAACCTGATCGGAAAGATAGACCATGGCATAGCGATAGGCCATGTTAGAAGAAAGAGAGCGATCTTTACTTTTTACAAGGGTTATCATCTCATTGACTTGTTTTACTACATGATCCACCCTCTCTTTTGAGGCACTGGTCACCATTACTACGCTGGCACCATCGATATCCATTGTTACACGCTTACTCATATTTCCTCCTAACGGCGCTGTGCACCGATTTCTTCAAGGCCTCTCAGTATCTTGGCCATTGTATCTTCTACTTCACCGTCTTTAAGGGTACGCTCACTGCTTTGGAATACACAGTGATAGGCCATGCTTTTCTTGCTCTCACCTAGTTCAGAACCATAATAAATATCAAAAAGTTCTACTTTTTTAAGAAGCTGGCCCCCCATTGAGAGTATTTTATCATATATCTCTTGCTGCGTCAGATTTTTATCCACAAGAAGAGCTAGATCGCGAACCACTGCAGGGTAGCGGCTGGGAGCTTGATGAAGGATTCCAAGATTTCTAAGTTCAAATAGTTTGTCCATGGAAAATTCGCCCAGGAAAACAGTCTTCTTCATACCCCTTTCTAGGGCAATAAAAGGTGAAAGCTCACCGAAACTACCGATTCGTTCTTCACCTAGGAAGACATCGGCGCAGCGTCCGGAATGGTAAACAGCCTCCTCGCTTCTTTTGTAGGAAACTTCAATTCCTAGCGAGCAAAAGAGTTCTTCGAGATTTCCCTTAAGATGGAAGAAGTAACCCTGGCCATAACTAGCTAGACTAAGCATCTGACTTTGAAGAATATCTTTTTTCATCTCGAAGACATTGCCAATTTCAAAGAAATTGACGGCTTCATTTTTTACATTTTCATTTCTTTGCAGAACATCCAGGGCACTGATAAGAAGGCTGTGGCGCATCTGAGAAAATTCTTCCCCCAGCGGGTTTATAAGGATCAATGGATGCTGGGTGTCTCTATGGATGCTGGCAGCACTTCTTGGAGAGACAAAGGAGTAGTTTAGCATTTCCTCGTAGCCCAGACCCCAGAGTAAATCCCTTAGATTCCACTCGAATTTTTGTCTGGCAGTAAGATTTGATGGCTCAGGGATGCTGGGAAGCTTAGACGGTATATTCTGATAGCCGTAGATCCTTGCTACTTCTTCCACAAGATCGGCTTCGCGAAGGATGTCACTTCTATAGCTCGGTGGGTAAACCCAGACACCGCCATTTTCTCTTTTGTAGTTAAAGTGAAGTTTTTCAAATATTTTCTCCAAATCTTCCAGCTCAAGTCTAATACCCAAGATATTTTCCGCTCTACTTTGGCGAAGATAAACAGCTTTGCGCTGGGTTTTATCATGGGATCCACTAAGGCACGCCCAGTCATAGTCTCCTTCCAGGTACTTCAAAAAGAAGGCCATAGCAAGAAGGGTTCTCTCGGGCTCAAGTTCCTTTTCAAAACGTGAGGAAGCCTCAGTTCTAAGACCCAATCTACGAGAAGTATTCATTATAGAAGTAGAATCAAAATTTGCAAATTCCACTATCAAATCCTCACTATCATCGAGAATTTGCGAATTTTCTCCTCCCATGATTCCGGCAAGACCAATCGTTTTTTCGTGATCTTTGATAAGAAGATCTCCAGGCTGAAGCTTTCGTACTACGCCGTCCAAGGTTTCAAAATCCGCTGGTTCCTTGCAGGCTTCGACAATAATTCCTCCCTGAACTTGCCTTCTATCAAAGGCGTGGGTAGGATTACCGCTGTAGAGCATGGCTAGGTTCGTGGCATCCACTATATTGTTGATGGGACGAAGGCCCATTTCCATAAGTCGTAATTGCCAGGCCAAGGGGCTGGGTTTTATCTTTACTCCCTGCATCTCCAGGGCGTAATAGGCAAAACAGCCTTCTTTTCTGTCAATGGAGAGATCCCCCTTAGTGAAAGATTCTAGGTCAAAGGGGATTTCTTCTTTAAGGGGAAGAGCAAAGGTAGTAGCCCACTCCAGAGCTATACCCATCATACTTAGACAATCGGGACGATTGTAGGTAATCTCAAGGTCCAGTGTTCCTTTATCCAGTCCAAAATATGAGAAGAAACTCTCCCCCACAAGGCCCTCATCTAGGATGATAACCCCTTCGGTGCTGCCCTTGGGAAGCACATTGGACGAATATCCTAACTCATCGAGACTACAGAGCATGCCCTGGCTAACTACACCACGCAGCTCTGAATTCTTGATTTTTACCCCGCCCGCTAGAACTGTCCCGTGAGCTGCCACCACCACCAGGGCTCCTTCAAAGACATTGGGAGCACCGGTAACAATCTGAAGTGTCTCACTTCCACTATCCACACTACAAATCACCAGACGGTCGGCTTCTGGATGTTTTTCTACTTTAAGGACTTTTCCAATGATAAGTTCTGTATTCTTATCGGCAACGCTGGCAATTTCCTCGACCTTGGTGCCGGTGAGGGTAAGCTTCATTGCCATTTCATTTTTATTTATAGAGGGTAGTTCTACCCTATCTTGTAGCCAAGAAAGACTCGCTTTCACTCCTACCTCCTAAACTGATCCAAGAAGCGCTTATCATTTTCATAGAGATAGCGAATATCGTCAATCTCATAGCGCATCATGGTAATTCGATCCAGGCCCATACCAAAGGCAAAGCCTGTGTATTTTTCTGAGTCAATTCCGCATTCTTCCAGGACACTGGGATGAACCATGCCACAGCCCAATATTTCAATATATCCTGTACCGCTACAAAAGCGGCAACCCTCGCCATGGCATTTAAAGCAAGTAATATCCACTTCGGCACTGGGTTCAGTAAAGGGAAAGTTATGAGGGCGAAAAAGACTTCGTGTCTCTTCACCAAATAATTGGCGAACAAATTCTTCCAGGGTGCCCTTAAGATCAGCCATGCTAATGCCCTCGTCAACCACAAGTCCTTCCATTTGATAGAACATCGGGGAGTGGGTGGCGTCGATCTCGTCGTTTCGAAAGCAACGACCAACACTGATCATTCGAATCGGAGGCTGCATCTTTTTCATTGTGCGGATTTGCACCGGTGAAGTATGGGTCCTTAGAACCCTTGAAGCGTCAAAGTAGAAAGTATCGGATAAGCCCCTAGAGGGGTGATCCTTAGGGGAATTTAAGGCGTCGAAGTTATTATAGACGCTCTCCACTTCGGGACCATCTTCCAGTGAAAAGCCCATACGCACAAAAACATCGATTAGTTCACGTATGGTTTTCGTCGTAGGATGTACCCTGCCCATAGAAATCTTCTCCCCGGGAAGAGTGATGTCGATCTTTTCTTCTTCAATTTTCTTCTCTAGAAGCATTCTCTCAAATTCTTTAAGTTTAGAGGCCATGGCTTCTCCCATGGAGTCTCTGAGCTCATTGGCAAGCTCTCCCATAACGGGACGATCTTCTTTTCTAAGGCCTCCCATCTGCTTTAGGATCTCCTTCAGAGCGCCGCTTTTACCCAAATAGTAGATACGTAGCTCATCGAGTTCAGCAGGAGTCAATACCTCCTCTAAAGCCTTGTAAAAGGCTTTACGCATTTCTAACAATTTTTCTTTCATTATTTCTCCTTAAAAAAAGACCCCATCCCCTTTGGGACGAAGTCATCGCGTTACCACCCAATTAGTCCCATCAAAGAGACCTCTCGAAACCATAACGGTGGCTCACCGTCTTCCTATTACAAGAAGCTGCTCGGGAGTGAATTCAAGGGGCCAACCTATGCAATCTCTCAGCTCTGATTGCTCTCTGTAAAAGGGGCTATCCTCTAGGGTTCCTTCATTGCCATTTGTCTTAAAGTGTAGCACCCCCGCCCTTTCAGGTCAAGGCCTAAGCCAGGGGGACTGTCTATTTAATTTACTCTTTTCTTCTTTGTTCTTATTATTGCAATCCGCTTGCTCTTTATTTATTAACATTATCCATTAGGGCCCTTTAATGGATCTGGGCTTTTTTTAACAAGTCCCTGGAAAATCTAGATTTCCTGGAGCTGGCACATAAAGATACTGCCCGCTACGGCCACATTTAAGGACTCCTGGGAGCCCTTCATGGGAATGCCGTAGCTCTGGCTTGATAGCTCCTGTATTTCTTGGCTCAGCCCTCTAGATTCGTTTCCCAGAGCCAGAATCAGCTTTCCTGGTGCAAGTTCTCTAAAGCTCTTTCCTCCCCCATCGGCGCTATAAAGTACATAGCCCTCTTGGAGGATTTCTTTTACCCTGTCTATGGAGGCCATCTCTTCGATGGATAAATCAAAAACCGCTGCCATGGAGCTTCTTAGGACCTTGTCATTATAGACAGAGCAGCTGCCCTTTAGAAGGAGGATGTTATTAAAACCAAAAGCCTGGGCACTTCGCAGTAGAGTTCCCACATTTCCCGGGTCTTGGACGCGATCAAGAAGAAGAATCATCCCCCCATCAAAGCTCTTTTTCACCTTTTCTACCTTACACAAAATGCCCTGGGGATTTTCTGTAAGAATCAGATTATCAAAGAGTCTTTTTGAGAGTACTTTTGCCCCTTCAATGGGCTCCTGACCCTCTAATAGAAAGATCTCCATGGAAACCCCGTCTTCCCTAAGCTGATTGTAGGCATTATACCCCTCCACAATAGCGTAGGGGGAGCGTATGGGATGGAGAAGAATCTGTCTTAGTTCCCTATAGATAGGGCTTTTAGGTGAGGTAATTACCATATTTTTTTCCGTCATAACTTTGTCCCTTCATAGCTTCGTACTTCTTTTTCTATCCAGTCCATTTTAGCATATTTCTTGCTAAGCTTTGCCTAAACTAGACAAAAAAAGCCCTTCTTCTTAAATTATCTTTTAAAAATCTTCATCAGCCTCATATTTAACTGATAAATAAGATAAAGAGCATAAAAGCTTCATGATTCACAGGTGGAGTGGATTGTGACATGTCTTTTGCCAGCTGCATAGCCCAGTAAGAAGAGCCTTTTTTCCCTTTCGTATCTTTTTATTGGATAAATTTGGTCTTTTCTTGGCCCTTTGCATCCAATAAAGGCCTAAATCTATCGTTGAGATTCTTACCTCGGAGTGTTAAACTAGTAGCAGACTATCACTACATAAGGAGGACAAGATGAACTACCTAAAACGAGCATTATTAAGCATCTCACGCAAAAAAACAAAATCCTTGCTCTTATTTGCAATTATTTTTATTCTAGGCAATGTCATGGCCGGAGCCATTGCTATCCGCCAGGGTGCCGATAATGTTGAGCAAAATATTAAAAGTCAATTGGGAGCTGTTGTAACCATTGACATTGACCAAAAAGAAATTGAAAAAGCCATGATGGAAGACCCAACGGGGATGAGTTTTGATTGGCCCGAGCCTCCTAATTTTGAGCTCCTCCAATCCATTAGTACTTCTGCCTATGTTAAGAGTTATGACTTTACCACCCAAAGCCAGGTCGGCTCAGAAAACCTAAAAGCCTGGGTTGATCCGGAAATGGGCCAATATATTAGTGAAGATTCCATGGACAAGTACTGGATGTACACCATTAAAGGGACCCAGTATGCCCCAGTTTTATCCATTGAAGAGGGCAAATCTCGCCTGCTTGATGGCCGCACCTTTAAGCCTGAAGAAATTGAAAAGGGAAGCAGTGTAGTCCTTATTTCCAAGCTTTTAGCTGATGTGAATGATCTGAAGGTGGGCGACAATATGGTCGTTTCTACCTACATACTGGACTGGCCTGAAAGTGGCGGTACTCCTACAGAGACCGAGCGCAGAGATCTTCCCCTGGAGATTATTGGAATATATGAACCCATCGAATCTTCTCAAGATCAAAATTCCTCTGGGAACAAAATGTATTATTCTGATGATAAGCAGTCAAAGGCAAATACCCTAATTGTGCCCAATCTAATTGTCATAAATGAGCAGCGGGCGCAAAATGAACAGTGGCTTAAGGATGCTGAAATACCAGAAGAAGAAAAAGAACGAGCCAACCAAGTTTATTACCAGTCCCTATACATTCTTAAAAGCCCCGATGACATCAAGGCCTTTAAAGAAGAGACCATGCCCCTATTGCCCGATTTTTACACCATCATTACAAATAGTGACTCCTACTCAATCATAGCCGCCCCGGTGGAGCAAACCTCAAAACTTGCCACCTACGTACTCTATGTTGCCATAGGAGCTTCTATTTTAATTATCAGCCTGGTAGTCCTTCTCTTTTTGCGGGACCGCAAACACGAGCTTGGCATTTACATGTCCCTAGGAGAACACCGCAGCAAGGTCATTAGCCAAATTGTTATCGAGGTCATGCTGGTGGCTCTTCTCGCCATCTCCCTATCCCTAATAACCGGTAATTTCTTGGCCCAAGGCTTATCAAATACCATGGTTCGAGACCAACTGATGGCGGAAAACCAAGATCCCTACCAAGATTCCACGATCTATGAGGAGCAGTGGCGCTTTAATGAATTTGCCGCCAATATATCCTCCCAGGATATTTCAGATAATTATCAGATTGCCTTTAGTCCGGCCTATATCAGTCTATTTTTCTTGATTGGACTAGGAACCGTACTTGTATCCACCGTCGTGCCCATGCTCTATATAGTGCGACTAAATCCAAAAAAAGTCTTGATGTAGGAGGAAAACATGGCTATTTTAGAAACCAAAAACATTACCTATTATTACCAAGATGGCGACGCCAGACGGTATATTCTTCAAGATACCTCGGTCACCTTTAAAAAGGGTGTCTTTTACACCATTCTCGGCCAATCGGGGTCGGGAAAAACCACCTTTCTTTCTCTTATCAGTGCTTTGGATTCGCCCATTGAAGGAAGCATCCTTTACCAGGGTCAAGATATAAAAGAGATTGGCTACGATGAATATCGGCGAAATAAAGTCGGAATCATCTTCCAGTCCTATAATCTTATCCCCTATTTGACTGCCCTAGAAAATGTTATGGTGGCCATGAGTATCACCGAGAACCCTCTTCCCGACAATCCAAAGGAAGTTGCCTACAATCTTTTAGACTATATTGGTTTAGCTAAAACCAAGGCCGACCGACCCGTAACCAAACTATCGGGAGGAGAGCAGCAGCGCGTTGCCATCGCCCGGGCTCTGGCTACAAATGTAGACATTATCCTGGCCGATGAACCCACTGGAAATGTCGATGAAGCCATGGAACTTGAAATCGTCAACATTTTTAAAAAATTAGCCCACGAACACAATAAATGCGTTATTGTCGTAACCCACTCCAAAGAAGTGGCCGATCGCAGTGATGAAACACTTTACTTATACAAAGGGAGCCTAAAGAGCCATGAGTGATTTCCTATCCAAATTCTCAGGTGATAAATACAATGAGTTATTAGAAGAAGATCAAAAAATAAAGAAAGACCAAGCCGAGGATTCCTCCTCGGCTAAAAGCCCTCAGCCAGATCCCCTGCCAGATGAAAGGGCTGATTCGCTCCTTTCCCCGGAGGCTTCCACCCCAAGAAATAGGCCAAAAACCAGCTCCTTTTCAGATCGTGATGAGCCCGGGGTGGCCCCAGAGACTCCTAAAGCAAAAATCTCTGCTAATAGGGAAGGCTCTTCTAGGAACTCCTCTCGGCGCTCTACGGCTGAAGATACGGTAAAAGACCCAAGCTACCAAGAAAAGCAGCGAAGGCAGTGGATTCTTGCTGCGATTGTCGGCGCAATCCTACTTGCTCTTATTTTCTTTATTTGGTATCAATTTAGCCATGTTTCTTTGCCAGAATTCGAAGGTAAAAGTCTATCCGAAGCCCGGGTCTGGGGTGCTAAAAATAAGATTGACTTCAACCCCACCCTAGTTTTTAGCAAGGACTATGGAGAAAACCAAATCCTTCAACAAGACCCAGCTGCAAAGAAAAACGTGGCCAAGGGCTCCACCATTGAAGTCCAAGTTTCTAAGGGGGCCGATCCAGATGAATTGATTTCCCTACCAGACTTTGATACGCTCGATTACCAGGAAGCCCAAAACTGGGTAGAAAAAGAAAAAGCCAAGGGCCTTTCTCTTATTTTGCAATACGATTCTGAGGTCCCAAGATTTCGCTTCATAAAAATGGAGTTTCGCAGTCCCGATGTTTCGATGGATAGCTATCGGCGCAAGGATGTTGCCATCGTCTACTATTCCCGGGGAGAAGAACAATTTGAAAAGAACATTAGTGTACCAAGCTTTACGGGAAAAGCCAAATCCGATGTAGACAGTTGGGCTAGCTCCAATGGCGTAAAGGTTAACTACAAAGAAAGCACCAGTACAACGGTGGACCAGGGCTTTGTCATTACCCAGTCCCTGAGTAGTGGCACCAAGATCGCTCGCAACGACCCCTTTGATGTCACCCTTTCCCTGGGAAAAGCCGTCCTAGTTCCAAACTACGCCGCCTACTCTGCCGAAGAAGCAAGCCAGGTCCCTGGTCTTTCTCCCCTCATCGTGTCCCGCTATAGTGATTTCATCCCCTATGGGGGCCTGATATCCCAGTCTCTGTCACCGGGCACCGAATTAACCGATAAGGATGATAAGAGCATAAAACTGGTTTATTCTCTAGGTCTACCCTATCTCGAAGACCTACGTGGCAAGATGAATGAAGGGGAACTTCAGAAATACTTCTTTGATACCTTTCAATCCAAGGGAGCCAATGTCACTTATTATGTAGAGTATGTCTCATCCAATGATGTAAAAGGTACCCTTATTGGCATGAGCAGTTATAACCGAATCCTGCCCCTCCAATTCCATGTCAGGCTCACCATTAGCCTGGGCAATGAAAACTACTATGATCCTCAAAACCCGGATTCGCCCCCTCCCACCGTACCAGGAGGCAACCGTCCAGGAAAATAAGAAGATATCCCCATAGGAAAAGGACCCCTCCCAAATGAGTGGGTCCTTTTTTAGTATCCGTCGATCCCAGCTAGGATCCTTTCTCACTCATAAACCTCCTAGCTGATCTTTTCTATTTTTATGCTTTTTTCTAGGATCCCAAAACGCGAGGACACAACCTTTATCTTTCCAAGACCGGATTTACCTGCAGTTTTAATCCAGAATCCAAGGGAGCCACCAATAAGAGAAATCTCCAGGGGGCCGATTATTTCAAGGGGGCCTTCTTTTTCTAGTTTCACAACATCATTGGCATAGATCATGGTATTTCCATATTCGTCAATCAGTTCAAGGGTAATTCGGCTTACATCATAGGTGACATCTTCAATGAGTTCATCTTTATCAACTTTCATAATCAAGTTGAATTTTGATGCTTGTCCTTTGTAGACCTTAATAAGGCATCTATCCTTTATATATCCTTCAAAATGATAATCCGTCGCTTTTTCTCCCCAACCTCCAAAATATTTCGTATAGAGAGCTTCCGCATCTGCCATGGTAAGTTTATATTTAAAGAAAATCTTGGCCATCTTCAAGCTGTCTATCAGAGCCAAATCCAGGCCGCTTTTATTCACTTTGATTAAAAGTTGCTTAACCCTTTCGGCATCCTTAGGAGTGAATTTCTCCTTTTCCTTTATGGCTTCCCCTATCAAATCATCAATGATGATGGGTGGATGGGGTAAATTAGGATACCTTTTCTTGTTGGGATAAAAAGTATTGATATAGACATCATTTTTAAAGAGCTTAATATAGTCGCAATTGGTAAAAACATGGATGTCTTCTAGTAAGGAGGAGTCATATTCGCCAATGTTCAGTGAACTTGCAACATGCATAACTGGGATAGTATCTTGTTGAGACTGGTAGGCAAAAGCAGCATACTTGGGAATTCGGTACATATCCATAACACCATGGTAGCAAATTCTATCTCCACTGCCAAAATCCTTATGGGTATTATAGTCAAACATAGACCAACCAATGGCCCCTAGGATGTCTTCATCCCCTTCCATTGCCTCCAGTACATTTAGATGTCGGAGTGCCTGCTCCACTCGGCGAGATTCATTGTCAAACTTCTTTGTCGGAAACATATGACCATTATACTCTGTCACTAGATAGGGCTTCCTAGTTTTCGTCACTTTTTTCTTTTTCTCGAGCCCTCGATTTTTCCCAGTATGGGAAAAATCATTGTAGGTGTAGACATCCTCCAAAAGGCTGCTAAATTTTTTGTTTCTTACTCCTCCACTTGGTCTGGAGTCATCTACTTCTTTAGCCATGGCCTGGGTCTTTGTATAAAAATCATCCATATCTTGAGATTCATTGATTCGCACCCCCCAAATAATGACACTGGGGTGATTCACATCCTTTAAAATCATCTCCTTAACATTATTAATAGAAATATCCTGCCACTTCTTATCACCTATGTGTTGCCAGCCTGGTATTTCATCAAATACCAATAGGCCAATCTGGTCACATCGATCTAGGAAGTGATCCGATTGGGGATAATGAGATAGCCTTACAATGTTAAGGCCTAATTCATACTTAAGAATCTCAGCATCTTTATACTGGGCACTTTTGGGCATGGCATATCCCACATAGGGAAAAGACTGATGGCGGTTAAGGCCCCGGAGTTTGATTTTTTCTCCATTTAAATAAAAACCGTCTCTTTTAAATTCTATCTCTCTAAACCCAAAGTTGATGAGGTGTTTGTCCAGGGTTTTCTCCCCTTGGAGAAGGCTACATTCTAAGGTATAAAGAGTGGGATTTTCTAGACTCCACAATTCTATCTTGCCCAGCCCATGGCTTATAGTGAGAACTTCCTTGTTTCTAGCATTTAGTTGAACTTTTTTTTGGAATGCCTCTACACACTGACCCTTTCGGAGGATGGAAAAGGAAAAAGTCAGATTTTCCCTGCTTTTCTTTTTATTGTGAATATATAAATCAATGTTTATTTTTGGGCTTTTACTAAGAAGATCTTGGGTCTTAATCCCAATATGTTCAACATGTATCTCATGAACATACTCAAGAGACACTTGGCGATATATGCCCCCATAGGTTAAATAGTCTATGACAAAGCCAAAGGGAGGAATATCCTCTCTTTCTCTTGAGTCTACGTAAACCACCAGACAATTGTACTGACCTCCTATAGCAAATTCTGTCAGATCCAGTCTAAAGGGTGTATAACCCCCCTTGTGCTGGCCAAGATAGTGGCCATTTAAAAACACTTTTGCGTAGGTCATGACGGCTTCAAATTTAATAAAGACCCCCTCCTTCTCACCAAGAGGGTCAATCCAAATATTTTTTCTATAGCAACTCTCAAATTGATAAATCTTCTCATCAAAGTTATTATAGGGAACTTCTATATTGGTGTGGGGTATTTGAACGGTTTTAAAAGAGCTATCATCAAAATCTACCTGGATATATTCTTCCCTAAAATCAGGAGAATATTTCCAGTCAAAATTGATGTCCTTTTTTTTCATCATACTTGTTTCAATTCTCCTTCCTCGGTCTTTTTTTGCTTATTTAAAGCCAGCTCCCTAAGCATTTCATCATATTTTTCTTCTGTTATCTTGTATTTGTTTTTTATTAATAAATAGGCGACGATGATGCTTAGCATGGGGATGAGTCCCATTCCTATTCTTAGCATAAGAAGCATGCTGGGTGTAGCCTTGGATAAAATAACATTTGCCTGTGCGGTAATTTCTCCCACTAGGCCCTGGGACTTTTGAATTTCCAGGTCAGCTACTTTTTGGGAATAGCCATATATTCCCGATGAAATTAAAACCAAGGTCACAATTGCTTGCTGAAGAGCAGCCCCTAATTTTGTCATAAAGGGCCGGATGGAAAAAATAATGCTCTCATTACGCTCTCCTGTTTTAATTTCATTGTATTCTATGACATTTGCCGTCATTACCACAAGGACCACAAAAAAGAGGTTAAGACCGAAGAAAATGAAAAAGGCACTCCCATAAAGAATGATCTCAACCATGGGAATCATATAGCCCAGGGATAGAAAGACCAAATAACCTAGGATGGAAATTAGGGTTCCTATGCCCATTATCTCCATTCTTTTGTAACGCTTGGTCAGCAGAGGAAATACCCCCAGGGAAGCTATGGACCCCAGGGCAAAGAAGACCGTAAATATGGTTAGTTGAATTCCCCATAGCCAAATTCAAAATAGAAAAAGTTAATGCCAAAGGCCATAAATAACTCTATGGCAATGGTATGAAGTAGCAAGGCAACAGCCACTATGATAAGCTGGTCATTTTGAAAAAGGATTCCATACATCTTCTTTAGATTTACCTTTTCTTCTTGTATTTCTACATGTTTGCCCTCTCTTACTCCAAAATAGGTCAGAGCGGTAAAGGCTAAAAATATAAAAGAAATGCTTATTCCTATCACCTTATACATCCACACCGCATTGCCGGTAACCAGTATGGGGATTAATCCCCCTGCAATAAACTGTCCCAGACTGGCAAAAATTAAGACGAGATTTGTTAGTTCATTTCGCTCTTCATTATTGGTAGACAAATTAGGTAGAAGTGACCAATAGGAAATGTCATTGACGGTAAAGCTCATACCCCAAGCAATATAGGCGATTCCAAAAAAGAAAACAAAGGCCCAGCCCTTGGGTCTTACTGAAAAGAGTAAAATTGTAATGGCAAAATTCACCACTCCCCCCAGCATAATCCAGGGCCTGAATTTACCGCCTTTTAATCTGGAATTTTCAATAATCATTCCCATCATAGGATCATTAATGGCATCCCAAACTCGGGCGAAAATCATAATAGAAGAGATGGCACCAAACTGAGCCACGCTTAAATTCATTGTATATTGGATGTAGGGAAGCATAAACATGGATACCAATATGAACATCATATCTCTACCTACACAACCTACACTGTAGGTCCATTTGTTTCTTTTGGAAATTGTATTCATAGTTTTTCTCCCCTTATAGATATTTTTCTATCATTTCTTTCGTAACTTCTTTGCTTTTGCAAATTTCTCCATAAAATCGCCCACTCTTTCTAATGGTTCTTTCTAAGCTATGGTAATTAACTTCGATTAAACCAAATCTGGGAGCGTAGCCGTCATTCCACTCTAAGTTATCAAGAAGAGACCAGTAATAGTAGCGCCTTATATCAACACCATGGGATAGCAACTTTTCAATCTCTTGTAGGTGTTCATAAATAAATTTCACTCTTTTAGTATCTTTGGCATCTGGGATTCCATTTTCTGTGATATAGATGGGCAGCTTGTATTTGTCATATACTTTTTTGGCTACCTTATATAATCCCTGGGGATATATTTCCCACCCTAGGTCATTTAGTTTGTCTTCTGCCAGTGCCTCTTCTACTCTTACCTCACCAAAAAGCATGGCAGGATTATTAGAAGAATGCATCAGGTGTCTTGAATAATAATTGACTCCTATAAAGTCGCAGTAGATTCCTTCCCCTAGGGGATATCCCCTACCCAGGGGAAAAGATAAACGTCCTTCGATCATCCCTCTTAAAAACATTTGATGAAAGGAGTAGTCCATAAGCTTTTTGCTGAATTCGGTTAAAAGTTTATTTCCACTGACTTCAAAGTAAGCTAAATGTATGGCTATGCCTACCTGAGTATCCTGGTATCCCATTCTTTTTCTTATGCTATGGATCATCCTATAGGCTTCTAAATGAGCTAAAATAAGGTTTTTAGATGCCTTGAAGTAGGATGAAATATCATCATTTTTGCCCGGAGGATATTTTCCATCTATGAAGCTATCCATGGCAAAGACATTGGGTTCATTGATGGTACAATATTCATTGACCAAATGGCCTAAACTAGAGACTACTTTTTTTGTAAACCGTTTAAAGTAGCTTACACTTTGATTGTTTGTCCACTGGCCTTTTTCTTCAAACCACTGGGGATGGGAAAAATGATGGAGGGTAATCAGGGGTTTTATTCCTGCTTCTACCAAAGATGTAATCTCATTTTGATAATGCTCAATTCCTTCTTGAGCCCAGACACCTTCCTTAGGTTCAATGCGGCTCCACTCGATACTCATTCTATAAATCTCATGGTTCATTTCTTTCATTAGGGCAATATCTTCTTCCACCCTATTGTAATGATCCGCTGCAATTATTGAACTTTCATTATTCGCAATCTTTCCTTCTAATGACCACTGGTACCAATTGCTGAACTTGTCTCCTCCTTCAATTTGGGTTGCTGCTGTAGCACTTCCCAAAAGAAAATCCTCGGGTAACTTTACTGCTTTCACTGAGCTCCCTTTCTAGACAAAATATAGGTCTCCACTTCTATTAGAAATTCTCTGATCTATAAGTATAAGCAAATGTACTTATGCTTTCATTGTTTCTGCTTTTAACTAAAAATACTCTCTAAGCTTGGCAGAAATGTTCTTCCTTGCACTTTAACTCTAATTTATTAAAACAACCCTTTGCTAATACTCCTTCATTTAACACTCCATAAACTAAGAGAATTGCTCTAGAAATAAAAAATCCAAAGAATTATAGCCCTAGGGGCTTATAAAAAAATAGCAAATTAATAGTACATCTTTTCTTTGCCATTGTCCTTGTAAAGTCTTAGTTAAAACCAACCTCAGACCAAGATGGATGGCTTTAGCTGGTTTATATTTCCTCCTAGGTTTATTATATCGGATAAAGCCACTAGAGGTTAATTTTTCATGCTGAGAATGATAAGCTCCGGTCTATTATTAATCCGAATTGGGATAATGCTATTCCCTAGTCCCCGGCTGACCAGCATATCTGTTTTATCTTTTGAATAGACTCCTGATGTATATTTTGGAAAAAACCCTTGATTTGGAGCAATCACTCCACCAATAAAGGGAAGTCTTACTTGACCTCCATGGGCGTGGCCACAAAGTACCAAGTCAATACCTGCCTTGACGTAGACTTCAAAGAATTCCGGTCTATGGGACAATAGAATTTTATAGCCCTGGTCATTCTGGATTAATCGATCTAATTTGCTTTTTATGGCCCCACCACTTTCAGTAAAGTCTTTTCCCCTTAGGGT
>JAAYGQ010000093.1 GCA_012727635.1 Tissierellia bacterium | reverse complement strand
GAGAAACTCGAAAGAATTACGATTTTTAGCAGCTGATTTATTAAGCATAGAAACCTCCTTTATTACACTAATTATACCACAAAAAGAGCTCGAAAGCACTGATAAACCAACACTTTCGAGCTTTTAATAACACGATTTATTCTGAGTCTACCAGAGTGAATCCTATGAATAGTCAATACTTTGTCTTCACTCTGAAATGAGAAGTCTTAGACTTCTCATTTTTTTATCTTTTTAAGCTTTCAACAAAACTTTCGAATAAAAGAATAAAACGATCATTGTGTTCGAATAGTTCGGGCTGAAACTGAACACCAAGAATTCCGGAGCCCTCTATTGCTTCAATAACCCCATCAATGCTTCTAGCACTGACTACAAGATCCTTACCCAGAGTTTTTATACTCTGTGAGTGATAGGAATTAACAATTAGTTCACCACCAAAAATCTCATAAAGTCTTCCCGGAAGAATCTGGATTCTATGAAGCGGATTCTTTTTTGTGCCTTCAGGTCTATGGTGAAGGATTTTTGAGACGATACTCTGATTCAGACTTCCACCAAGGGCTACATTTATAATCTGCATACCTCGGCCGATGCCAAGAATAGGGATCTGTCTTTTTTGGGCTTCATGGACAAGATTTATTTCAAAGCAGTCTCTTTGAATATCATAGGGTCCGGCCTGGGCTTCGGGGTCTTCACCATAATGAAAGGGCAGAACGTCGTCGCCACCCAAAAAGATAATCCCACTAAGTAAATCATAAACACTTTCGTCGGGTTCCTCGAGATAGGGCAGAATAATAGGTAGCCCTCCTGCTCGGGCTACTTCCTTTGCTACCAGCTCAGGAACTACAAAGTTCGGTCTAAAGTTAACTTCCCCGCCACTGGTGACAATACCTATGCGCTTCATTTTGCCTCCTTAACAAGCCACTGGAAGAGTTTTAGATAATCTGTTTCATCGGCATGGAGTCTTTCAGGATGAAACTGAAGGGCCAAAACTCCTGCCTCTTTATTTTCCATAGCTTCAATCATACCATCCCTTGCGTACATGCTGGCGGTAAAACCCTTGGGTAATTCTCGCACAGCCTGGTGGTGGATACTATTAATTATGCGCTCTTCCGCTCCAAGGATCGAAGATAGAAGAGTACCCTCGACCGCCTTAGCAAAATGCTCAGTGGCATAAGGGGCACCAGGCAGAACATGAATCATATCGGTTTCATACTGGGTGGGAATATCCTGAATTAGACTCCCTCCTTCGAAGGAGGCTATGACCTGCATCCCCCGACAGATACCCAGCACGGGGATGCCTGCTTTTATCGCTTCCCGGTAAAGGGCTCTTTCCATGACGTCTCTTGGACGGCAAAAGGGCCCCGAAGCACCATGGGGATTTTCGTTATAGTAAAAGGGCGTAACGTCGCTGCCTCCGGTAAGAATAAGTCCGTGAATATTTTTAATGTACTCCTGGGCATAGGCTTCTCCTATATTAGGAATCAAAAGGGGCGCCCCCCCAGCTGCTAAAACGGCCTTGACATAGGAATGATCCAGAAAGTTTTTGGGGTTTTGTCCTTGCTGGCGATTCATACTGATACCAATTATTTTTTTCATTATTACTCCTTCAATTGATAATATAGCTTCCCTCCCTGGGGAAGTTCCTTCCACTCCTCCACCTCAACATCGGGAGGAAAATCCTTTAGCAGAAGGATTTTTTCTTCGGCATTTTTATAAATTATTTTAAAGGGGAGGCTCATAAGCAAGGCTTCCAGCTGGTCCTTTGTAAGTTCTGGGTCAAAATGTCGCATGGTTGGATTAAAAATATCCACCTCGCCCATTAAATAGCCCAAATCCTCAAACTTTTTTGCCAGATGGCGCAAATCCTGATCGCTTAATTTTTGTTCCAGCATGTCATAAAAAATTTCTTCTCTTCTGTGCTGATCATGGATAAGTCTACTTAGAGATTTCACTCGCCAGGTTTTTTCCATCTCCATACAATCTTCTCTTTGAAAAACGTGGATAAGTTCATTCAGTGAACCCATTATCTCTTCTTGCTCACCGCCCATAAGATTTATGTAGTACAAATCTTCCGCAGAGGAGAAATAGCCCCGGCAATGGTCAAGCTTTTTATGATGAAGAGAAAGACCTTTTAAATACCCTAGGGGCTCTGCTGCCTCACTCCATTTGCCATGGACCGAGATATAGCGCAGTTCTTCTTCGAGCTTTAGCAAAGCATCTAAAAGCAACTTCTTTTCTTCTTTGAGACGGTTGAGGGGATGGCGCTCTTCATGCAATCCCTTTTTCATTTCTCCAATAAATTCTTCGAACAATCCCTTTGCCATAACTCCTCCTTTTCAGAATTAGTTTATCATATTTTGGGCTTTACAGGACGACTCATCCCTACTTTCTACTCATAAAATTCTTTAGAGTTAATCTCAAAGGTAAACTGGACATCTCTTGAAAAAAGAAGGTTTTATCAGCCAGTGCATTTCTCTAGGTAAACTGGACTGGTAAAAACGGAGTTTTAGGGCTGTTTTTGTTCTTTTTATGGTAAAATGAAGACAAGCCCAAGCAGTTTAGGAGATTTTAGGAACCATAAAGGGAGGGCCTCCGTAGGAAAACATTTTCCTATGGTAAACTGGATACTAGATATCCAAGGTGTCCAGTCTACTTCGGAAATAACCTTAAATTATTAAAAGAAGATTATTAATTTTTCTTGTTGACACCCCCGTCTTTTCTTAGTATTATAGTAAGGCACGGGGGCGTAGCTCACTTGGGAGAGCGCTTGACTGGCAGTCAAGAGGTAGTCAGTTCGAATCTGATCGTCTCCACCAAAACATGAAAGCACCTATTCATTTAGGTGCTTTTTTTGTTGATATTACAAGGTTTATAGAGTTTGTAAATCTTATTTTTCCTTGTTTTTTATCTTTACCGACGTCATATTGACGCCATATTGACGCCATTGTATTACAAATATAGTTTTTATCAACTCTTTAAACTATGAAAGCGCTTGTCAGTTTTCCATGGAATTTTTTTTCGTATCTATGTACTCAAATACTGGCTGGTCTTTTTGTTTTTCAAAAAAGAGGAAATTGATTTTAGTGTACCACAAATGGCGAATTTATTTTTCTGGCTTAATTTTACAATTCAGACTTTTATAAAAATCAACAAAATTACATTGAATCTAATGCACCTACACATGCAGCACATGCTAGAACCATAACAAATCCAAGTATTGTTCCAATAATAGACAAAACTAGACCTGCAGTAGCCATGCCTTTTTGTTCAGGATTTTTTCTACCTACTACTGCTAATACAATGCCAATAATACCAAGTATTGATCCCACCCAACCAAATATTCCACCAAAAAAAGCAAACATAACAGAGAAAATTCCTAATACTAATGCAGCTATTCCCACAATAATCTCCTTTCATTATTCTACAATTCTTATTCCTTAATATATTATAAATTTACCATAACATATTGATTTTATCAAGTTTTTGTTTATATAGTTCGTGATTAAGAGGATATATTTACTCGTTTTTTAGGTTTATTCGTGCTGAGATATATAATGTCATTAAACCAAGTATAAATAAAGGTATAGAAAGCCATTGAGATGTAGAAAACCCCAAAAAAAATCCTCTAAATTGATCACCTCTAAAAAACTCTAATAAAAAACGACCAGTAGAATACATTGTAAGATATAATCCAATTAATTTTCCCGGTATTTTATTTTTTTGACTTAACGAAATAAGAATAATGAAAATAAGTATATTTCCACCAACACTAAACAATTGTGTTGGAAATAATTTTACACCATATGGTGCAATACCTCCTTCTGTAAATGTTATTCCAAGCCAACTAGTAGTCTCTTTTCCATAACAACATCCCGCCATAAAGCAACCCATCCGTCCAAATATATGTAGGATTGTCAAACTTATAGCAAATAAATCCAATACTAATAAAGCATTCATTTTTTTATATATTTTCAAAAAAACATATATTCCTATGCCCGCTCCGATAAGTCCACCTATAAACACAAAGCCGCTAGCAAACAAATATTCTAGACGTTTTAAAAATTCAATGTTTGGATTAAATAATATCAAAAAAACTTTAGGTTCTGTAAACCAATATAAAACTTTAGCCCCTATCCCTCCTCCTACTAACGCAGAAACAAACGCTATAATGGAAGCGTCAAAATCTATTTCTTTATAATACCGCTGAAATCTTAAATATATAATTACCATAGTGAAACCAACCGCAGTAAATAGTCCATATCCTGTAATTTCTCTACCAAATAGTTCTATAAACATTCGCATATTAAAATCCTCGGAACTAATATTCCATTTTTTCTCATGTGTCTCCAATACAATTTTATTGTATCATGAGGCTCCCAAAAACCGGCGGTATAGTAAAGGATCATACAAATCAGCCAGACGTCAGTCAATAAATTTAGACCTTATATCTAATTTTTCTTTATTACTGATGTTAAATTTTCTTATTTATTTCACTGAAATTCGGCATCATAAAGTTATTGTATACGATTGATGCAGATTGAGAGTAATCACTTTTCAAGCATTCCGCAACTGATCTACCCCATACCATATGAGCATTGAACTTGGAATGAGAAACGGATGCAGCTCTTTGCTGGTATAATTAACGTGTCGTTGCTAGCTATTTTAATCCAAAAGATGTAACCAATTGGGATATACTCTCGTCTTTCTGAAGATCTTCATAGTGAACCATAAAAAATCTTCATCAACTAATAAAATGTTTACATTCTCCTATAGCTACAAACTTGTTATTCTTCGAAAAGCTCTAGAAAATCTACTGTAGCCTATCTTTTCTTTTCTCAGTAAAATAATAGAGTTTTAAAGATAATACATGTCTGGGCAGTGTGGTACATTGACTCTGTCCACAGAAACGCATTCCTTTATATATGTATATGTCTACATTGTAGCATTTATAGTATAGATTTAAATAGAAGAAATCACTTTTTATGTATAAAACAGAATAATGCTGATTTACCATATTCATGTCTTAAACACTTACAAATTATGAAATATCTGATATAATATGTAAAACTAGTGGGGTTTTAAAACCCGAAAAAAAAGCGTGTATAGGAAGGAGGATGCCAAAGAATTTGTTCTTCGGTCAAAGGATTTCTTCTTCGTGATCCTTTAGCTCCTTCAAATGGGAATGGATCCACCCAATGTATCCCAAGACCGTGGTTGAAGTTAATGATTTAACAAAAAACATACTATCAAGACAATTATCAAAAAGCGATCAAAGCCATGATTATTAAACACCGATTTATTTCTATTACCAGAATAAGATTTTTCTACTTAAAAAATAAGGAGGATATAAATTAAGTCTCTAATTTTCAGTCTTGACAAGCGTGTCGTTTAATAGTTTGCTTATAATTATGTCTAACTTTTCAGATGTAAGTTCATAAATTATGTATAAAAGGTAGGTTATGAATCGAAATATAGTTGAAGACAAGCTTGTAAAAAAAGTAAGTTAGATCTTGTGTCTATGCTGCTTAACATATTTAAATATTTTAATTAGTTAAGTATTTTGGCGGAAGTATTGTATCGCGGGATAAAACTGAAGCGACTGGAGCTCTTATCGCGAGTGCATTGATTATGCCCCATACTATCGTGGTATTAATTGGATAAATATTTAATACTTTAGGTTGTTTTTTGAATAACTGGTCTTTTGTTTTAGTAAGCGCAATACATTGTGCAGTATCCCCATGTGTCAGAGTAGTTGTCGTACCGATTAAAATAAAGTATCCTAAAGGATAACAGGAGGACGACAACATGGCTTATACGAAAAGAATCAAAGAAACAGCAAT
>JAAYGQ010000092.1 GCA_012727635.1 Tissierellia bacterium | reverse complement strand
AACTCACCAGATTCTGGAGTTCTTTAAGGAGCTCATCGTAGGAGAGTTTTAATGGGTCGTAGTGAATAAGAAGGGAACGATAGGTGGGAAGGAATTCAAGGATATAATTCTTTTGGGCCTTCTCTAGTACCATAACCATATTTCGAACCTTGAAATTTATTTCTGGGCTTATACTATTTCCAAATTCTATCAACACCGATGAGTCACCGGCGGGTAGGAATCTAATATTTTCTTCCATAATTTTCTTTTCCCTACTTTAAGGACTTAATGAGTTTAGGTATCTTAAATTCACTAGAAACTCTTTTATATGAAACTTCCCAGTGAGGCTACAGTTATGCCTTCGGCAATGAGACTTTCTTTAATAAATTTTACAAAAGCCACAGCTTCTGGATTATCTCCGTGGACACAAATAGAATCGGCTTTAATTGAAATATCACTTCCGTCGATAGCGGTAAGTTTCCCCTGGTATATCATTCGCTTAATTCTATCCAGGGCAAGGTATTTATCATGAATCATGGCACCGGGGAGTTTTCTATTAACAAGAGATCCATCGCCATTGTAAGCCCGGTCGGCAAAGACTTCATGGGCAGCCTTTAGTCCTTTTTCCTTGGCTCGATGCAGCAAATAGCTGCCGCTTAATGCTAGAATGATAATGTTTTTATCAACTTCAACTATAGCGTCGACTATGGCATCGGCCAGATCTTTTTTATTGCAGGCAGTGTTATAAAAAGCCCCGTGGAGTTTCATATGTTGAATCTTTGCACCCCCTGCGGCGGCAAAGGTGCCTAGTGCCCCCAGTTGATAGAGCACATAATTTCGAGCTTCCTTGGATGTAATGGCAATGTCCCTCCTTCCAAAGGCCATTAGGTCGGGATAACCAGGATGGGCTCCGATACCGACATTGTTTTCTAGAGCTAGCTTTACGGTTTTATCCATAATCATAGCGTCGCCGGCATGCCAGCCACAGGCAATATTTGCCGAGGTAACGTATTTTAGAACTTCTCTATCGCAGCCCAGTCTATAGGCACCGAAGCTTTCTCCTAGATCCGAGTTTAAATCTACTATGTATTTCATAAAAAGTCCTCCCACATATGCATAGCTAGGTATTGTAATTTATCTTAATTATACCGCAAAATAGACAGCAGCAGGAAGATCTGATGCATTCTTAGTGCCCACTAGACTTGTTTAAAGCAGTTATGCTTTGAGCACTCGCCTAGAAAAAGTGGTAAAATATGGTAAGGCCTAGCTATATTGTTATGATATAAGGTGCCCAGGAGGACCCCGATGAGAGACAAAGTGATTATTCTGCTCCATGAAATCTATGGCATAAATCAATTTATAGAAGATCAGGCCAAGTGGCTAAAGGCTCTGGGCTATGAAGTGTTAATTCCTGATTTACTAAATGGACTCAGCTTTTCCTACGATGAAAGAAGGAAGGCCTATAATTATTTTAAGAAGGAAGTAGGCTTTGATAGCTATATAAAAATTAATGAACTTGCCAGTCAACTGGTAGCGGACTATGAAAAGGTTTATGTTTTGGGCTTTAGTGTAGGTGCCACACTGGCATGGCGGTGCTGTGAAAATTCTTCTATAAGTGGAATTATTGGTTGCTATGGTTCACGTATTAGAGATTATGAAGATTTGGTGCCCCATTGTCCTACACTACTGATTCTATCCAAAGATGAAGGCTTCGGAAATCACCTAATAGGAGAAAAACTCACCATTAAGAAAATGAGAGCAGGCCACGGATTTATCGATAAATACTCCCGAAATTATGACGAGACGGCCGCGAAAGAGTGCCAGACTCTCATTTTATCCTTTTTAAATTCACATAGGTAAAAGATTTAGGGGATAAATGAAATTTAGCGTATCGAAATAAAAATAGATAGACTGGCTTTGACTTACTTGTTAAGCCTATACAAGTAGAACTATGAACTTGTTAGTTCTTTTTAGAAGAATGAATACAAGATTTTTGTTTTCCAGCAGATACTTTATGAAGGCCAGAGGGCTTTATTTTATTTGAACTAATGATAAGATGGATAGGACCCATTATCTGTTTAAAGAACAGTGGTAGTAGAGTGGGAGTGTATAAACTAAACAGCTAGAAATACCTTCTTATGGATTTATCTCAATTCATCAAAGAAGCAAAGAACGATTAATAAACACCTTTGTAGAGGAGTAATTTATGGCAAATATAATGATCCAAGGCACCACATCATCGGCGGGTAAAAGTCTTATGTGTGCGGGCCTGTGCAGAATTTTTAAAGAGGAGGGCTTTAGGGTCTATCCCTTTAAGTCTCAAAATATGTCATCTTCCTATTATCTAAATAGTAAAGGACACAAAATAAGCGCTTCCCAGTCCCTGCAGGCCATAGCCTGTGGCCTATTACCCGAATCTGATATGAATCCCATCCTTTTAATTCCAAAAACCGATAATGGATCTATGGTAGTGATCAATGGGGAAGAAAAAGAAGATATGGAGGCCTTGGAATATTTTAAATTTAGACCCACTCTTAAAAAGATGATTCTTGAGGTTTATAGAAAAGTTGAAGCCGCCAGTGACATAGTGGTTATTGAAGGAGCCGGTAGCCCGGCGGAAATAAATTTAAAGGAAAACGATATTGTCAATATGGGCATGGCAGAAATGGCCGATGCACCGGTGCTGCTGGTTGCAGATATTGATAGAGGAGGCGTCTTTGCTTCTTTTTATGGTACGGTTATGCTTCTAGAACCCCATGAGAGGGCCAGAATAAAGGGACTCATTATAAATAAATTTCGGGGAGATAAAACCCTTCTAGATCCGGGCATCTCGATGATCGAGGAGATGCTGGGTATTCCCGTAGTTGGAACAATCCCCTATCTAGAACTTGATTTTAAAGAGGAGAAAAGCAGTACAGGAAGAAAGCCTCATTCCATTGATCTTGGTGATCCCCAGAAGATAGAAAAAGAGTTAAATAAACTAGCCCACAGCCTTAGAGAAAACCTAGATATGGACTATGTTTATAGGATTATGGATCTTGAAAGCTCTGTGAGGTAGAAGATGCTCCTTACTATTCTTCTTGCTGCCGCTTTGGATTTTATCATGGGAGATCCCAATAACTTTCCTCATCCTGTAAGACTTATGGGAAGCATTATAAACTTTGAAGAAAAGATAAGCAGAAAAATTACGGGCTCCCCCGAGGGCCTTAAAATATCCGGGCTCATTATTGTGCTTTTAAACATTCTTTTGGGCTTTTTTATCCCTTTATTTATACTCACACTCTTAAAACCTTATAGAGTACTCTTTACCATCGCAAATATTTATCTTATCTCCACATGTATTTCGGCAAAATCTCTAAAGGATGAAGCCATGAAGGTTTTTCAAGCCCTAGGTATAGGCCTCGAGGAAGCTAGAAGAAGGCTCTCCTATATTGTGGGCCGAGATACGGCGGCTTTAGAGGAAAAGGAGATTATAAAAGCCACGGTGGAAACCGTGGCGGAAAATACCTCCGATGGCGTTATTGCACCCTTACTATTTATCATGCTGTTAGGGGCTCCCGGTGGATTTATGTATAAATTTGTGAACACCATGGACTCCATGCTGGGGTATAAAAATGACAAATACCAAAATTTGGGATTTTATCCGGCCAAGGTCGATGATCTTTTCAATCTCATTCCTGCCAGGCTTACCGGGCTTTTGATGATCCTATCCTCCCTGGGAAGGTTTGATAGTAAAAATGGTTTAAATATTATGCTACGAGATAGAAAAAATCATGATAGTCCCAACGCCTCCTATCCCGAAGGGGCCACTGCGGGACTATTAGGAATTCAGTTAGGAGGGCCCAGTTATTATAAGGGCAAACCCAAACACAAGCCAACTCTGGGGGATAAAAGAGTGGAGATAGCTAAGGGGCATATCCGAGACTCCATCGAAATAATGTTTCGCAGTGAGATCCTTATGTTAATATTCTATGCTTTACTTTCGCTACTTTTTTAAAAACGGAATCTTTTTCACTTCATTTGCGGTAGTTGATGATTCAAATTTTCTAATCAACTCATATATAAAGGGGGATAAAATGAAACACGGTGGGGACCTTCTCAGTTATAAAGAGTATTATGAGGGAGATCTTATAGATTTTAGCAGTAATATCAATCCCCTAGGTTATCCTCAAGGCCTTGAAGAAGAAATGAATCTAGGTTTTGAGAGCCTTAAAGCCTATCCCGATATACAGTATAGAAAGCTCAAGGAGTCTGTGGCTGAGTACCTTGGCTGCACAAAGGATAATATTGTTCTAGGAAATGGCTCTGTAGAGCTCATTGACAATTTTATATTTTTAGCAAAAAGAGTCATCCTTTGTACACCTTCTTTTTCCGAGTATGAACTAAGAGCGGCAGTTCATGGTAAGGAGCTGGTAAGAATTCCTTACAATGAGGATTTTACGTTAAAGACTATGGCAATAGAAAATCACCTAGAAGAAGGAGATATGCTGATATTGGGCAATCCAAACAATCCCACGGGACTTAGGATAAAAAAAGAGGAACTCCTTAACATCTATTCCATGGTTAACTCCGCCGAAGCCTTTTTATTACTGGACGAAGCATTTTTTGAATTTTGCCCAAGGGACTACGATAGTATTGAGTTATTTAAAAGCTTTGACTATGATAGAGTTTCAATATTAAGAGCCAGCACCAAATTTTTTGCTCTTGCGGGAATCCGTCTTGGCTATGGCTGTGCCTCAAAATCCATGGCCAGCATGATAGCACAGATTCAGCTTCCTTGGAGTATAAATTCTCTTGCTGAAATCGCGGGCCGATTTATTTTTAAAGATAAGAATTACATCGAGAAATCAAAGACTTATATTGAGATCGAAAGAAAGTACCTCTTGGAGGAGCTATCTAAAGTAAAGGGAATACAGGTATTTCACAGCCATACAAACTTTATCCTAATAAAGTTATATGCTTGGAAGGAAGAAGAAGCCTTCCTATTTTTTCTTAGAAGGGGCATTGTAGTTAGAAAATGCTCGAGCTTTGTTGGATTAGAGGAAAACTATATTCGAATTGCAGTAAAGGATAGGGAGAGTAATGAGCGCCTTCTAGGTGTTTTTAGAAAGCTGGAGAAGGAAAAAGACTTTGAAGAAATAAATCCTTTGTAGAGAGAATTTAAATTCAGAAGTAAAAAATCAAAAGTTATAGAATATAAATAAAGAGTGGCCCTTAGTGCCACTTTTTATTTTAGAAAAAGCCCTGCCAGTTTGTATTGTTTTGTAAAGCTCATGGTAAAGGTAATCTCCTTGAGGCTGTACTTGGTCTTGACTACGCTTACAGCAAATTCTTCCTTGGAGTTTTTATCCGTGGTAGAGCTGGTAGAAATTTTCAGAATTTCTTCAAATTCTCCGGCCTCCTCTAAAAGTTCGTAGACCGCGTTCATAGTCTCTTCGGTAAGTCCCTCTTTGAGCGCCACAGTGGATTCTTCATGGAGTTTGTCCGTAGCCTTCTCCTTTAGGTAACCGATGATAAGGGCCACTTTATCTTCAAGGGTACCTTTATCAAAGCCATCGGAGAGAGAAGGGCTGCAGGATGTAAATAGAATTAAGATAATTAGGATAAAGCTAATCTTTTTCATGCAAAGGCCTCCTATAAAACTTTAATGAATAGAGACTATAAATAAAAAGCAGCAAGGATTGGGACAAAATTAAAAGCCAGAGAAGAGAGGAGCTATTGGCCATTTGACCTAGGGGAATCGAAAAGTCCACCAGAGTGTGGGCAACCATCGCCAGTATTAGGTATTTGAAGGGCTCGTTTTTTTGAAATCCATTCCAAATAATAAAGCTAAAGCTAATATGAAGAACAATGGCAATAAGGCGCTCAAAGATAGCCGGCAAAAGCATGGTTAAAGGATAGACAAAGACAAAAGGTCCCAACAGATAAATTGCTTCACAAAGACCGTGGCCCAGCCCAAATAAGAAGGGCTCCAGTGCGGCACTTTCTTTCGGCCCAATGAGAATTTTTTTGAAAAAGAAGCGACCTCCTTCTTCAAAAACACCAGCAGAAAGAGCAATAAGAAAACCTGTAAAAAGGATATTATTCTGATAAAATATAATAAACCTTGACTCTTCTATCAGTCTGTTTAAAAGCGGAATACGGATAAAAATCTGACTGATCGCAAAGCATAGAGCACCCAATAAAAGATAGCGAACAACCTTCATCATAGCCTCTTTTTCCAAAGATATAAAAGTTCATTTCAACTAAATAATACATTATTTTGGATTCTCTTGCAATGAAAAGGTAAAATAGGGTATAGGAGAAAATAAGACTTATAAAAGGAGATGTATATGAAAAAAACATTGCAAGATGTCTTAGACTTTTGGTTTGATCCAGAAAATATACCACTGCACTTTCAAGAAGACAATGACTTTGACGAAAAAATTCGGGAGAGCTTTCTTGAGACTTGGAACAGAGCCTCCCAGGGACTTCTGATGGATTGGAGAGAGAGCCTTCATGGAAGACTGGCAGAAATCATTGTACTGGATCAGTTTTCAAGAAATCTCTTTAGAAATGATATTAGAACCTATACCCAGGATAAAATGGCCATTGCCCTTTCCCAGGAGGCGGTAAAACATCCTGATTACCAGAAGCTGAGCCCCGACGAGAAACGCTATATTCTTTTGCCCTTTATGCACTCAGAATCCCTAGAGCTCCATGACTGGGCTCGGCCTCTTTTTGAGACCATGGGTGATGACAATACTCTTTACTTTGAAAAGCTTCACTATGCAGTCTTGGAGCGTTTCGGACGCTATCCTTATCAAAACGAAGATTTGGGCAGAGAGTCTACAGAAAAAGAGCGGGAGTATCTTGAAGAAAAAGCCGGGAGCCATTACAGTTAAGATGAAAAGGAGAAAACCTTCTCCTTTTACATAAAGGTTGATTTAAATCACAGAAGTAATTTAAAATAAGTGTATAATCAAAGTATACGAACTCACTTTCTTACAATGCAAAAAGGAGCAAAAAATGAGAGAAAAGATTAAAAATAATGTGTATTGGATCGGAAAAATCGACTGGGAATTGACTAAGTTTCATGGTGATGACTATACTATTACTCACGGCTCCTCTCAGAATGCCTATCTTATTGAAGAAGAAAAAACCATACTTATTGATACGGTCTGGTCACCCCATAAAGACGAATTCATAGAAAATCTTGAAAAAGAGATTGATTTAGACAAACTTGATGCCATTATTGTTCAGCACGGTGAAGTGGATCATTCAGGCGGTCTTCCTCTACTGATGGAAAGAAGACCCGATCTACCTATCTACTGTACCGCCAATGGCGTTAAAAGCCTGGTAGGACAGTTCCATCATCCTGAATGGGACTATCGTGTGGTTAAAACCGGCGATAGCCTCAATGTAGGTCCGGGAAAAGACCTTGTATTTGTTGAAATGGCCATGTTGCATTGGCCCGACTCTATGGCCTCCTATCTTACTGGCGATAATATACTCTTTAGCAATGACGCTTTTGGCCAGCACATTGCCGTAGGAGAACTTTATAATGACAAGGCAGATCAGTGCCTACTCTTTAGTGAAGCCATCAAATACTATGCAAATATCCTTACACCCTTCCAAGCCATTGCTAAGAAGAAATTAGCCGAGGTTGTGGCAATGAATCTGCCCATAGAGATTATCGCGCCCAGTCATGGTGTGATTTGGAGAGACAATCCCCTTCAAATCGTCTTGAAATATATTGAGTGGAGTGATCAGTACAAAGAAGACCAGATCACTATTGCCTATGATTCTATGTGGGAGGGAACAAAGAAATTAGCCCACGCATTAGAAAAGCATCTACGTGATATTGCTCCTGATACTGTAGTTAAAGTCTTTAACGTAGCCGTAGCTGACAAAAACGAAGTTATGACCGAAGTCTTTAAATCCAAGGCCATTGCTGTGGGTTCCCCTACTGTTAGCAATGACATCCTCTCCTCGGTGGGAGGCTGGCTATATTTTCTTAAAGAACTAAGGTTCAAAGGCAAAAAGGCTGCAGCCTTTGGTTGCTACGGTTGGAGTGGTGAAGGCAATAAAAAAATCCAAGAGCTTCTAAGTGCTTCAGGATTTGATGTTGTTGAACCCAGTGTAAGAGTAAACTGGGCACCAAAGGATGAAGATCTTGATGAAATGCTGCTAATTGCTCAGGCCCTTATTTCCGAATAAATCTTTAGAGTAAGAAGCGGGTGAATAGCCCGCTTTTTTTGTCTTTTAAAAATCTTCTCAAGGAAAATTAGAAACAAAGACAGTTAAGCGGCCAATCTCCTTATAAAGCAATGATTTATCGGTGGTGAACTAGTAAGCTTCCTTCCTCTGTGCTAGACTAAAAACAGTAACTTAGGCTGGCTGGAGATGTCCTGGTAGGAGTGTAAACATATGCCAATAAAAAACACCGTAAATAGGGAACACTTTCTCACCTCCGATGGGGTTTGTATTTCCTATAATCTAAAAGGAGAGGGCACAGCTTTGGTATTTGTCCATGGTTGGTCTGGAAGTCAAGAAGATTTTGCCGGATCAGCCCGGCGGCTTGCGAAAAAATATAAAACCCTTACATACGACCAGCGGGGCCATGGACTTAGTGACCGCCCTCTAAGTGGCTATAACCTTAAGCGCCTGGTTAGGGACCTCTTTGAACTTATATGTGAACTGGAGTTGGAAAAACTTGTTCTTATAGGCCACTCCATGGGCGGAGCTGTGCTGCTCGAGTATTTGAAAACCTTTGGCCCTAAAGGGGTGGCAGCTATCGTTCTTGTGGATATGTCACCAAAGCTTATCAATGATGAAAATTGGGACCTGGGGCTTTACAATGGTACCTATAAAGAAGAGAATTTCAAAGAAGATATCCTCTCTATGAAAGAGGATTTCCAAGCCCACTCCTTTAATTTTCTTAAAAATATGCTTCCCGGTCTAAAGGATGAAAAACTCAGAGCCCTTATTGCACTAAGAAACAAAGTCGTAGCACCTGGCTATGAACCCGGACTAATCATGCTTTGGGAAGATATGGCCTTAATGGATTATCGTCGGGATCTTGAGGATATAGAAATCCCAGTGGCTGTATTTAGAGGGGAGTTTTCCTTCCATTCAGAGGATTGCGCCCTTTATATGAAAAGTAAATTGGAGCGGGGAAGTATTGTGGAGTTTAAAGGCTGCACCCATCAACTCATCCTTGAGAATCCACGGGGTTTTGAAAGAGAAGTTGAAAACTTTATCGACAAGGAGGGCCTAGGAAGAAACAATGGATAATACAGAGGCTAAATATACAGAGGATAAAAATCCTAGAGATCTGAGCCAAGGGCTTATCAGCCTGGTTTATATTGTAGTGGCACTTTTAAATTTCTATTTTGATAGAGGCAATCTAGGATATTTTTACGCGGCTTCAAGCCTTTTTTGGTTTTACCGTGGCACGGAAGAAATCTATGAATTGTACTATAATAAAACAGGAAAGAAAGCTCTGTTTATAGGGTTCTCTTTTTTCGCAGGTCTTGTTTTTTTATTTAAATTTTACATGATGATTCATTAAAGTAAAAAAGCACCTCAAGGAGGTGCTTATAGGAAGATTAGTCTTGTTTCTTAGCCATCATGGCTGCAATTTTTGGTAGATTAAGAGTCAGTCCACCATCTACTCTCAGATCTGTCCCTGTAATAAAGGAAGCTTTAGAACTTACAAGAAATTCTACGGCATTGGCTATGTCATCTGGTTCTCCATTGCGTCCACAGGGAGTCATTTGCTTCATAAAAGCCATTTGCTCAGGATGGGCGTCGGCGGCTGCTTGAGCCATAGGAGTTAGTATAATTCCAGGAGAAACGCTAACAATGCGAGCGCCTTTCTTTCCGAAATCTTCCGTAAATTTTTCAACTAGAAGATGAACACCACGCTTTGAAAGATTGTAAGCAATGTCGGATTGACCTTTGCATGCAGCCATAAGAATTTCAAGATTGCCTTCTTCTAGAGGGGCGCTAAGAACGGGATCAAGCTGTGGATTTGGAGGAACGACATGGCCCATCATGGATGAAATCATGACTACGGCTGTATCTTTTCCTGCTACTTCAAGGGCTTCTTCAATCAGAAGAGCGGAGCCTAGAAGGTCGATGCGAAGAGTCACTTCTACATCATCGCCTACGCCACTGACGCCAGCGGAGTTGACGACGGCTCTTAGTTCGCCCATTTCGCTAATCTTACTAAAAAGTTCTTTTACTCTTTCGCGATCTGAGACATCCCCTTGCAAATAATCGGCATTTACGCCCAGAGCTTTAAGTTCGGCAACACTATCAATCAGCTTTTGTTCTCTTCGCCCAGTGATAATAACTTTACCGTCTTTAAATCGTTTGGCGATCTCCAGACCGATACCGCTACTGCCACCTGTTACTAAATAAATTTTTTCCAAATTGTCCTCCTTAGAGACTTCGTTAAATTTGTTGTTCTGGTTGGTTTGTATGTAAAAGAAGGCAAGCCTTCTTTTTTAAAAGGGTGCAAAGCCCATATCGCCCCACCATTGATTGCGATAACTTTCATAGACTTTCTCAAATTGATTGTAGTGTTCTTTTTCCCAGTCCGCTAAAAGACCCATGAGCTTTTTAATGTTCTCATCTTCCGCCTTTCTTTGAGCTTCAAGATAGTAGTTCATACTTTTGAGCTCCATTTGCATGGCGACACTATAAATGGACACACCTAGTTCAAGATCAAAACCAGTGGTCTTTCCCCAGTCGAAAATACCAGGGCTATCTTCTTCGTTGACTTCTTCCAAGGTTAGGGTTTCATTGTTAGCCATTTTGTCCGCTAGGGATTTAAGATATCCGAAGTGGCGCATTTCTTCTTCGGCCAGTTCATGCAGGCTTACTTTAGATTCTTCGTTGGGAGCCTTTGCAGCGGCAAGTCTATAGAACTCCGCTCCTTCAATCTCGTTAAGCATGGCTTGGGCTAATAATTGCAGATCTTTTTTCATGATTTGCTCCTTTCGCAATTTAATTGTGTTTGTACTCCTTAAAAAAGGAAAATCGCTTGATAATATTAATTATAACGGGATAATAAAATAAGAGAAGGATTATCTTTTGCGGATTTGAAGCCGACTGACCATCATAAAAGCGCAGATTACAAGTAAAAGTCCATAGACATAAAAGGGAAGTCTTCTACTAAACATCATGGTGGCTGCCACAAACATGCCACAAACTGTTGTGGGAATTCCAGAAAAATTTCCACCGATGACCCCGGTGCAATTAAAGCGTGCTAGGCGATAGCCTCCGCATAGAACATACAAAACAGTAGCAAAGGCCATGGAGATAAGAGCAATGCCGCTTAAAGGACTAAACTCAAAGATAAAGACAAGAAGTGCTGGTGCTAGGACAAAGCTCACAAGATCCGCCAGGGAATCCAGCTGGATTCCGATTTCAGAACAAGTATTGAACTTTCTTGCGGCCATTCCATCCATGCGATCGAGCATAGAGGCCACAAGGATTAGGTAAATTGCATTGTTAAGATTCCCATAAAAGCTATAGAGAATAGAAAGTACACCAAAACTCATGTTGGTTAGGGTAATGGCGTTGGGCAAATGTTTTTTCGTTCGATCCATATTTCGCATATAAACTCCTTTGAAAGGATAGAGATGGATAAATTAAGTGTGACAATGAAGCCCCACTTTGTCAAGTGGATTCTAGGGGGGCTTTCCTCTACTTTGGAAGGCTTCTCTAAAAGTAATTATAGCAGAGTTTTGATTCCTCTTTATAAGAGATTTTTTGATGTTAATACCGAGGAAGCACGAATACCCCAGAAAGGCTTTGACAGCCTCGAAGGGTTTTTTACCAGAAAACTGATTCAAGGGGCCAGACCCTTTGATGACAAGGAAAAAACTTTAGTCAGTCCCGTCGATGGGATACTAAATACTTACACGGTCGATGAGAAAGCTCAATTTAAAGTAAAAGGAAAAGTTTATTCTTTGGCGGATCTTTTTAAAGACAAATCCGAGTATGAGAACTACCTAAAGGGATGGGTACTCATCTTTTATCTAAGTCCATCCAACTATCACAGAATCCATATGCCTCTGGCAGCAAAAGAAATAAGAAGTTATACTCGAGGTGGTTTCTCCTATCCTGTGAATGATTTTGGTTTAAAGAATTTTAGCGACGTACTCACTAAAAATCGGCGCTTAGTGAGCCATTTTGAAAATTCCGGAAGTGTTTTTACCATGATTAGCCTTGGGGCTCTAAATGTAAACTCCATTGTTAGGAGCCATGATGAGAACAGGTTTTATAAAAAAGCCCAGGAATATGGCTATTTCTCCTTTGGCTCCACAGTGATGCTCTTTTTCCCCAGGGAAAGTATAGAGTTTTCTCGGGAAGATGGCCCTATTAAGCAGGGCGAAACCTTGGGAAAATACAAGGCCAAGGGAAGTCTAAAAAAGGCAGCTTTTTATAATAGAAAGGTAAAATTGTGAAATACGGATTATTTATTCATTATGGAATTTATTCTTTTTGGGAAGGAAGATATCAAGGAGAAGATTGCCCCTTTTACAGTGAATGGATTCAACATAGTTTTTCTATTCCTAGCCAGGAGTATATAAGGCCTGCCCAGGGTTTAGGCCCCGAGAAATTTGATGCCAAATCCTTTGTTCTGTGGGCGAAAAATCAAGGCTTTGATTATCTTGTAATTACGGCAAAACATCATGATGGGTTTTGCCTTTTTTCTTCCCACCATAGCCAGTACAATGGGCAGAAATTTTGGGGCCGTGATCTCATTGGGGAGCTGAGTGAAGCTTGTAAAGAAGTTTTTCTACCCCTAGGGCTCTACTATTCTCAGGCCCAAGACTGGTATCACGGTGGGCTTAGAGCCTATGATGAAAGTAGAGGTGGAGATTTTGATGAGTACTTTAAAAGGATTTGCCTTCCCCAGCTTAAGGAGCTACTGACAAATTATGGACAGATAGAACTTTTGTGGTTTGATACGCCCATGTCGATGAAAAAAGAGCAAATCGCTCAGGTTAGAAGTCTAGTAAAGAGTCTACAACCAAGCTGCTTGGTAAGTGGCCGTATCGGAAAGGGCTTTGAAGACTACCTTGTTACAGGGGACAATATGCTTCCTTCTTCTTTTTATACAAAGGATTGGGAGATGCCCATGAGCTTAACGGATTCCTGGGGATACAAAAAAAATGATATTCTAAAGCCAAAAGAAGACGTACTAAGAACGATAGCTAGAGCTTTTTCAAGGGGCGGTAGAGTTTTGCTAAATATTGGACCCCAGGGAGACTTTTCTCTCCCCGCTCAGGGCAAAATCCTTCTGGAAAGAATGAAGGAGCCGGTAGTGGCTCTTATTAAAGCCATGGAGAAAGCGGAGTTTGTTTTCTATCCCTATGAGGACGATAATCTTTTTCTTCTAAAGGATAAAAAAACTCTTTATCTTTTTATTAGTGATGAAAGAAACTTCCTTGGGCTTTATAATCTTACTTCAAAGGTGAAAGAAGTAACTTTTAAGGATGAAAAAATAGCATTTGTTCAAAAAAGGACCTTGGAAGGGGATCCATATCTAGGTATAGAACTTGGAAAAAAAGCACCCTGTCTTTTGAAGGTCAGTGCTTTTGATGAAATTGCTTTTCTTCCCTTTGGATAAATTGTCTGGACTTGCCCGGCGGTGGGTATTATAATAAAGTGATAACTGTTATCATTTTAGGAGTGAATATGGCAAAAAAATACTATACCAGACATCGCAAGGATCTATTGGAATATTTACAGGCCCATGCCGACCTGGATTATACCGTGGCAAAACTTCACAAGGCCATGAAAGAAGAAGGTTACACCATGGGTATAGCTACTTTATATCGACAGATAAATTCTCTTTTTAAGGAGGGATATCTAACCCCCATCCAAAGGGATGATGGTGCTGAACAATTCCAATATTTAAAGAATCCACGGGAATGTTTTGTACACTATCATCTTAAATGTAAGGTTTGCGGCCGCCTCTACCATCTTGATTGTACTTTTATGGAAGACTTAGAGGAGCATGTGAAAAAAGAACACGGTTTTTTAATTGATCGCAGCGACAGCATGCTTTACGGCCGGTGCAGTGACTGCGTCGGGAAGGAAGACAAATGAAAAAAACAATCCCTATTCTTATTTTACTTTTACTTTTTGGCTGTGCACCCCCTTCGGAAGAAAAAGTAGAAGGCCTTTACGTTGTTACAACGAGTTTTCCCCTCTATGATTTTGCCCGGGAGATTGGCGCAGAGGATGCAACCATTGAACTACTTCTTCCTCCGGGATCTGAAGTACACAGCTATGAAATCACTCCTGGAGATATAAAAAAGGTGACAACAAGCGATTTGTTTTTGTATATCGGAGGAAGTAGCGACACATGGATAGACAATATGCTTGGCGCCTCGGAACTAGCCGATAATCATAGCCTTAGGCTTATGGATGTAGTGAGTCTCTATGAAGAAGAAGAGAGTCAGAGCATGGTTGAAGAAGAGGACCATGACCACATGGTAGAAGAGTACGATGAGCATATTTGGCTTTCTATAGAAAACAGTAGAGTCATGGTGGAGGCAATTGCCCAGTCTATGGCCAGTCTTGACCCTGATCATGCAGATAACTACCACAAAAGAGCCCAGGAGTACAATCAGAAACTCGAAAAGCTCCAAATAGATTTCCAGGTGATGGTTGACAGGGCAAAACGAAAAGAAATTATTGTAGGGGACCGTTTCCCCTTTTTATACCTTGTGAAAAGCCTAGGCCTTACCTATGATGCGGCTTATCCAGGCTGCTCAGCCAATGTAGAAGAAAATGCACGGGCCATAAAGGGACTTATTGATAAAGTTAAAAAAGAAAATATACCCGTTGTATTCTCCATCGAAATGAGTCGTGGCACCATTGCTGACAGGATTGTGGAAGCCACAGGAGCAAAAAAAAGGATGCTCCATTCTGTACAAAATGTCACCAAGGAAGAAATGCAGGCCGGAGAAGGTTTTTTATCCTTAATGGAGAAAAATCTTGCGGCCCTTGAGGAGGCACTGAACTAATGCTTATCTGTGCGCATCATCTGGCCTTTAATTATGGGGATTCACGAATTCTCGAAAATGTAAATATTGATGTGGAAAAGGGCGACTATCTTGTGATTGCTGGAGCCAATGGCGCCGGTAAAAGTACCCTTATAAAGGGTCTGGTTGGTCTTAAAAAACCCCAAGAAGGTGTGATCCACTATAGTTTTGAACACAAAAGTAATGGACTGGGATATATGCCTCAGCAACATGTCTTTCAAAAAGATTTCCCCGCCAGTGTAGAGGAGATTGCTCGAACGGGCCTTCCCCGGGACAAAGGTTTTTCTCCTTTTTTTAGTAAAGCAGAAAAAAGAGAAGTCCTGCGAATACTGAATCTTCTAGGCATTGGGGATCTTGCAAGAAAAAGTTTTTCAACGCTTTCAGGAGGCCAACAGCAACGGGTTCTCTTAGCCCGGGCTCTACTAGCTTCAAGGGAACTTCTTATCCTAGATGAACCTACGGCGGGTCTTGATCCTTTGGTGACGGCGGAATTTTACCAGATTTTGGGTACTCTTAATGCCAAGGGAACGGCTCTTGTGATGGTCAGTCATGATCTTAAACTCGCCCTTAAAGATGCCAATAAAGTCCTCTATCTCCAGGAGGGTATAGCCCAGCTTTATAGTAAGAATGACTTCCTTCAATCTGAAATAGGCAAAAAGGTGGTACAAAAATGACCCTGTTAACTGAAATGTTTAGTTATAGTTTTATGGTGCGGGGCTTTATCGTTGGATTTATTATCAGTCTATGTGCCGCTCTTTTGGGAAGCCCTCTTGTCTTAAAACGGTATTCGATGATTGGCGATGGCCTATCCCACGTTAGTTTTGGTGCCATGGCCATAGCTACAGCCCTAAACTGGGCCCCGCTATCCCTAGCTATTCCCCTGGTGATTTTGGCCAGTGTTATCCTTTTAAATCTCAGTGAAAAGGGGACTCTGCGAGGAGATGCCTTTCTTGGACTTATCTCAACAGGAAGCATGGCCGTCGGAGTCAGTGCCATAAGCCTTACCAAGGGGATGAATATTGATGTTACCAACTATATGTTTGGTAGTATTCTTTCCATGACCCAGGGAGATGTCTATCTCAGTCTTGTCCTGGGCGCCTTAATCATCCTTTCTTTTATTTTGTTTTATCATGAGATTTTTGCAGTGACCTTTGATGAGACCTTTGCCAGAGTAAGTGGCGGCCCTTATAAGGCCTATAAGATGCTCTTGGCTGTGCTAACAGCCATCACCATTGTTCTAGGTATGCGGATGATGGGAGCCATGCTTATATCTTCTTTGATTCTTTTTCCCGCCTTTAGTGCCATGCAGGTCTTTGGACGCTTCTATCAGCTGATCATTGCTTCGGCTATTTTAGGAGTGACGGCTTTTTTACTGGGAATGGTACTTAGCTATTTTTATGCTTTGCCCACTGGAGCCAGCATCGTACTTATAAATATGTCTTTCTTTATTATTTTCTATCTCATAGGGCGCAGAAAGAACGCTTAAGGATGAATGCGAAACAAAAAAGATTAATTTTTGTTATAATAGTACCAAGGAGTGAATATGGTAAAGCTAGGAAATGATTGGGATGAGCTCTTAGAAGACGAGTTTTCCAAGGAATATTATCAAGAGCTCCGAAAAACACTAATAGAAGAATATAGAACCCAGGAAATATATCCTCCAAAGGAGCTTTTATTTGAAGCATTAAAACGCACTTCCTTTAAAGATACCAGGGTTGTTATTTTGGGGCAGGATCCCTACCATGGACCGAATCAGTCCCATGGTTTGGCCTTTTCTGTACAGCAGGGTATTGCCATCCCCCCCTCTCTTAGAAATATCTATGAAGAAATCTACACAGAGCTAGGCTTTAAGCCGCCAAGCCATGGAAATTTAAGCTCCTGGGCAGATCAAGGAGTGCTTCTCTTAAACGCTACCCTCAGTGTTCGAAGGGCCCAGGCCGGTAGCCACAGCAATCTTGGCTGGAAACAGCTCACCGGTAGAGTTCTGGAGCTACTGGGAGAAAGTGATCTTCCTAGGGTTTTTATGCTTTGGGGAAATCATGCTCGAAGCAATAAGGCTCTTATAAAAAATCTCAACCATCTTATTCTTGAGGGCCCCCATCCGAGTCCCTTGTCAGCCTACCGAGGTTTTTTCGGATGTGATCACTTCGTAAAAGCCAATGCCTTTTTAAAGAAACAAGGCAGAGGCGAAATAAACTGGAAGATTGATTAGGAGGCAAAAAATGAACCTAGACAAATCCTATGGTGCGGTGGTGGTAAAACGCCATCAGGGAGACTGGAAAATCCTCCTGATTAAACATAAACATGGGGGTCACTGGTCCTTTCCCAAGGGACATGCCATTAAAGGGGAGTCCATTGAAGAAACCATTCTCAGAGAAGTGGAAGAAGAAACCGGTCTTCAAGTAGAACTGGATCCTGTGTATAACTACCGAAGCCAATATGTTCTTCCCGATGGTCGGCCTAAGGAGGTCTTCTATTATTTAGGGCGGCCAAAAACCGACCTTCTTATTCGCTCGGTGGATGAGATTCAAGCTCTAAGTTGGTATGATTTTGCTAAGGCCGAAGAGATTCTAACCTATGAAGAAGACCGAGCTATATTGAAACATTTATTGGAGGATCTTTGCCGGGCCAGCATGCTGGAAAAAGCCATTGAGATTGCTCTAAATGCCCATGGCGGCCAACTGGATAAATCGGGAGAGGCATATGTACTGCATCCTCTACGGGTTATGCTTAGCCTAAGCGATGAAACCGACAGAATCTGTGCTGTGCTCCATGATGTGGTCGAAGACAGTGATATGACCTTGAGTGATTTAAAGACTCTGGGCTTTTCCAGAGAGGTTGTTGATACCGTAGGTCTTCTAACAAGAAGACGCAATGAGAGCTATGATGACTATATATCTCGAGTTCTTCTTAGCGACAGGGCAGCACGAATAAAGCTTATGGATTTAAAGGACAATATGTCAAGAACCCCCTTCGATAAGGGAAACCCCTCCTATGAAGAGCGAACGGCCCGATATAGCCGGGCGAGAAGTCGAATCCTTTCTCGGCTTCAAGACCAACGGGGACTCTATGACTGAGATGATTGAAATTAAGTCTATAATGAAAAAAAGCGATGTTAGCAAAATGCTAATCACCGCTATGATTTTCAGAAGCCCTCTTTTTATTCCTTTACTGCTGGCAATGAGTTATGGGTTTAGTTTTCTAATTTGGAAGACCCAGCATGGAAGTTTTATTGGCCATTTACTCCTATGGATTGGAACCGTTTTCCTTACCCTGTTCATTCTTTTGAAAAAGGCTATTTCCCAAGGGAAAAAAAGGGAAGAAGGGGGAGAGAACTTTATAGGGCAGACCCAAGTCTACCGTTTTTATGAAGATCACTTTTCATATAAGGCCGGTGAAAACCGGGATTTTCTTGATATCCCCTATAGTAACTTGCGCAGTTTCAGCGCTAGGGGAGGCTTTCTTATTTTGTATATGGGCACCAACCTAGCTCTTGCCATTGCTAAAGGCGATATCGGCGAGAAACTAGAAGAGATCCTTAGGCGCCTAAGAAAAAGCCAGTTGACCTAGCAGTTGAATTTCTTGTTTATATCCCTCAAAGTCCTGGGGTGTTTCAAGAATCAGAGGAAGAGTAGATAAATAGGAGTGTTTCACGATGTTTTTAAAGGTCTCTATCCCAAGACTTCCCAGGCCTAGTTTTTCATGGCGGTCCTTGTGACTTGCAAAGGGATTCTTACTATCATTGATATGCATGGCTTTTAGCTTATTTAGCCCCACTGTCTTGTCAAAATCCTGGAGAACATCCTGGAGATCTTCTTTTATATCATATCCGGCATCATAGAGATGACAAGTGTCCAGTAGAACGCCCACTCTTTGAGGATGATCTAGGCCCTGGAGGATACTTTGAAGTTCTTCGAAACTTCTTCCAATCTCACTGCCCTTTCCCGCCATCGCCTCAAGAAGAATTATGGTTTGATAGTCTGTTTTTAACAAATCATTTAGAGCACTAACAATAAGCTCAATTCCCTTTTCCACTCCTTGGCCCACATGGCTTCCCGGATGGAAGTTGTAATAATTTCCGGGGATATGGTCCATACGCTGTAGATCTTCCTTCATTGAAGAAAGAGCAAAGCTTCTGACATGGGTTTTATCCGATGCGAGATTGTAGGTATAGGGGGCATGGGCAACGATGGGAAAAAGTCCCATTTCTTGGCCCAGAAAATGAAAGGCCTGCATATCTTTAAGATCCAAAGCGCGCACGCCGCCGCCTCGGGGATTTCTCGAAAAATAGGATAAAGTCGTGGCGCCTAACTCTTTTGCTTCTTGTGCCATGGCCCTGTAGCCACCGGCGATGGATTGATGACAACCAACCTTTAACATAATATACTCCTTTATTTGAGTATATCAAAGAAGTGTTGTGAAAGGAACTGTATGAAATTATTGGACTATATTT
>JAAYGQ010000091.1 GCA_012727635.1 Tissierellia bacterium | reverse complement strand
CGTTAACCTCTTTGTTTTCGAGCAAATAGGATAGGATTTTCAAGAAGTGGGATTTACCACTTCCGAAGAAGCCGGAGATCCAAACACCCATCTTATCGGTGTGCCCGTTGATCCCTTTTTTATAGCTGCCAAAAAAGTCCGCAAAGTGCTTCTGCAGCTCTCTGGTGACCACATATTCTTCCAGTTCCTGCCTGATATTTTCATCATCCGCCTGACCTACCTTGATCACGCCCTTGATATCACGATCGATGGGCTTTACAAACATATCTCTTATAAACATTTTCATCCCCCTAATCTACAAGCTTGAATGCTCTGTAGTAATTATCATCTTTAATCGCTCCAAAAAGGACCAATTCCTGGCCATCATATTTCCCTGGATAGAACAGCACCACCGGTACACGGTCCAGAGATTGGTGAAGATTGTTGAGTACCTTGTGCGATCTTAATATCGGATAGCATTTGCCAATCCCCGTAAGGAAAACCACCGCATCCTGTGGCGTATTCTCTAGTATATGCTGAACGATGAGGCTATCGTTATCATTGATCATCAAGAGTCTGCCGACGGCTTTGATGATCTGCTCAAAGCCTTTTTTCTTCTCGAATTTGTAGCATTGTTCCAAGAATCCTTCCGCCTCAAGAATATCCATGATGATGTCATATAGATCAAATACAACCAGTTCAAACCCATCTGTTCCACGGGAGTTCTTATTTTTCATGTAAGCGATTCGTTCCCTGACAATCAGCTCTTTTTCGGCCGGATAGTCAAAAACATAATAGCCGACTTCGTTGCCAAGACCCTTGTTCTGCCGAAAGCTTTCATTTTTGATCAGGCGTTCCGCCAAATCCAGTCGTTCTTCCAAGCTGGCCATTTATCTCACCCCCGTCAAAGCACGGAGTGTTTGTTCCATGCCAGTTTCTTTGAGTTTAGCCTCTAATGACCGATCCATGATGGGTTTCTGGATTTTTCTGGTGCCGGTAGCTCTTTCTAAGATACCAGCCTCCATTAACATCGTCTTGTAGCAGTTGCCCAATCGCTTCAATGTGTAATCGGTCCATTTTGCCACTCGCTCGTTTTGAATTTGCTTGTCTTTAAAAAAGATACTGATGTCGCTGTCCGTAATCTCATCCAAGCCAATAATCAGTTTCTCTCGATAGACTTCGTAGACAAAATCAAAAAATAGTGTATCGCTTTCCATAACTGCAATGAGCGCAATAAGCTTCTGATTGGATATGTCACATTCTTCAAATAAACTATAAAAGCCAGAATCCAACGCCTTCACACGCATGGAAACCGTATTAAAGATTTGAATGGATCTCGCTTCAGTGGGTGCCGAGAAGATATTCTCATTCTTATTTAAAGTTTTTATTTCATCAAGCGTTATCCCCGAATTCAATAAATTGATTACCTTTTTATATTCAGAGAACCAGAAGGAGAGCTTGACCATTCCTGCACTGTACTCTTTTCTTCCCATCATTTAACCTCCCGATAGTTTTGATTAGATTCAGGAGTTTTATTCCTGTCTTTTAATTTGAACTAATTCCATAATGTCCCCAAAATCACATTCAAGGACCCTGCATATCTTTACCAGCACTTCCATAGACACGTAGTCATTATTTGATAATTTTGTCAGCGTATTTGGACTGATCCCCGTGGCAATACGGAGATCCGTTTTTTTCATGCCTTTATCGATTAAGAGTTTGAAGAGCTTGTTGTAACTTACATTCATCAGATCACACCTCTTTTTTTGGTATTCCTGCAAAAAACCTATTAAAATGATTATAT
>JAAYGQ010000090.1 GCA_012727635.1 Tissierellia bacterium | reverse complement strand
TTAGTAGTGAGGATTTTGCTGACTTTATAAAAGTAAGGCAAATTCAATCGACAAAAAACCTTGTATTTGTCATCGGTGGTTTTCTTGGTCTGAGTGATGAGATAAAAAAAAGAGCAGATCTTCTTCTCTCTTTTTCCGCCATGACCTTTACCCATCAAATGATGCCCATACTGCTGCTCGAACAGATCTATAGGGGTTATAGCATCATAGCTGGAAGCCCCTATCACAAATAACAGAAATTCCCCCTAAAAAATAGGCTAACTCCTTTGAGCTAGCCTATTTTATCCTATAGGGACTTTATTTACATTATGATTTTTATAATCATTGGTATGGTTATAAGGCTCAGCATGGTACTAAGCACGATCAGTCCTGTAATACTCTTATACTCTTTTCCATAGCTACTGGCCTGTACTGCTCCAATGGCTGCCACGGGCATGGCCATAACAATAACTGGAACATAGAGATAATAGGAGCTGAAGTTAAGAAAGCTTAGTACTCCATAGGTGGCCAGAGGAAAAAACACTAGACGATAGAGCACAGTGAAAATGGCAGCGGGGCCATCTACTATTTCTTTGAGCTCCATCTCCGAAAGAAGTAGCCCCAAAATAACCATGGATAGGGGCGGCGAGAGACTCCCCAGAAGGCCTATGGGTAGCAAAACCATCTCCGGTAGTTTAATATTTAAGATAAGAAAAACTAGAGCAAGAAGGATGGCTGCAATGCTGGGTGTTATCATTTGTTTTAGCCGAATCTTACCCCCACTGTTGCCCCGAAAAAGATACACTCCATAGGTCCATAGAATGACATCGACAAAGAGAATGTAAAAGGCACCGTAGAATACCCCCTGGGCTCCCAGAGCGGCTTCAAGAACAGGAAGCCCAAGAAAGCCCATATTAGGAAAAACCATGGCGAAGGTATAGGAGGGCTTTTTTAGTTCGCTGACGGGCCAAAATTTCGACAATATAGTGGCTAAAATAATGGCACTGCCATAGATGCCAAAACAAAGAAGGATCATCGGTAAACCACTGCCAATATCCTGAGTGCCTTGGCCTGAAATCATACTATTAAACAAAAACATGGGTAGAGCTATTTTAACTAGAAATTGAGAAAGGTCCCTTCTAAACTCCGAGGATACAATGCCTATTTTCCCTGTGATGGCTCCAACAACTAGTACAATAAACAAAGCAACAATTCTACTAAAAACTTCCATAGCATCTATGAAGAACTTTGTTGAAGCTCTTCATATACCCTTTCGTATATTTCATCGGCTTCATCTTTTGAATTGGCCCGTACTCCGACATAAATTTTAAGTTTGGGCTCTGTACCCGAGGGCCTAAAGGCAAGCCAGTGGCCTCCTTCATAAAAGCGCATAAGAACATCGGCTTTAGGAAGCTCGGTTTCATCGTGAAGATAGTCAATGTTTCTTATAAGCTGGCAGCCCACCAGGCTAGGTGATGGATTGTTTCTAAAATCTTCCATCATCTTCTCTATTTTTTGAGCCCCTTCTTGGCCTTCTAGATGAAAGACAATTTGCTGGGTTTTTTCATAGCCGTATTTTTCATAGATTTCACTAAGAACATCGATTAAAGTCTTTGATTCTTCTTTATATACCTTAGCCATCTCACACAATCTACCGGCGGCCTGAATGGCGTCTTTATCTCTAACATGATCCAGTGAAAGGTAGCCGTAGCTCTCTTCAAATCCCAGAAGAAAATTATAGATCCGGTTCATCCGCTCACCAATATATTTAAAGCCGGTAAGGGTTCTACTGACCCTCACACCATGGTCTTTAGCCAACTCGTCTAGCAGATAGGTACTGACGATGGAGGTAATAATTTCTCCCTTTTCAATTCCAAGAAGATAATGGGCCATTAAAAGTCCTATCTCATTGCCATTTAGCGGCTGATAGTTTCCTTGGTGGAGCACCATAACCCCTATGCGGTCGCCATCGGGGTCGCTGGCAAGAAGAAGATCGGCCTGCTCTTTTTTACCTATTTCTATGGCCTTTTCAAAAACCACAACATCTTCGGGATTGGGGTAGTTTACCTCGGGAAATTCACCGTCGGGTTCGAACTGGCTCTCGACCTTTATAAAATCCACAGCCATACCTTTAAGCAGACTCTGGGTCCCTCTTCCCGCTACACCGTGCAGAGCAGAATAAACTACTTTTAAAGCTGTGTCACTGGATTTTTTCCTTCCAGATAAAATTCTTTGATCATAGTTTACTAAAAGGTCTACGGGAATGAATTCGATTAAACCTTCTTCAATCAGTTCGCTGTAGCTTCGGTTGCGTAGGGCATTGGGAAGTTTCTCTAGGTGCTCTACCACTTGGTCTGCTTCATTATCAAGAAGCTGTCTTCCCGAAGAGTGATAGACTTTATAGCCGTTGTATTCCGGTGGGTTGTGGCTGGCGGTAATGACAACTCCCCCGGTGGCCCTGAGTTCCCGCACGGCATAGCTTAGCTCTGGAGTGGAAGAATAGTCCCTGAAAAGATGAACTTTAACACCACGACTTGCTAAGGTTACAGCGGCTTCCCTGGAAAACTCCAAGGAGCCACGCCGCGAATCAAAGGCAATGGCACAACTGGGTTTTTCACTTTGTTCAAGTAGGTAGGCAGCAAAGGCCGCACTGACTCTTCGAACTTGATAAATATGCATGCGGTTGGGTCCCACACCAAGTTTTCCTCGCATGCCCGCTGTACCAAATTCAAGTCTTTTGTAGTAGCTGTCGTACTTATCATCGCGCGTTAAAGAAAGCATGGCACTATGATAGTCATTATCATACTGGGGATCCATAAGTTCTTTTTCAAATACATCCATCTTTACCTCCCTTGGCTATTCACCATTAAATCGAGAAAGGCCAGCACTAGGATTTCAAGGTCCCCAAACCATCCCCGGGTGTATCTTGCTACCCCACCAAAAACCTTTTCTCTTATATTCCATTCTATATTTTTTTCTCTTAGTGCCATCCTTAGTTTTTCCAAATAGATTGAGAGATCATAGAGCTCATTGGGATTGATCTTTAAGTAATATCCTCCTGTTTCCAAAAGTTCTAAAAGGACATCTTGATAATTGGATTCTACCCCAAGACCCAGCGCTCTGGCAAGTCCCGGTAAAAGTTCCTCATAGAAATATCTCTCATAGTCATAGTGATCCATCATAGAAAACTGCTTGCTAAGCTGTTTTAGCACCTCAGGGGTAAGTAGGGTTTCCTTTAGATTGGGAAGTTCCCTGAAGTAGTATTTCTTGCCCTGATAGCCCTTTAGGATCCCTAGGGTATCGTAATAACCCATAAGAAGATTGTCTTGCATTTTATCGGGGCTTAGATCAAAAGTACGTCCCACCTCACGGCTGGGAGTAATTAAAGTGATCCCCTCATTATTCCATGCACTGCGAGTAATGCCCCCACTATGGGAGCGAATGATGTAGATCTCATCGAAGGGACCTTTTTTCATAAGTAGTTCTAAGGGTGCATTATCCACAAACCAGCCATCGACGTAGCGGCGCTCCTCGGCTTTAAAAATAGGTAGATAGGCGCTGGCCAAGAGATACTCATGGACCTTGCCCGCGGGGATCTGGTCAAGATAGACCTCCAGAGGATGAATCTTTGGAATACCCAGGGTTACCATGCCGAGTTTTATCTCACTGCTACGTAGCTCTTTTTCGTCTATTTCATTTTCAATCATATTCTTAAAGGGATCTATGTTCACCCCTCCTTGGAGCATCACTTGAAACATGGCCCAGGTCAGTTGGGAAAAATCCTTTAAGGTAGCGCTCCCAAGGTCGAACTCTTTTATCACTTCCTGATCAAATTTAAAAAAAAGTTCCATATGGAAATCGCTATAGAGTTCCAGAAGCCTTTCCAATTTGCCCATAGCAAAAAGGGCCCCATTAAGGGCGCCGATGCTGGTACCGGTGATTACATTGGGTGTGATGTTGTTTTCAGATAGGGCCTTTAATGCGCCCGCTTGATAGGCTCCCCGGGCGCCTCCCCCTTCAAGGACAAATCCTATTTTCTTCATTTTACTTACCTCTTTTTAAAAAAAAGAAGAGATACATCTCTTCTATATACTAACACGCCTTATGTTGGCACCAATGCCCTGAAGTTTCTTTTCAATGCTGACAAAACCGCGGTCAATATGATATATCTCAGAAATCTCCGTGGTACCTGTTGCTACAAGGCCCGCAAGAATAAGCGCTGAACCAGCTCTAAGATCGGTACTTCTTACCTGGGCACCCTCAAGATGGCTTACACCCTTAACCATAGCCGATGAACCATCAATACGAATCTTAGCTCCCATACGCATAAGTTCATTTACATACATAAAGCGATTTTCAAAAATCGTTTCTCGCACGGTATGAAGTCCTTCGCATACGGTGAGCATTACCATAAACTGGGCCTGTAAATCCGTTGGGAATCCCGGATAGGGCAGAGTTGTTATATCAACCCCTGTGTAGCCTTCCAAGGCGTCCACAACCAAGCCATTGGCCTGGGGAGTAACAATGACGCCGGCTTCTTCCAGCTTGCTGATAAGAGGCCTAAGGTGAGTGGGGACGACATTATCAATAAAAATTTTACTCTTTGTAATGGCTGCTGCAATCATATAGGTGCCGGCTTCGATGCGATCGGGAATCACTTGGTGGCGTACCCCCACTAGGCGCTCAACACCGGTAATACGAATGGTTGAAGTTCCGGCTCCAGATATTTTTGCCCCCATTTTCGTAAGGAAACTGGCCAAATCGGTAATCTCCGGCTCCTGGGCAGCGTTTTCAATGGTTGTGGTACCCTTTGCTAGAGTAGCTGCCATAAGAATATTTTCAGTGGCTCCTACGCTGGGAAAGTCAAGATAGATATTGTTTCCGATCATATGGTCTTCAAAAACTCCTTCGACAGAACCATGGCCTATCTCTACATTGACCCCCAGTCGGCGAAAACCTTTAAGGTGAAGGTCAATAGGTCTTGCCCCAATGGGACAACCCCCGGGTAGGGCTACATTGGCCCTTTTTCTTCTGGCGAGAAGGGGGCCCATAACAACAATACTGGCACGCATACGATTGGTAAGTTCATAGCTGGCATCGGTAATAGTGGCATCCATTACCCTGGTGCGCAGCTGCTCTTTTTGTGCATCATAATTAACCTCGGAACCCAAGCTCCGAAGTAGATCAATCATAACATGGACATCTAAAAGATCGGGGACATCCTCGATCACACATTCTCCCTCAGCAAGAAGGCTGGCGGCCATAATAATTAAAACGGAGTTCTTTGCTCCGCTGACCCGAAGACTGCCTTCTAGATTAGGAGATGTTTCTACCACAAATTTTTCCATAGTGCTTCCTCCTAGAATTAGAAATATTATAGCATATTAAACATGCTAGAAAAAACGCCAATTCTTTTCTTTGAATATCAGATGTGGATTTTCTTTTGCTGCTTGTCTAAAGGTATCAAGTAATTTTTTACCATAAATTCCTAAACTCTCAAGCATTTTTGCTCTATAAAGAAATACCACTGTAATGGGTCTGCCTATACTGGTTAACTCGTCCCAAAGGGCATCAAGATTTTCGCCATAATAATCGGCGAAGTTTAAAGCTTCTTTCAAATAATCATGGGTCTGAGCTGGATTATCCATCCTACGCCCATCCAGAAAGATTTTATTCAAAATGTATCTCCGTAAAACTTTTATAGTGATCCTCGGTATAATAAATAAGTCCGTCATTGGAAAAAACAATGCGCTTGGCCCCTCTTTTGCCGCCTTGATAATCTATATCACACTCATACCATTTGCGGCCGGCCTTTTCAGGAAGAAGACCTTCTCTATTACCAAAGGAGTCGCCTCCAATGCTCTTTCCCGGGGCAATCTCCCAAAGGTTTCCTTGGGAAGCAACCCAACCCCGAGCCTGGGCTTCTTTTTTTGTTATAAAATTGGGGGGGAGTTCCTTGTAGGCATGCAAGTAGCCGGCAACTTCTTCCCTGGTGCTGTATATCTCTTCTTTTTCCATTGAAGATGTGTCTTCGGGGAGAATTTCTTCGGCGGGTAAGTTCCCACCAAGGAAGAAACTAATCAAAAGTAGGACAAAAAGAAGAGGGATCATCCATTTGTTTTTCATAGGTACCTCACAACTTTCTATTATACATCTTTATAGCTTTAAATCAACTGGCTAACAATGTAG
>JAAYGQ010000089.1 GCA_012727635.1 Tissierellia bacterium | reverse complement strand
GTCATATGGATGTAGAGAATATCATCCGCCGGCATCTCGTGTTTTAGTTGCCGTATGGCTTCTAAAAAAGGCAGAGATTCTATATCTCCTACGGTTCCACCAATTTCTGTGATGACGATATCATTTTCTTCCCCCAAAATATAAACTCTTCTTTTGATCTCATCGGTGATATGGGGAATCACCTGTACTGTTGCCCCCCGGTAGCCCCCTTGTCTTTCTTTATTAAGGACGGCCCAGTAAACCTTGCCCGAGGTCACCGAAGAATAACGGTTTAAGTTTTCATCGGTAAAACGCTCATAGTGGCCTAAATCCAGGTCGGTTTCAGCCCCGTCTTCGGTAACAAAAACTTCCCCGTGTTGATAGGGGCTCATGCGGCCCGGATCAATATTAATATAGGGGTCAAACTTTTGAATGGCTACTTTATAGCCCCGGGCCTTAAGCAGGCGTCCCAGGGATGCAGCGGTAATGCCTTTGCCTAGGGAAGAAACAACTCCTCCCGTAATAAAAATATACTTTGTATTCATATTTTCTCCAAAAAAAAGGTGATAAGTATCCTAGGAAGGATGACCTACCACAAGGGTAAAGCACCCTATAGGGGGTGCGAAAATAACTCCTTCCAAGTATAACAAAAAAAAAGAAGAGAGGTCAAGGCAATGACCTCTCAGAATCTTTACATCTTTGTAAAGATTAAGTTGAAAAAACCCAAAAGCCCTGAGGCCGCCAGGTAGGTAAGAATACTGGCAACAAAAACACCCAGGAGAAGTGGCAGCATGGCTTCCCTAGCCTTCATACCAGCTAAAATACTAGCAACAACTCCAGTGTAGACCCCCGTGGTAGGCAGGGGGATAGCAACAAAAAGAAAGAGCCCTACTTTTTTAAAATTTAGATGGCGATTCATTTTCCTTCCTGCCCTCTTCTCGTAGGCACCTATAAGGCGCTCGAATAGATGGTGCTGGCGCAAAAAACTAAAAAGGGGCTTTACCATAAAGAGCAGGGGGAAAACCACCAGCATATTGGCCAGCATGGGAAGAAGCAAAGAAAGAGGAAAGGGAATGCCCTGGCTCATGGCAAAGGGAATCCCCCCTCGTACTTCACTAATTGGCATAAGGGAAAGAAGTATTGTCATTAGATAGCTTTTCATTGAAGTTCCAGAAGTTTCTCAAATTCATCCACAAGAGAGGAAAAGATTTCCAGTGCTTCTTTTACCGGCTGGGGAGAGCCCATATCCAGACCTGCTTTTAGGAGCACATCCACAGGAAAGTCGCTAGATCCTGAAGCTAGAAAACCAAGGTAGCCTTCCAGGGCTCCCTCTTCTTTATCCAGCACACGCTTGGCAAAGCTTGTGGCAGCACTTAAACCCGTGGCATACTGGTAGACATAAAAATTGTAATAAAAATGAGGAATTCGGCTCCACTCATGACTGATGTTTTCATCCACTACTACTTTTTCGCAGAAATATTTATGGTTAAGTTCGGCATAGATTCGACTAAAGTCCTCACTACTAAGGCCTTCCCCGGCCTCTACCCTGGCATATATTTCTTTTTCAAATTCAGCAAACATGGTTTGTCTGAAAAGAGTCCCCTTAAAGGTCTCTAAATAATGATTAATCAAATAGAGGCGTTTTTTAGGATCTTCTTCTTTTTTCAGTAAATAATCATTAAGAAGTGCTTCGTTAAAAGTCGAGGCAATTTCTGCCAGGAAGATCCCATAATTTGCATAGATATAGGGCTGGGTTTTTGCAGACTGGTAGCTGTGAAGAGAGTGGCCCATTTCGTGAATCAAGGTAAAAAGATTGGACACATTATCCTGGTAGTTAAGTAGCATATAGGGAGCGCTATCATAGCAGCCACTGGAGTAGGCGCCGCTGCGTTTTCCTGGGCGCTCGTCAACGTCAATCCAGCGGTCTTTTAGTGCCTGGTCCACCACCTTAACATAGTCTTCCCCCAAGGGAAGAAGGGCTTTTTTAATGATCTCTCCGGCCTCATCATAAGAGACCTTATAGTCTATTTCCTTTACCAGAGGAGCATAGATATCATAAAAGTGCAGCTCTTCCAGGCCTAAATATTTTTTTCTAAGATCTAGATATTTGCCCATGGCAGGAAGAGAGTCGTGAACAGAAGTGATAAGGGAGTCATAGACCTCCTCTGGAATGCTATTTCCATGGAGCTGGGCAGCCCTGGCCGAAGGAAAATTTCTCATCTTTGCCTCAATAGCCTGGGCTTTTATATGGCTATAAAGAGTAGCGGCCAGGGTATTCTTATGGGCTTTATAGACGCTGTAAAGGGCTTCATAGGCGTCTTTTCTTACCTGCCTGTCCTGGCTTTCCATAAAGAGAATATAATTGCCCTGGGTAAGTTCTATCTCTTCCCCTTTTTCATTTTTAACCAGGGGAAAGCGGAAGTCAGCATTGTCAAGATAGCTAAAGATTGTCGAGGGAGCAGCCATGACTTCTCCCAGGCTAGCAAGGAGTTCTTCTTCTTTTTGGGAAAGAATATGCTCTTTTTGCCGGAAGAGATTCTTTAAAAGCTGCTCGTAGTCTCCCAGCTCTGGCTTTTCTTCCATCAAAGCCTGGATACTCTCCCAAGATGCGCCTAGGAGTTCTGGCTCAAAATAGGCAGCAAGAGCGCTTAGCTTTGCCGAGGCTCCCCTAAGCTGGGCTTGATAGTTTTGGTAGCGGCTAATACGAGTATCGCTATCATGATGGAGGTGACCATAGGTCCAAAGTTTTTCAAAGCGCCTAGAAATATTCTCCCGGACCTTAAGAGCTTCAAGAAGAAGAGAAGAACTCTCTAGTAGTCTTCCTTCATACTCCCCTATCTTCTTAGCATCTTCTTTTACACTTTCAAATTCCTCTAAAAAAGCTTCATCATCTGGAAATATTTTTGTTAAGTCCCAAGTTCTATCCATCCCTCCATCCTTTCTTTTATAATGGGCAAAATAATAATCATAGTCCCCCTGATAGAGGGGGCTTTTACCTGCAAGAAAAAAACCTTCTTTCAATAAATTGGGAAGGCAGGTATCAGCTTCAAAGCTCTCCTCCACATGGGTTATGTAGGCTTCCTGGGTTTCATCCATAAATAGACGGGCAACACTTTCCCCACCGATAAGAAAAACTTCTCTTTTTTGCTCTTGGAGGAGTTTGTCTACACAGGCCAAGGCTTCTTCTTTACTATGTACGATATAGATGCCCGGAGCATAAAAATCTTTATTTTTTGTTAAAACTACATGAGTTCGACCCGGCAGAGGCTCTCCTTCTTTTAGAGACACAAAGGTCTTTCTACCCATAAGAAGAATCTGGCCCATGGTCATTTCTTTAAAGCGCTCTAAATCCTCGGGAATGCGCACTAAAAGATCTTCATTTAAGCCAATATGCCAATTCCGATCTACAGAAAAAATCCACTTCATATTTTCCCTTCCCCTCTCTAAAAAGAAAATCTAGGCTTACTACCTCCTAGGCCAAATCCCAATTGCTATAGACGTTTTGTACGTCATCATCTTCTTCAATTAGGTCCATAAGCTTTTGCATGTTTTTTAGATCTTCTTCGCTCGTAAGAGTCACACTGTTTTGCGGAAGATAGCGCAGCTCAGCCATGCTAAAGCTAAAGCCCTCTTCTTTTAGAGCGTCTCTAACAGAGCCAAATTCTTCCACACTGGTATAGATCTCAAAATGATCTTCTTCAGAAGCAAAGTCCTCGGCTCCTGCATCCAGGGCCAGCATCATGACCTCGTCTTCATCCATGGTCTCGTCTCTATCAATAACCAGGACACCGGCGTGATCAAAAAGATAGCTAACGCAGCCATTGGTCCCTAGGTTTCCTCCGATTTTTGCAAAATAGCTCCGCACCCCACCGGCTGTTCGGTTGAGATTGTCTGTAAGGCACTCCACCAAAACTGCCACTCCACCGGGTCCATAACCCTCATAGTGGACCTGGGTAAACTGGGCTCCATCTAGCTCTCCTACCCCTTTTTTTATGGCCCTATCAATGTTATCATTGGGCATATTTGCAGCCTTAGCCTTTTCTATGGCACTCATCAAGCTGGAATTATATTCAGGATCTCCTCCCCCTTCTCTAGCAGCTACCATAATGTAGCGACCAAGTTTCGTAAAGAGTCCTGCTTTTTTTGAATCTTGTTTATTTTTTCTACTTACAATGTTTCCTATCCGACCCATAGCAACCTACCTTTCTTTGTTATTGTAGCATGCAAGAGCCTCTAAAAGAAGCCAGAATATCTTCCTATAAAGATATCATGGCCTACAAAGTGTTGAAGAAAAATATTTTATACATTTTTTTACTTTGTCTATACCAGTAGACAATTACTTTAACAAGGCTTGTAAGCTTTACCTTTTCTCTTTTTATTCAAAAAAGCCAAGAACAAAAACTGCCACGGCAATTAGGAGTATTGTAAGCTTTTGCCTTTTTCTTATCCTTTCTTTTAGTAACAGCACACCAAATAAGGAGGCTACCACCCCATCCAGGCTCATTATGGGAGCCGTGACAACTCCATCACCAGCCAGGGCAAAGACGTAAAAGAACTGGCCTGCCGTTTCTGATATTCCCCCTAGTAGTAGAGTGGGCTTAAAAGGATTGTATCTATGTTTTTTTACGAAGAACAAATAGATAAGCGACAAAACACCTACTAGAAAAAATGTCAATTCAAAAGAAATAAGAGCCTCTGTCTCATTCATAATACTAGTCATATAATGTTCATCTAGAAATGTTGCCACAGCGTCCACCAACATATAGGTGATAGGAAAGATTAAGGCAGATGCACCCAGCTTTGCGATTTCACTTTTCCTCAACCTTCCCTCTTTTTGGTCTTTGTATTCAAAGTAGGCTAGCAGGACTAAACCACTGCCAATGGTGGCAATTGCCAAAAATTGCACTGGACTCATAGAATTTCCCAGTACCAGCCAGGAAAGTAGGCCTGCTG
>JAAYGQ010000088.1 GCA_012727635.1 Tissierellia bacterium | reverse complement strand
TCTAGTAACGCAATGCACTCCACATGTCCCGTAAAGGGAAATAGATCTAGGGGATAGATTCCCTCTACTTTGTAGCCCTTTTCAAATAGGGGGAGCTCCTCTTTAAGCCTTGCCGGATTACAGGAGACATAGACAATTTTTTCTGGCGCTAAGCTTAGCGCTGCTTCAATAAAGGCCTCGGTGGTGCCGGTTCTCGGAGGATCCAGTATAAGCTTATCTATCTTCCCTCCACTCTTTGCACGCTTTTCCATAAATACAGTTGCATCTTCTTCAATAAAGTCGACCTTGTGAAGTTTATTAATCTTCTTCATTTGGCGGGCATCGGCCAGAGCAGACACATTGTTATCTACTCCCAGGGAGCGAGCGCCTCTCTGGGCGGCAAGTAGAGCCATGGTTCCAATACCACAGTAGGCATCTAAAATGACTTCATCTTCCTTTATGTCTAAGAGCTCCATTACTTTGGTATAAAGCTTTTCAGCTTGAGAGTGGTTTACCTGATAAAAACTATCGCCGGAAATAAGAATATCCAGACCTAGGAGTTGATCCTTTATAGGGCCTTTTCCATAGATCTGATTTAGGCGTCCTTCAATCACAACTTTTGTTTTTCTTTTATTGGCATTAACATAGACACTTTTAATTTGCGGATGTCTTTTGGTTAGGGCCTTTGTAAAGTCATCTTGCCGAGGAAGAACATCTCCCTTAATAATCATAGTCACGCTGGCTTCGCCACTGGCCTTGCCTATGCGCACCAGGGCGTGGCGCAGGAGTCCCTGACCTGTATCTTCATCGTAGATTTCCCATTTATATTGTTTGGCTAAGCTGTAAATGGTTCTTTGGATGGCCTTGGCTCCTTCATCTTCAATAAGACACTGATCAATGGGAATGACCCAGTGGGTGCCTTTTTCATAGATTCCACTGACAAAGCGCTGCTTACCCACTAATTTAAAAGTTCGCAGTACTTTGTTTCGGTAAAAATAAGGGTCTTCCATCTCCACCATGGGTGCGACCTTATAATCAGCAAAGAGCCTTTGCATATACTCTTGTTTTTTCTTTGTTTGTACCTTGGGAAAAGCAAGGCGAAAGGTGCAGGCCCCGCAGTCCTTAAAATGTACACATTCTCTATTTTTCACTGGTGGACCTCCTACGTCCTATGCTTTTTTTTCAAAAAGAAAAAGCTCTCTTCGTCTAAGATAAAAATAACTGCTCCCAAGAAGGACATAAGTTCCACTTAAAAGCTCCAATTGAACGCCATGGGAATAGAAATAAACAGAAGATATACCCCCTAGAATAAATAGGAGGATACTGAAAAGATAAAAACCAATCTTCCAAGGGTGGGTAGAAGTGCCCGCCAGGGAACTTCCCAGCTCAAAGCCCACATCACTGATATATCCAGTCACATGGGTACTTCGTATAATATGACCCCGATACCCTAAAAACAGCGAATTTTGAAGTCCCATAAAAAAGACCAAAAAATAGAATAGAATATTTGAATCCTTTAAGATAAATATAATCACTCCACCTATAAAAAGTAGTGCACCATAGCGCTTTTTAGGCTCCAACTTTCTTTGATGAAAAAGATAGCCCGCAAGAATAGCTCCGGATAAAAAGCAAAAAAGAACCGAAAGAAGCCTTCCAATTTGGAAGGCTTCCCTCACATAAATAGCCAGAGCAAGCTGAGAGACCATCCCAGTCATATGGCTTACCGGCTGGCTAAAACGCATCATGGCGGTGATATTACTATAGCCGCTTCCAAAACTTAAAAGCAGAACCCATAAAGTAAGAGGCTTCTCTCCTCCCGGGTAATGCATACTATTCCCTAGCTGGTTGGAACTCCCGAACCTTGACTCCTTTTGACTTGAGTCTTTCTACAAGAGCTTCGGGATTTTTATCTTCTACTCTAATAGAGATCTCCTGAGTTCCCATAATGCCTACGTCGTACTTGGCGATATTGGTGATATTGCTGCCATGGCGCTGAATAATCTCTAAAATTCCAACAAGACTACCAACAAAGTCCTGGCTATAAATAGTAATCTTGGCATCTTTAAGGCCGAAGACTTTAAGTACTACCTCAAAAAGTGAACGCTGGGTTACGATGCCCTGAAAGCGATTTCTTCTATCCACCACGGGAATAAACATCACACGGTTTCTAAAAAAAGCTTCGGCGGCGTCCTCTACATAGGTAGAATCATGGATAGGCTCCATATTCATAAAAGCGTAGTAACGTACTTCTTCAAGTAGAAAAGTTTCGAAATCACTTTCACCGGATTCGATGAACTTTTCATAGATGTACATTTTAGAGATATAGCCTACAAAAGTCTCTCCATCCACCACGGGAAGGGAAAGAAAACCCTCCTCGAGAATAATTTCCAGGGCTTCCTTTAGAGTCTGGTTACTGCGGATGGTGATCAGATCATCGGCAGGTGTCATAATAGCGCGTACAAACATGGCTCCTCCTCTTCTTATTATCACAATGAATTAGTTGTAGTATAAACCATTTCTCACCCAATAAACAAGCCCTATTCAATCCCGCGAAGATAATGTCCACGGGTGGCCGGGCTTACTTCCGGCGCTATTTCACTATAAAAACAATCTATAATGTTCTGGGGATTTTCTTCCCCAAAAAGCTCTATTACAAAGCTTCGGTACCCCATATCACGAAGTTCTTTCATATCTCCAATAAGATTTTTCACCGGAGCGTTGTATATATGGTTTCTACAGTAGATATCATGGGCCAGCTTCATCCTATAATCTTTTCTGTCCACTAGGCTGTATTGTTTTTTCCTACAGGGCTCACTGCAGGGCTCACCAGTCCTAATGGGACAATACTCCGTCACCATCATTTCCTGGGGCCCATAAGCATAAATCATGGCCGCTTCTTTGCCCTGAAAATCTCTCATTTCATACTTGCTGAGTTCTTCACTTAGAAGGCTACCCTCCAGTTCATCATAGAGGCTAAGGCCGTAGCTATTCATAAGATTGAGCTTATAGTCTCCATATAAAGGAACCTTTCCCTTTAATAGTTGGAAGACCCCTTGATTGGAGGTCAATATTCCCTTTACTCCCTTTAGACTAAGAAGTTTTTCACAGAGCTCCTCTACATTTTCTTTCACAATGCCTGGAACTCTAACAAAATATCCCTCAAGAGTCTCAAGATCTTTAAAGGTAAGGCTACCGGGGTCTTTAAAGAAGGGATCGTAGATCGCCTGCAGGCCCTTTAGATCTAGATCCAAGTTTTGTTTTTCTCTAAGGATTACGTATTTGCTAGGGGCAAGAGTTTTTCCCTCTATGGCTGGCAGTTCTTTTTTCTGTAAATCTCTAGTACATTGTCTTTTTTCAAGGGCCTCTTCTAAAAATCGCCTTCTAAGGGCATTGATTTCTTTTACTGGGACAAAACCTTCTTCAAAGTCCACAAACTCCGGCTTAATAAATAAAGGTCCATCACTCTTTGAAAGGCTTTCAAGAACTCTCTCGCGGCTAAGAGGGGCGGTTTTTGCGACTTGAACCACTTCCCCCTGCAGATGACCTAAGCTCATGGGCTCTCCTAGCTTAAAACGAAAGGGGACTTCCACAGGATCCTTTCTCTTGTAAGGTTGCTGAAGCACTTCTTTGATCTTTTTTAGCGCCCCACTATCCAGAGTCTTTCTGATAAGATCCCCGTCTTTATACTTTTTAGGAAGAAGACTGACCCTTTGGCCAGCAAAGGCTTCTTCCACCTTTTCTCCCTTATACAAAATGGCTTCAACACCGAAGCCTCCCCGAGGTGTACCCACTCCATCCAGGCGACGAAGATTACTAAGCAGGGTGATTTCCCCTCTTTCAATGGTACCTAGATCAATGCCACTTTTCCCGGCAAATTCAGAAATAAGGTCTTCACCTCCTTTTTTATGGAGATAGGCCTTGGTAAAGCCTTGGCGGCTAAAACTGAGTTTTAGCGCCTCATCGTCATAGACTTCTCCCTCTAGAGCCTGGCGATAGGCTGATACGGATTCATAGACATATTCGGGACTTCGCATACGGCCTTCAATTTTAAGGCTCATGACCCCAGCCCCCTCAAGGGCCGGCAGCTCATCAAGAAGAGAAAGCTCCCTAGGGCTTATAAGAGTTCCTTTTTTTACAAAATGATCTTCTTCATAAAGACTGTACTCCAGCCTACAGGGCTGGGCGCAGCGGCCTCTATTTCCACTTCTTCCCCCGATAAGACTGCTCATAAGGCACTGGCCAGAATAGCAAATGCAAAGGGCTCCCTGCACAAAAACTTCCAGCTCCGTTACTCCTTTGAGCTTTTCAATTTCTTCTAAGGAAAGCTCCCGGGCAAGGATCAGGCGCTGGGCCCCTTTTTCTTTAAAGTAAACCGCCATGGGCCTATTATGAACACTGAGCTGAGTGGAAGCATGGAGCTCAATCTCAGGATATAGCCTGTGAACAAGATAAAACAGCCCTGGATCTTGGAAAATAATGGCGTCCACTCCAAAATTCCATGCTTTTCTTACAAAATCCACGGCAAGGGGAAGCTCTTCATCTTTTAGAAGGGTATTTACCGTAAGGTAAAGCTTGGCATTATAACCATGGGTGTAGCTTATGGCTTCTTTTAACTCCTCTTCGCTAAAGTTTCCCGCCGAGGCTCTAGCGGAAAAAAGGTTTCCTCCTAGATAAACCGCATCGGCTCCGGCCTGAAGGGCAGCGATTAAATTTTCTTTTTTTCCTACCGGTGCTAATATTTGCATTATTGTATTTTGAGCCAGGCCGTCAAGGCCAGTCGCTCTATCTCCTCAATTTTTTCGATTTCCATCCAGCCCTGGGGCTGATCGGTGTATATAAGGCCGGCTAAACTCCCCACTAGGGCAGCCCGCGTACTGCTATCGCCCCCCATCCTAATGGCCAGTTCTACCGCTCTTTCAAAACTGTCGGCGCAAAGAAGAATATCTACCATAGAGGCGTAGGTGTCCACAATATAATCGCCATTTTGATAGTTCCCCGCCAAAGCATTCTCCATATAAATCCACTGAGGGTGTTCCGAATAGACTCTGTGGAGTCGATCCAGGCTTTTTCTTAGCTGCTGCGGGGTTCCTTCTTTAAAAAG
>JAAYGQ010000087.1 GCA_012727635.1 Tissierellia bacterium | reverse complement strand
CTCATAATTCCTGCAGCGTTACCCACATTAGTGATAGAAAAAGCCGCCAGAAAATATCTCAAGCAAAGAGGGAGGGTGCACTTGTTGCAGTAATGGGTTGTTATGTTGACCTCCACGGAGAAATTACGGCGGATTTGCTTATTCCCAATGAAAGTAAGGACAACGCACTGGAGCTGATTAAAGAGCTTTTGGGAACTTCTGAAAGGCCCCAAAAAAGATTTAGCCATGATAAAACCCGTGGGTTTTTAAAGGTTCAAGATGGCTGTGATCAGTTTTGTAGCTATTGTATTATTCCCTATGCCCGAGGCAGAGCCAGAAGCTACCCACTGGATCGAATTAAGGAAGAACTTATATCCTATATCCAAGATGGTTATAAAGAAATCGTTCTAACGGGAATCAATCTTTCCTATTATGGCAAGGATACCGGTTCTACTTTAGGAGAGCTTATAAAGGAAATTAAGCCCCTCCTTGGCGATAGAAGGTTGCGTTTGGGTTCACTGGAACCCCATGTAATTACAGAAGAATTCATTAAAATCTGTTTGGATTTACCAGGATTTTGTCCCCAATTTCATCTTTCTTTACAATCTGGTAGCGATGGTGTTTTAAAAAGAATGAATCGCCATTACTCCGCCGATGATTTTAAAAAGCGAGCAGAACTCCTTCGAAGATATTATCCTTTGGCAGCCCTAACTACAGATATTATTGTGGGCTTTCCTGAAGAAAGCGAAGTAGAGTTTAATGAGACCATGGAATTTGTGGAAGATGTTGGTTTTAGCCATATTCACGTTTTTAGTTATTCCTCTAGACAGGGAACTGTAGCAGCAAGAAAAATTGATCACCATCCCGAAGTGAAAAAAAGAAGAAGTGAAAAACTCAGAGAGCTTGCCCAGGAAAACAAAGAAAAGTTCCTTAATAGTTTTGTTGGAAGAGAAGTGGAAGTGCTTTTTGAACAAGACAGCCAGGGTCTCTCTAGAGAATATATTCATTGTTATAGTAAGACGCCCAAGGAAAACAACAGCATAGAAAAACTTAAGGTTATCCGCCGTGAGGGCGAGAAATTAATTGTTTAGGAGGGAAAATGGATTGTTTGTTTTGTAAAATTATCGAGGGAAGTATTCCGGCTGATGTTGTTTATGAGGATGATCATGTATTGGCCTTTAAGGATATTAACCCCATAAGTCCCCTTCATGTGCTTTTTGTTCCCAAAGTGCATTTTGTGGATTTGAGTGATTCCTACGAAAAAGAAGAAGAATTGCTTTATGTTTTTAAGGCCATTAGAAATTACGTTGCTGAAGAAAATTTAAATGATAAGGGATATCGACTTGTTATCAACGCTGGTGAACTAGGTCAACAGACTGTAGCCCATCTCCATGTCCACCTTATAAGCGGACGTCAGCTAAGCTGGCCTGCCGGTTAGATCACAAAGTATAAAAAGCTCCCAGAAGTTAATCTTAAGTAAAACCATTTGATTTTTCCTGTATTCTGGTTTATAATAGAGCTTGCTACTCCCGGTACATTGTACTAATCTTGGAAAGAGAGGGGGGAGAAAATTGACGGGTATTAAAGTCAGACCTAATGAATCCATTGATAGCGCTCTCAAGCGCTTTAAGCGCGAGACCTCAAAGGCTGGTCTCATGGCTGAGATCAAAAAACGTAAGCACTACGAAAAACCCAGTGTGAAGCGTAAAAAGAAAAGTGATGCTGCAAAACGCAAAAGAAAAAAAACCAGCCGTGATTAAGAGGTTTTTACGCAAGATAGATTGATATATGATTTGAAAAAGCCGCTGAGAAATGATGTATATATTATTTTAGTATATTCTAACTTCACGAAAGGGCTAAAAACAAATTGAGGTCGATGAGAAGCATTTGCTTCGAGAACCTGAAATTCTCCGCTTAGTCTAAATTAAAATTAGACAAAATAGGAATTTTTAGAATATTAAAAACACAAACCAAGGGTTTATTGGCAATAGGTTCAGTAAAATCAAAGGACCGCTTTAATATCTCCTTTAGCCAGAGGCTTCAAGGGTTAAAAGCCAACCTTTTAGGATCTGCCTCTTAGTTACTAGTACTATAAGCTTTTGTAAAGCTCAAGGTAAAAGTAATTGAATTTCTGCTGGGAGAGGTAAATGCAAATCAGCTCTTGGCTTTAAAAACAATCTATTTTAAGACAAAATGATACCCTATATGGGTATTGTTTTTTTAGAAGACTCATCTAAGAAAGAAGCAGTTCATGAAAATTTATGCTAGAATAGATGAGAGGTATTTATGGAACAAAAAATAACAATAAATCCCGAAGTTTCTATGCAATTGATGTGTGGAAAGTTTGATGAAAACTTTAAGATTATTCAAGACCAACTGGCTGTAGAAATTTTTTTTACCGGCAATGATCTTTTAATAAAAGGCAACAGCGATTCCGTCGCTTCCACCATTGAGATTTTAAGGTCAATGGAAAAGTTGATTTTAGCCGGTGCAGAACTAGATCTACAAAAGTTGGAATATTTAATTTATATGACCCTTAGAAGGGACCAACACCAACTTGAACGTTTAGATGGTGAAGTTTTACTTGCCACCCATAAAGGGAAGCTTGTTAAACCCAGAACAAAAGGGCAGTCGCTTTATTGTAAAACGATAGAGAAAAACACTTTAACCTTTGGTGTTGGACCTGCCGGTACGGGGAAAACTTTTTTGGCTGTTACCATGGCTGCTCGGGCTTTTCGTAATAAAGAAGTGAGCAGAATAATTATTACACGCCCTGCTATTGAAGCAGGAGAAAAACTCGGATTTCTTCCAGGGGATCTTCAAGACAAAGTTGACCCCTATTTGAGACCCCTCTATGATGCTTTGGGAGATATTTTTGGAAATGAAACCTACACTCGGCTCCGGGAGCGGGGAGTGATCGAAGTGGCCCCCCTGGCTTATATGCGGGGCAGAACCCTGGATAATAGCTTTATCATTCTTGATGAAGCTCAAAATACATCAAAAGAACAGATGAAGATGTTCCTTACTCGTTTTGGTAGCGAATCTAAAGTAGTTGTAAATGGTGATATTACCCAAATTGATCTCCCTACAGGCCAGGTGAGTGGACTACAACACGCCGTTGAAATTCTTAAAGATGTGGATGATATTGCAATGGTTTATTTTGGATTAGAAGATGTTGTGCGCCATCGCCTTGTGAGAAAAATTCTTGCACGTTACGAGGAATAAAGTGATTGAAATTTATTATGATGGTCTAGATCATCTAAGAGAGGAAGAAGCTAAGGCTCTTGATTGTGCCCTTCGCAGAACTCTAGAACTCGAAGAAATTGATGGACCCGGAGAGTTATCGGTTTCCTTGGTAAATGCCGAGGAAATCCAAGAATTAAATAGCAGCTACCGCGGGATAGATAAACAAACCGATGTCCTTAGTTTTCCTCAGGTGGCAAGCAAAGAAGAACTGCTTTTAGAGAACTATAAGGTATTGGGCGATATAGTTATAAATATGGATATGGTACGTTGCCAGGCCGAAGAATTTGGCCATGGAGTACTGCGCGAAATGATTTATCTTAGTATACATAGTTTTTATCATCTATTGGGCTATGATCATGAGGATGCATTATCAAAGGAAATCATGAGGCAAAAAGAAGAGGAAGCCTACGGGTTCTGGGAGGGGAAAAATGGTAATTGAAGAATTAATTGAAAAAGCTAGAGAAGCTCAAAAGTTGGCCTATGCTCCCTATTCAAATTTTCCTGTGGGAGCCGCACTGATTACTGAAGACGGCACAGTTTTTACCGGATGCAATATTGAGTCAGCCGCCTACGGGGCCACCAATTGTGCTGAGCGAGTGGCTATACAAAAAGCTGTAAGCGAAGGCTACCATAGTTTTACCCATTTGGCTGTGGTTGGGCGGGAGGATTACACTTATCCCTGTGGTATTTGCCGCCAAGTCATTATGGAATTTGCACCCAAATCAAAGATAATTGTTTCAGGGAAAGACGATTATGTCCTCCATAACGCTGAGGATTTACTTCCCTATGCTTTTACAGGAAAGGATCTGCTGTGAAATCAGGATTTTGCGCCATTGTTGGACGAGCCAATGTAGGTAAGAGTACCTTGGTCAATCAACTCGTCGGAGAGAAAGTATCCATTGTTAGTAGCAAGAGCCAAACTACAAGACATGCGATTCGTGGTATTATTACAGATCAAAGAGGTCAGATTGTCTTCGTGGATACTCCAGGTATGCACCGACCTAAAAATAAGCTTGATGATTTTATGCTGGAGCGCATCGATGAATCTTTAGTGGATATGGATGTCATTCTTTTTATGGTAGACATCTCCGAGGGAATAGGACCCGGTGATGTTTTTATGGCTAAAAAGCTGCCTCCTGGAGTTCCCAAATTTCTTTTGTTAAATAAGATTGATTTGATCGATGAGAAGACTTTGTTTGAAAACAAAGAAAAGGTTCATGAACTGGGTGATTTTGATGGAGTGATCGCAGTCAGTGCCATTATTCCTCAAACAGTAGAAGGACTTAAAGATTTGATCTTTGAGCATCTTCCTGAGGGGCCCAATTACTATCCCGAGGATACCTTTACAGACTTGAGTGACGAGATGCTTATTTGCGAAATAATACGTGAAAAGGCACTCCATTATCTTGATGAAGAAATTCCCCATGGCATTGCGGTTGTCTTAGATGAATACAAACAGGAAGAAAAGGGCCTTTATATGTTTGCAACCATCATTGTAGAAAAGCCATCACATAAAGGCATAGTAATTGGAAAAGGTGGAAGAAAGCTTAAAGGGATCGGTAAAGCTGCTCGCCTTGAACTAAGTGAGCTTTTCTCACAACCCGTTTATTTGGAACTTTGGGTAAAGGTTAAAAGTGGCTGGAGAAAATCCAGTCATTATCTAAGTGAGTATGGCTACAAAAAATGAGGCAAATAGAACTAGAAGGTGTTGTTCTACAAAGAAATAAAATCAATGATCAAGACTGTTATTTAAGAGTTTTTACAAAGCAAATGGGCAGGGTAGAAATATATGCCCGGGGCGGGAATCATCCGAAAAATCCACTTAATATTGGTTCAAGCCCTTTTTGTTATGGTCTTTATCAGGTCAGTGGGAACAAATTACAACTTCGTAGCGTTGAAGTAATTGACAGTTTTTATGATTTAAGAAACGATTTTTCAGTGATGCTGATGGCCTCTTTTTTTTCAAAAAGCTTTCTTTTGCTTTTTCAAGAAAGACAGACCAGCGTGGAAGCCTTTGAACTGATGATAAACAGCTTAAGCGTATTAAAAAAGTTTCCTATTCTAAAAGAAAAATTGCTTGCTTATTTTTTGGCCCAACTTATTAAAATTTTAGGTATAATGCCGGATTTGGAATGTGTAAGAAGATCCACTGAAGGGTATAAATTGGTAGTAGAGATGGGCCAGGCAGAAGAAGGTGGTGAAGACACTGAAGCTCTACTTATGTGGCGTGACGCATCTCAAATGAAAATGTCTGCTTTTTTGAATCTTGCTTTAGAGACCAGGAGCCTAGAAAAGGCAGCTCGGCTTATGGAAGGCTATATCTTTGTGCACATGGGTGCCGATCTTCCCGCTTTACACCGGGACATGTTAGAGTATTTATAGGAGGATTTTATGAAGAATATTACTTTAGAAATGATTGATGAATTTATCGAAGAAACAGGTTTTGACTATGAAGAAGCTAGAGCCTATCTGTTGGCCGCCGATGGTGATGTGAAACTTGCCGTTGAAGCTGCTATGGCTAAAGATGGAATGTATGGCAAATCTTCAATGGATTCTTTGTTGGCTTATATCAAGGAACTGATTAAAAAGGGCAATATACTTCGTGTTATTATACGAAAAGGCGATGAAGTTCTTTTAAATATTCCCGCCGGAGTCGGTGTGGTGGGTGCCTTTTTTGCCACCTATCTATCGGCAGCGGCTTTGGGAGTTGCGTTGATTACTGGTCATAGCGTTACCCTCGAGAAAAAAGATGGGGATGTTATCAATGTTCAGGATTATCTGGAGAAGGCTGTTAAGAAAGCCAAGGACAGTGGTGAGAATATTGAGGATTTACTAAAAAAAGGAGTCAAAGAATCCAAAGATTTTGCCAAAGATCTCAAAGAAAATATCGAAGATAAGTTTTCCGATGTCAAAGATAAAGTAGAGAGCAAAGGAAAAGACTTAAAAGAAGAAACCGAGGATGCCTTTGTAACTTTAAAGGATGAAGCTGAAGAAATGGCTGAAACGGCAAAAGATCAGGCCCGTGAAGTGAAAGAAAAAGTAGAAGATAAAGGGGAAGATCTTAAAGAAAATGCCGAAGATTTGGTTGAAACGCTAAAAGAAGAAGTAGTTGAAGCCAAGGAAAAACTTCAAAATAAAAAGAATATTAAAGAAGAAACCAATAAAAAGGTTGAAACAGTAAAAGAAGAAGCTGGAAAACTCATAAAGGATTTATCAGAATCCCCCGAAGAAATTGTAGAACTTAGAGAAGATTTCTGCGAAACCATCGATGAGGTTAAAGAAGGCGCCGGAGGCTTATATATGGATGCTGAAGGAAAGATAGATACAAATATCTGTGCTCAACCTGTGAATAAAAAGGAAACAAACTAAACTGAAAGGACGTGGAGCAAGTATGATCAGCATGGAAAATCTCGTTTCTCTTGCCAAGAATCGCGGATTTGTTTATCCGGGATCCGAAATCTATGGCGGACTATCTAATACTTGGGACTATGGCCCCCTGGGTGTCGAACTAAAGAAAAATATAAAGAATAGTTGGTGGTATTATTTTATCCAAAAACAGACAAATGTTGTTGGACTCGATGCCTCCATCCTTATGAATCCTGCCGTTTGGCAGGCCAGTGGCCACGTAAGCGGTTTTAGTGATCCGCTAATTGACTGCAAAGAATGTAAGAGCCGTTTTAGAGCCGATCATATTGTTGAGGAACATTTTATTAAAAACTCGATTCACAAAGATCTTTTCGGCGCCGATGATCAACGTCTTCATGAAATTATTCTTGAAGATAAGATTCCCTGCCCCTCCTGCGGAAAACACAATTTCACAGACATTCGTAAGTTCAATCTAATGTTTAAAACTTATCAAGGCGTTACCGAGAACGCTACTACAGAAATCTATTTGCGCCCGGAAACGGCCCAAGGTATTTTCGTTGATTTCAAATCGATTCAGCGCTCTTCGCGGCTGTCGATTCCCTTTGGTGTAGGTCAAATAGGTAAAAGTTTTAGAAATGAAATAACTCCGGGCAACTTCATTTTCAGGACTCGAGAATTTGAGCAAATGGAATTGGAATTCTTTTGTAAACCCGGAACCGATTTGGATTGGTATGATTTTTGGAAAAAGACTTGTTGGTCCTACCTTCTGGATCTAGGCATCAAAGAAGAAAATCTGCGTTTTCGTGATCATGATAAGGAAGAATTATCCCACTATAGTGTGGCCACTAGTGATATTGAGTATCTCTATCCCTTTGGATGGGGAGAACTTTGGGGAGTTGCCGACCGTACCGATTATGATTTAACTCAACATATGAATCATTCCGGTAAAGATATGCAGTATCTGGATCCCCAGACCCACGAAAAATTTACACCCTATGTTATTGAACCCAGTGTTGGAGTAGAGAGGTTATTTTTAGCCTTTATGGTTGACGCCTATAGTGAAGAAATCTTAGAAGATGGATCAACTAGAAATCTTATGCGATTCCACCCAATGATTGCTCCAATTAAAATTGGGGTTTTGCCTCTATCCAAAAAACTTACTCCTAAAGCCGAGGAACTTTTCCATTTACTGAGCCGTTATTACTCAGTAGAGCTCGATGAGCGAGGAAGTATTGGTAAGCGCTATCGCCGTTTTGATGAAATTGGCACTCCTTTTTGCGTTACCGTTGATTTTGATAGCCTTGAGGATAATACTGTCACAATACGTCACCGAGACACTATGGAGCAAGAGCGCATAGATATCGAAGATCTTGTGAATTATTTCGATCAGCGTCTCCAGTATGAATGAAAAATTATTCACGCATAGATAAAGAAGTTATTGAAGATTTGACCCTCAGTCCCGATGCGACTAAAAGCAAATTGTCTAAGGGTCGGATTTTTCATGAGAAAGAAGACCCTTATCGTACGTGCTTTGCTAGGGACCGGGATAGGATTATCCATGCCAAGAGTTTCCGAAGATTAAAGCATAAAACCCAAGTTTTCCTTGCTCCCGATGGAGATCATTATCGCACCCGGCTAACCCATACTTTGGAGGTAATGCAAATTGCCCTTAGTATTGCTGGTACGCTGGGTCTTAATCGTGATTTGACCGAAGCCATTGCCCTAGGTCATGATTTGGGCCATACACCCTTTGGTCATTGTGGTGAGAGGGTCTTAAATGACATTTACCCCGGTGGCTTTGTTCATAATGAACAAAGTCTCAGGGTAGTGGATTGCCTTGAAATACGCGAGAATAAGGCCTACCGTGGCCTAAACCTAACCTATGAAGTGCGTGATGGTATTTTGAATCACAGTGGAGATCGAAAGGCCGCTACACCGGAAGGACAGCTAATTTATTTTGCCGACAGAATTGCCTATCTAAATCACGATTTCGATGATGCTAGGCGAGCAGGACTTCTTAAGGACAATGTCTTGCCTAAAGAGATTCGCCTTAGCCTTGGTGAAAGCGCTGGTGAGCGCATTGATCGGATGATTGGAAATCTTGTGGAAAATTCCTTTGTAAATCAGTCTCTTGGCTTTAGTGATGAAGTCCAGGAGGCCACCCTTGCTTTACGGGATTTTATGTTTAAAAATCTTTATCTCAATTCCCACGCCAAGACAGAAGAAGGCAGAGCCGAGAAACTAATGGTTCTGCTCTATGAATATTTCTTGGATAACCCGAATTTACTGCCTAAAGACTACCGCTATGAGGATGTTCATTTGGGCGTGAAAGATTATATTGCGGGAATGAGCGATCGCTATGCGATTGATTGTTTTCGCCGTATTTTTCTTCCTAAGTTTTGGCAGGAAGTTTAAAATGGCAAAAAAATATGTAGATGATATAGCAAGAATTCTTTGTGAACATGTGGATATAATTGATGTAGTCGGTCAAAGGGTTGCCCTTAAAAAAACCGGTAAAAATCATAAGGGATTATGTCCATTTCACGCTGAAAAAACCCCGTCTTTTATTGTCAGTGAAGAAAGACAGAGTTATCGCTGCTTTGGTTGCGGTGCCGGGGGAAATAGTTTGAACTTTGTTATGGAAAGTGAAAATCTCGACTTTCTGACGGCTATAGAGACCCTGGCTGAACGCTATCATTTTGATTTGAATCCCTATAAAAATAAACAGTCGGGTCCAGTGAGAAGGGATCTCAAAACTTTTTATGAACTCAATCGTAAAGCCGCTCTTCGCTACTACGCAAATCTAAAGGAAAATAATGATGCACGGGAATACCTCCTGGGCCGAGGCCTGTCGGAAAAAACCTTGGTGCATTACGGACTGGGTTATGCAAAAGATGGCTGGCATCATCTTTATGATGAAATAGGCAAAGAATTACCCGAGGACATCAGAAAAGAATCGGGTCTCTTTGGTGAAGGGGCTCGAGGCCCCTATGATCGTTTTCGTGATCGTATTATTTTTCCTATCATCGATTTGCGGCGCAGAGTCATTGGCTTTGGAGCCCGAACTATGGATCCTGAAGGCATACCAAAATACCTGAACTCTTCGGACACTCCGGTCTTTAATAAAAGCTTTCATTTATATGGACTCAATCAAGCCAAAGATTTCCGGGGAACCGATAAGATAATCCTACTTGTTGAAGGCTATATGGATGTGATTAGTCTCTACGACAAGGGCATAGGAAATGCGGTGGCGAGCCTAGGAACTGCCTTTACCCAGGAACAGGCGAAGCTTCTGGAACGCTACTGCTCGGAACTAATCATTTTATATGATGGAGATACAGCAGGGATTGACGCGACAAAAAGAGCTTTGGAAATATTAGATGGATTCGCAATGCTAGTAAGGGTTGTAACATTACCCCAGTCCATGGACCCTGACGATTATATCAAGGCCCATGGAAAAGAAGGGTTCCTACAATTTATTGAGGAAAATGCTTTAGAATCTATAGAATATCGACTGAGGGAAAGAGAAGCCCATCATGATTTAAAAACAATTCATGGAAAAAAGGCATATTTAGAAGATATTGGTGTGATTTTGGGTAAAATAGATAAATACAGCCAGCAAGATCTCTATCTGCGATACGTAAGTAACCGGCTGAACATTGATCCGGAAGAGTTACGAAAGGATCTTGAAGTAGTAAAAAAAGAACCTTTAAGACAAAGTGCGAGGAATACCTTTGATGAAGCTCCAGGAATATTAATGGCTTTGCTTGTACAAAAACCTAGTTTGGCACAAAAAATAAACTCCCATAGATGGTATTCCCTTCTTGAAGAGTCTTGGAAAGAAGTTGTAGAGTTTTTATTAAAAGAAGAACAATTTGTTCTAGAAAAGGCAGCAGACTGTTTTTCTCTAGATCAATTGACTTATATGGAAAAATGTAAAAATATGGAATTAAGTGACACCGACAGTAAGCATTGGGAAGATTTTTTCCGTTACCTTCTGGCTAAGCAACTAGATAGCCGAGTAAGAAATCTCCAAAATGACCCCGAAGGAAGTGCTCTTGAAGAAATAATGTTGCTTCAAAAAATGCGTATCGAAATTATGGCCAAAGAAAGAGGGGGAAGATGAAACAAAACATCCTAACGGAATTAGAAGAGCGAGGAAAAGGCGATGGCAAGCTGACCTATAGCGATGTCATAGAAGCCTTTGAGAATATAGATCTTGATAAGGATGATCTCTCCTCTGTACATGAGCAACTTATTAAGGCTGGGATTGAGCTTGTTGAAGACGAAGTCGAATTAGAAAAAGACTATATCGACGACAAGGATGATGAAGACGATAAAATTGCCCTTGAAATTAGTTCACCGGAACAAGATGCAAAGGACCTAATGAATAAAGGGATCAATATTGATGACCCAGTTCGTATGTATTTAAAAGAAATTGGCAGGGTCGCACTACTAACCGCCGAAGAAGAAGTTGAATTGGCTCAGCGTATGGAACTTGGTGATGATAGTGCTAAACAGCAACTTTGTGAAGCAAATTTACGCCTTGTGGTTAGCATTGCCAAACGCTATGTTGGACGTGGAATGTTATTTCTTGACTTAATTCAAGAAGGAAACCTTGGTCTTATGAAGGCAGTAGAAAAATTTGATTACACAAAGGGTTTTAAATTTAGCACCTACGCCACCTGGTGGATTCGCCAAGCCATTACAAGAAGCATTGCCGACCAAGCGCGTACCATTCGCATACCGGTGCATATGGTGGAAACCATCAATAAGCTAACACGGATTGAAAGACAATTGTCTCAAGACTTGGGAAGAGAACCCACTCCCGAAGAAATCGCCGACATTATGGATATCACAGCAGAGAAAGTTCTTGAAATTAAGAAAATTAGCCAAGAACCCGTGTCCCTTGAAAAGCCCATAGGAGAAGAAGAAGATTCAAACCTAGGAGACTTTATACCGGACTCCGAGGCCCAGGCCCCTTCTGATGCAGCGGCTTTTTCTATGCTCAAAGAAATTCTTATGGAAGTGCTGCAAGATTTAACCCCCAGAGAACAAGAAGTGTTAAAGCTTCGCTTTGGCCTCGAAGATGGACGTCCTCGTACTTTGGAAGAAGTTGGAAAAACCTTCGATGTTACTAGAGAGCGCATAAGGCAAATTGAAGCCAAAGCTCTACGAAAGTTAAAGCATCCTTCGAGAAGTCGCCGTTTAGCAGATTATTTAGATTTATGAAGCGATTAGAGGGTATAGTTTCACTTATCAAACCCACAGAAAGCATTGTTGATATTGGCAGCGACCATGGCTATATTGCTAAAATGATTGCCGATAAAAAATTGGCCCCGAGGATCTATGTCACCGATGTGGCGGTAGGTCCTCTTTCTCGTGCCAGGGAAAACTTAAGGGACTATTGCGTAGAAACTCTACTCATGGACGGTTTAAAGGGGTTTAAAGAGGATCTTGATGCCGCTGTGGTGGCAGGGATGGGTGGAGAGCTTATCATAAAAATTATTGATGAAAGTGAAGCACTTTTCTCACAAATGGATTATTTTATCCTTCAACCTATGCAACAGATTTCCTACCTGAGAAGAGCCATGTACGAAAGAAATTATTTTCTCTGGGAAGAACTTTTAACCTTTGAAGACCGTTTTTATGAAGTACTACTCTATAAAAAGGGGAGAGATACCCCATATGACTTTGAATATTCTAAGGGACTTTATAGCGATAAAGAGCTCTACAGCGATTACTTGAAAGAAAAACAAATGAAACTCCACTATATACTTGATGTTACAAAAAACACCGATTTAACTCGAAATAAAGAAGTTCAGCTCCTTCTTGAGCGCCTTGAAACCCATTGTAAAAACAATGGAATTATGCTATTATAAGCTTACCAGATTGCATAATCGCGTGCCCAGGCATGAGGAAAGTCCGAGCACCACAAAAAAGGACGCTGGATAACGCCCAGTGGAGGAGACTCTAAGGAAAGTGCAACAGAAATAGACCGCCTTCGTTAAGAAGGTAAGGATGGAAAGGTGAGGTAAGAGCTCACCAGCACTGCAGTGATGCAGTGGCTCTGTAAACCCCGTCCGGTGCAAGACCAAATAAGGCTATTAGCCGTGGTAGGTCGCATGATTGTACTGGCAACTGTACAACAAGATAGATGATTATGTTTAACAGAACTCGGCTTATAGATCTGGTAACCCCATTAGTGGGGTTTTTTTATTTCCAAAATGGTAAATCAGGATAGAAAGCTAGGCAGTTGAGAAAAAATTTTGTAGGATGATAGCAGGAGGCTTTGATGAAAAAATCCTGGATAAAGCTATTACAAACTCATGCTGCTGGAATTTTCGAAAAATCTGAAAGTATTTTTTTAAAGCTTCTGCGTGAAGACTTTGAAGAAATTATGTATAACGGGTGGAATCAAGTATATCTAGAAGATAGTAGCGGAATGCGTAAACTGGATCATCTATTTATTGACGCAAAGGATTATGAAAGACAAGTGGCTCTTTTTTTAGCCACTCAGAATCAAAGGCTTAGTGTGGACCGAAGTATTTTGAATTTTTCCATCGGTGAAAAATATCGGGTTCAAGTTCTCCATCGTCACATTAGTGGCGGTGAAACTATTATCTCCTTTAGACAAAGCGGCTCAGACAAATTCGATGCTCAGGACTTTTATGAGAATGAATTTATTACTAAAAATCAGCATAGGATTCTGGGTGAATTGGTTCGAAATAAAAGAACTATTTTTATCTGTGGTGAGACAAGCTCTGGAAAGACGACTTTGCTCAATTTTCTTTTAGGTGAGATTGAAAGTAAAGAAAGGCTGATTGTCATTGAAGATACAAGGGAAATTCAAGCTCCGCAGGAACGCAATGTTGTGTATTTAAGATCCAGTAAAGCCGAATACCAAAAGGAAGAAATAACCACGGGTGATCTCGTAAAAGCTTCTTTGCGTCTTCGCCCTGATCGTATTATCCTAGGAGAAATCCGTAGAGAAGAAGTGGTAGATTTTCTTCATGCAATCAATACCGGCCACCGAGGAAGTCTATGCACCGGCCATGGCAATAGTCCTCAGGATATGATTCACCGACTGGAAATGTTATTGATTGAAGCCGGTGTACCCTATGATGCGACAAAGCGTTATTTGGGGAGAGGCATTGACGTGATTTGTTTTCTTGAGGGGAAAACGAAAAGACAACTTAAATCCATTAGCAGAGTTGATTTTGTTCAAGGGGAGGTTAGAGTGGATGAAATCTATGAAAGTTTTTGAAATTACTTTAATTTTTACTCTAATGGCTATATTCCTTGGGCTAAATTACTGGCTCATACCCCTTTGTATGATGTACCTGATTAATCTTAGAAGGGTACTGGTAAAGGAAGGGGATAAGCTAAATCAAAGACTGCTTTTAGAAAAACTCTCAGAATTTTCAACTCTTTTACAACAGGGTTATAGTCCGATTTATGCCTATGAGATGATGGATTCTTTTGCCTATCCAAGTTATATGATTGATCCCCTGGATGAACTTTTTAGATGGGAGATTTTCGAAAAACAATTTCAGCTTTTCGAGAAAAAAGTTTTACTTGAGGAGGAGATTCAAGGCGAAATGATGGTTGTCCGCCTACGGATGAGTATTATGAAGCTCATGCCCCTGGCGCTACTACTTTTTATACGCCATTTTCTACCGGGGTCCAACCAAAAGACGCTAAATGTCATTGCCATTGTATTTTTTCTCATCAATCATTGGTTATCAGAAGTTTTTATGGAGCGTCTTTAATGGAAATATTAATTCTCTTGATAATTTTATATTTTAAAGGAATGATTTTAGAAAAAACAAGAGAATTTATTTTTCTCAAACTCCACTACGTAGACGAGTTATTGTTCTATTTTAGCTATAGCTTGAACCCTAAGGATTATGAATTTATAACGATTCAATGGATTTATCGTCTCTATCAATTTCTGATTAGCCTTCTTATATCATCAGCTCTTTGCCGATACTTTGGAATATCAATTCAAATAGTTGTAGTTTTTGCCCTCATTGTTTTCCTAATTATATTATTTAGTATAAGTTCTGTTGTTGAAAAAAACAAAAGTCGACTAATCAATGACTTAAGTCGCTTTGTATTTATCTATGAACTTTATTTAATTCAGGGAGAAAATCAATTGCAAGCGCTAAATAAAGCAGCGGTATCGATACAGGCTATGGGACCGGCCCGCAGTGTTGAGGAGCATTGGGAGAATTTTCAAAAGCTCTTTTCTTATACAAAATGGTTGGTGGTAAAACGTATAGTTATACTTTTAGAAAGAGGGATGCACTTTACGCAAATGGATATGAGCATGGATTTTGTACAGATTTCCGATGAACTTTTTCGCCGGAGTTATCAAGATCGTAAGTTACGTTCTGAAAAACTTGAGAACCTAATGCTTTTACCAATGGTAGGAGATTTACTCGTTATGGTACTTTACATCGTAAGTCCTTTTTTAGGGGTAATTATTGGAGGGTAAAATGAAATTTCTAGAAGAAAAAATTACAAATTCCGAGTCGGGCTTTGGAACCGTAGAGCTCGTTGTGCTTACAGCAATATTGATTGGTCTTGCTTTACTTTTCAAAGGATTTATTGTAGATTACGCTACAAAATTACTGCAAAATATTCAAGGGGTTGAGCTTAATATTCATGATATAGGTATGTGATGATAGGGATATATAAAACTTCTAAGGATTTATTTTTATTGGAGTTCACATCCTATTGGAAAATCAACTGGAAAAGCATCTTTGGTAATAAAGATAAAATAGCACCTCAATTTATTTTTGAAAAAAAAGGAATTCTTTTAATTTATGATTTAAAGGATTGTCGTATAGAAAAAGATAGAATTATTTATAAAGGCAAAGAGGTACAGCTTCTAAATGTAACGAAATAACTATGAAAAATTAAAGGGTTCTGGTTAAGGAAGCATATTTATAGGACATATTTTTCATCTTTCTCAAGAGAATAATATGTTATACTTGAAATATCATGAATCTTATAGGAGGAAAATGTGGAATTTCAAGTGCCGGTAGGCGTATCAAATAAACATGCACATTTAAGCAGAGAAGATCTGGATGCTCTTTTTGGCCAAGGCTATGAACTTACAGTCAAAAAAGATTTATCCCAACCTGGACAATATGCTGCTGAAGAGCGGATTGAAGTTATAGGAAGTCGTTCCAGTATGGTAATGCGTATTTTAGGTCCAGTTCGCAATAATACGCAAATAGAAATTTCTACGAGCGATAGCTTCGCTCTGGGAGTTGATGGAATACTTCGAGAGTCAGGAAATATTGCTGGAACGCCAGGAATCCTTCTTCGCGGTCCTGAAGGGGAAGTTGAGATCAAAGAAGGAGTCATTGTAGCTGCTAGACATATCCATTTTCACTGCGATGATGCTGAAAAACTAGGCATTAAAAACAAACAAAAAGTCAAGGTTATGGCAGCTGGTCCTAGAGCAACGGTTTTTGAAGAAGTCATTTGCCGAGTGGATCCGAGTTTTGCTCTTGATATGCATATTGATACCGATGAAGCCAATGCGGCCGGAATTAAGAACGGTGACCTTCTACAGGTAATAGTTGAATGAATTTAGAAAGATATTTTGATCACACGAATCTGAGTCCCAATGCGGGGAAAATAGAGATTAAAAAGCTTTGTGATGAAGCCATAGAATATGGTTTCTTCAGTGTATGTATACAGCCCTGTTACGTTGTCTATGCAAAAGAGCTACTTAAAGAGAGTGACATCAAAATAGCTACGGTTGTGGGTTTTCCCCAGGGACAAAACACAAGGGCAACAAAAGTTTTTGAGGCCATGGATGCTATAAAAAACGGAGCCGATGAAATTGATATGGTATTGAATTTTGGCGCACTTAAGGATGGCCGCTACAAAGAAGTTTATGAAGAAATCTCTCAGATAAAAGAAGCTTGTGGAAAGACAGTTTTAAAAGTGATTTTTGAAACCAGTCAACTCAGTGACGAACAAATCATTAAGGCCTGTGAGCTAAGTGATAATGCCGGTGCAGATTTTGTTAAAACTTCAACGGGCTTTTTAGGGCAAGGTGCGACCCTAGATCAAGTCAAACTTATGCATAAGCATAGTAGGGCAAAGGTAAAGGCTTCGGGAGGTATTCGTAGCCTAGAGGATGCTCTGAGTATGATTGAGGCAGGTGCTTCCCGACTGGGCTCCTCATCGGGTATTGTTATTATGCAGCAACTTGGCCATGAAAATGTTTAGAGTATCGGGTTTTGGTTGCCTGATATTCATGATTGTTTTGTTTTTTCTATTTAGCGTCGTATTGAGGTTAACAGGATTTGTTATTTCAGGTTTTCTTTCCAATCCTCTTCTCTTTTTTGTGCTAGCTTTCATTGTTTATCTTGGAAGGCATAAAATATTTAAAGAGGAGAAACCTATAAAAAGCAATGAAGTGGAATATGAATTTATAGATGAAGAAGAAGACCCCGAGAATTAGTCGGGGTCTTTCACTGATTTTCACTCCTGAATATCTTGGTGCCGGCTGGATTGAATCTTCCTTCGGTGAATTTCTTTTATTAAATGACTGCCATAGCTGACCATGGAAATCAGTTTAAAAAATAAAACGATATAAAAGCCCGGGATAAGATACTGCCCCGGAAAGGGAGTAAAGCTCAGAATGCTTAGTAAGAAAAATAGGGCTGTGGCTATTTTTCCAAAGAGCCCGGCTTTAACAAGATAGGTTTTATCATAGATCCAAAAAAATCCCGAGACAACTATAAAAACAAGCTCAATCCCGATAAAGGGTAGCACAAAGCTTTGGGTCAGAGCATCGGAAGTAAATAGTGTGTATATAATAACGATTAAAAAAAGCTTATCTGCCAGTGGATCTAAAACCTGACCGATAAAACTGGTCGCATGAAAACGACGGGCGATAAATCCGTCTAAAAAATCAGTTAAGGCGGCGAGTACAACCAGTAAAAGCGCTAATGATGTTAAATTCAGTTTTAGATAAACATAGGGAATCCATGGTATAATAAGGATTCGAATTAAAGTAATTATATTAGGAATGAATTTCATTATTCCTCCTAGTTAAGTATAACATGGTAAGTATAAAAAACATAGAAAGGGGTTAACTTGAGACAAGAAAAAATAAGCAGAACCCTAGAAGAAAATTATCTTCCCTACGCTATGAGTGTGATCCATTCAAGAGCTTTGCCAGAGATTGATGGCTTTAAGCCTGCTCACCGCAAACTCCTCTACACCATGTACAAAATGGGTTTACTAAAGGGCAATAGAACTAAATCCGCCAATGTAGTTGGCCAGACAATGAAACTCAATCCCCATGGCGAAGGGGCAATATATGCAACTCTAGT
>JAAYGQ010000086.1 GCA_012727635.1 Tissierellia bacterium | reverse complement strand
GCTCATCAGCTCCTTTCCGAGTTTCTGGTAGTTCAGACTGTGGGAAACCTCACGGCCTCGGCTTTCCCCGGTGTTGAACGTGTCGATGGTCTCCTTCCCAAGAGTTTCTGAAAGCTCCTTTAATGTGGTGCGCTCCTTACCGCCCAGAAAGATCGTGCTGTCCATATTGCCGATAATGGTATCGCAGTGATCTTTATAAAGAGCCTTCAGCTGGGATTGAGCCTGCAGCACCAGGCAGGCCGAGATCTCCCGGCTTCGGATGGTGGCTACCAGCTTCTCCAGCTTGGGAATTTGACCGATATTCGCCGCCTCATCAATAAGGCAGCGCACATGCACAGGCAGACGTCCGCCATAGACGTCATCTGCCTTGTCGCACAGCAGATTGAAAAGCTGCGTGTAAGCCATGGAAACCAGGAAGTTGAAGGTGTCGTCGGTATCGCTGATGATAATGAACAGCGCCGTTTTCCGGTCACCCAGGGCATCCAGTTCCATTTCGTCGTAGGCCGTCAGGTCTCTGAGCTCCTTGATGTCAAAGGGCGCGAGACGTGCCCCGCAGCTGATGAGAATGGATTTGGCGGTCTTACCGGCAGCCAACTTGTATTTCTTGTACTGCCGGACTGCAAAATGCTCCGAGTCACGTTCTTCCAGAGCGGCGAACATCAGATCCACCGGGTTCTGGAAGTCCTCGTCGTCCTCCCGGACCTCTGAGGCATTGATGAGCTCGATGAGGGTCGTGAAGTTTCGCTCGCTTTCCGGTGCTTCATAGTGGATGTAGCCCATGAGCGCGGTATAAAGAAGGGTCTCCGCCTTGACCCAGAAATCATCTCCGGCTTTGCCTTCGCCCTTGGTGTTGGCAATGAGGGCCGTCACCAGCTTGAGGATGTCTTTTTCACTCTTGATGTAGGCAAAGGGATTGTAGTGCATGGATTTGCTGAAGTTGATGGTATTGAGGATCTTGATCTTGTAGCCTTCCCTCAGGAGAAGCTGTCCGCATTCCACTACGACGCCGCCCTTGGGATCGGTGACCACATAGCTGGAATGGCACTGCATGAGGTTCGGCTTCAGCCAAAACCGCGTCTTGCCAGACCCGGAACCTCCCACCACCATGACGTTTTTGTTGCGTGCCAGCCTTGGGTCCTTGGGCCGGTTGTTCATGGTCAGGCTCTCTGTCTCCGTGAGGATAACGTTGTTACGAAAGGTGGGATCAATAAAGGGCTTAATGTCCTCGGGTCTACCCCAGTAAGCGTTTTGTCAAGTACCTTTTCTTATTTATTGACGCAACTTTTTGACATAAAAAGTAATTTGTGTCATACTTTTCATACAAATCATACTTTAGGTCAGGAGGTAGTAATATGAAACACCCAGAGGGAAAATATGCTTGGACAGTTAAGGTAGGAGAAAAAGGACAGTTTGTTATTCCTAAAGAAGCCCGTGATGTTTTCAACATTAAGCCCGGTGATACTTTAATCGTCCTTGCAGATATAAATAAAGGTATAGCAATTCCACCTAAAAATATGTTCGAACCTTTGATGGATATGATTTTCAATGAAAATGCAGAGAAGGAGGACAAAAGATGAATGCCATCATCATTAAAGAGCTTACAAAAAAATATGGCAGTGTAGTAGCCGTAAATAATCTTAATTTAATAATTGAACAAGGAGAGTTATTTGCCTTACTTGGTGTAAATGGTGCAGGAAAAACCACAACGATTAAAATGTTATCTTGCTTGATAAAACCCACAAGTGGTGATGCTTTGCTTCTTGACGACAGCATTATCTCAAATCCTCATGCGATAAAAGAGAAAACAAATATCTCACCACAGGAAACAGCGGTAGCCGCAAATTTATCTGTTTTAGAGAATTTGGAACTTATTGCAGGAATATATGGACAAGATAGTAAAACAGCAAATAAAAATGCCTATGAAATAGCACAAAAGTTTGGTTTAGAAAGTGAATTGAATAAAAAAGCCAAAAATTTATCAGGTGGAATGCAACGGCGTCTTTCTATCGCTATGGCTCTGATTTCAGAACCACAGATTTTGTTTTTAGATGAACCAACTTTAGGACTTGATGTCTTGGCTCGTCGTGAACTATGGGCTTCCATCAAATCATTAAAAGGAAAAGTTACAATAATTCTTACAACTCATTATATGGATGAGGTTGAGAATTTATCTGACCGTGTGGGAATAATGGCAAAAGGACAATTAACGGCGGTAGGAACAATGACAGAATTAACTACGCAAACAGGTACTTCTAAATTAGAGGATGCTTTTGTTATGCTTTCAGGAGGTGTGTTATGAGAATGCTTCTATTTGCAAAACGCAATATAAAAGAGATTTTGCGTGATCCTGTTAATCTCTTTTTTAGTCTTGGGTTTCCACTTGTTTTGTTAGCCCTGTTGTCTATTATCAATTCTGCTATTCCGCCCGAAGCAAAAAATACAATGTTTCAAATAAAAAATCTTGCACCGGGCTTGGCGATGTTCGGTAGCGTATTTATGGCATTGTTTGCAGGTATGCTGTTGTCAAAAGACCGTACATCATCTTTCCTAATGCGTTTATTTACATCTCCTATGACTGCAACTGATTTCATTTTAGGATATACTTTACCTATGATAGTTATGACCATCGCACAAGCTACAATAACCTTATTGGTGGCAGGAGCTTTTGGACTTGATATAAATATCAATACCATTTTTGCGATTATTATGACCGCCTTAACTTCATTATTATTTGTTGGCACAGGTTTGTTTTTCGGTAGCATTCTAAATGATAAGGCAGTTGGTGGGGTTTGCGGAGCGTTATTAACTAATATTGCAGGTTGGTTATCCGGAGTTTTCATTCCGATTGATTTGATAGGAGGGGCTTTTAAATCAATAACTAATATTTTACCGTTTTATCATAGTGTTGAAGCAATAAGGATAAGTTTAAGCGGTAATTTCAGTCGTCTTTTCTCTCATTTACTTGTCGTAATAGTATATACCGTAGTTATTTTTACTCTTGCGATTATCGTTTTTAACCGTAAAATGAATGGCGAAAAAGCATAAAGATAAATACTAAATTCATAGGTATATTATGTATAAATGTAGCAAAATAAATTTACTATTTCGCTACATTTTTTATTTCATTTTCATAAATCTAACTCTTGCTTCTTTACCTTTGTTAATCCTCTCTTTTCTTGCAGTAATTTATCTATACAGCTTCTAACACTTTCAGCCTGTTCCACTTCTTTTCGTATATCTATGATTTGAGAATATAGGGTGTCTTTTTCTTTCCTCAAAGTGCCTATTTCAGATTTCCATTTGGATATATTTAGGGTCTTGTTTTCTCCTAAATGCTCTTTTAGATATTTTTTGGCACTTTCAAATAAAATAATCTCTGCGGTATGTTCGTTGTAGAAAGTATCTTGTTTGTTTTTCTTTAGCTTGGTATAGGCTTTATAGGTATCTTTATGATTCAAATATTTCTCGGCTTGGTTGATAAGTTGTACTCTATCATCAATCTCCTTTTCGGTATCTTTAATAGCTCTTGTGGTCTTGTAGTTCTTATCTCGTAAAGTAACTATGTTTTCTTTCAGTTCAGATACAGAAATGATGTTTTTTTCTTTTAAGAATTGATAGCTTTCGATGTATTGTTCTAAATCTGTATTATGGTTATCTGCATTTTTACGGATAAGATTTTCAAAAACGGATAGCAAATTTTCTTTGGATGGGAGGGTGGATTTGAGATTATCAGTTTCTGTTTTTTCTTCTTTTCCAATTCCTCTTATCCAATTTAGTAAGGCTTTTATTCGTCTTGAGATTTCTCTTAAAATCATGTTTTGATGTTTGATTTCTCTGTTGATATTTCCTCTGTCGGTGGCTATGCCTTTCTTTTCCATTTGGGTAGCTGATACTCCTAAATGAATAGTAGGTATTTGTTCTATGCCCTGTCTTTGATAGGAACGGTGATCTACTTTTTCCTGTATACTATTTTTTTCAAGATATTTGTTTGTAATGTCTGCCCATGCTTTTCGCCACTGCTCAGCTTTGTCTTGCTCATTCCAATCCACTGTATTTATTTTCCTTGTTTTGTAATTGCCATTTTTGAGTTTTACTTTGTTCCCATTTTCATCAAGGATATATTCCTTTTTTGATTTTGCTCCCCATGTTGTATCTTCATTTAACGGTCGCATGGTAAGTAGAATATGTGCGTGCGGGTTTCCGTCATTTTTATCGTGTAATGCAATATCGGCACACATACCGACTTTTACAAAATTTTCTTTTACATACTCTCTTACAAGATTTATTTGTTTTTCTCTGTCTAATTCTTTAGGCAATGCAATTTCTATTTCCCTTGCAAGCTGTGAGTTTTTACTCTTTTCTATTTTCTCTACACTATTCCATAATGTTCCTCTATCTGAAAATTCCTGTGGTGCATTTTGTGGTAATAGGATTTCGGTATGTGCTATTCCACCTTTTCTTGTAAAGTCGTGGACTATGCCGTCATATTCATTTTTTATCTTTTCGCCACTTCGATAGGCGGAAGCTGCTACTGCACTTTTGCCTTTTCCTCTTGAGATAATCTTTATGCAAAGATGATATATCGCCATAAGAGAAAACCTCCTTTCGTTTTTCTGATACTTTGATGTGGCGATGGATAAGACTTCCTAAAAAAATCGGATAGCTTTTTATCCGATTTCTTTTGGGAAGTACACAAGGGGTAGGAAATTTATTTCCGTAGGGGAGTGTAGCTCCCCTGTATCAGCGTTAGCTGATATGCCCTCTGCTAAGAGCCTTCGGAGAACGCACGCACCTGTTAAGGTGTATATGTGCACCCTTGTAAACAAGGGACTATTCCTCTGTTTCCGTTTCTTCCTCTTGATTTTCTGTATTTTGATTTGTACTTTCTTCTCTGCTCTCTATGATTTTTAAGATTTTTTGATTGACTAACTCTTTGATATTTAGGAATGTGATTAGCTGATAGAATTCATCTTTGGTAAAATCTTTACTTTCGGTGAAGATACTTTCAAAGACTGCTCCTTTTTCATAAAGCCGTCTATCTCTCTTTTTTCTCTCTTCCTGTTTCTGCTGACTGATGAGTTTCTTTCTTTTGTTTTGTAACTGCTTGATTTCTTCTTCTGCCATTAAAATTTTTTCATCTATGTTTTTCATTTTTTCTGTCCTTTCTGATTTTAGTAAAAAGAAAACAACAACTCTTTTCGATTTACTGCTTTCATTTTGTCTATTCTTTTTGTTCCGATTTCACTACCTTTAACAGCTTATCTTGAAATGTATCCTTACTGTTTGGGTCAAAATATATCTCTGTTACAAAAGTTTTTCCTCTAATCTTTTTTATCATGATATTGTTAGGTTTTTGGGGTATGGTCTGTTCTTTTACTGTCTGTATTTCATCGTTCTGTACTTCTTGTTTTTCTGTCATTCAATCCTCCTTTTACTTGCACAAAAAAAGATTTCCTGTGATTTAGGAAACCTCTTTTCGTATTGATTGATATTTGATTTTAGGTTGTTGCTTGTAGCTTCTTTCTTGCTCTGTATTCTCGTGCTTTTATCCGTTCGTACTCTCTAAACTTTTCAAGATTTTTAGCTCGGTATTCTTTGGAATATGCCCTGTGATATGCTCTTGATTTTTCTTTCTTGGCTTCTTCGATTTCTTCTCTCATCTGTATCATTTCCTGTTCTGTCGGCTCTATTTCTTTTGTGAGTTCATTTTCAAATTTTCCGATATAGTTGAAATACACTTCTATTCTCTGAACGGCATATTTTGCTCTTTTGACATCTCGCTCATGCACTACAATTTTACTGATAAATTCATTGATGGCGGTAGGGGTAAGTTCTTCAAAATCTGAGTAGCTTTCTGTAAGCTTGATAAAGTTCTTTGCTCTTTGATTAGCGTTTTCAAATTCAGATAAGCGTTCCTCTATTTCTTCCTGTTCCGCTTTCAAAGTGTAATATTCTTCTGCATACTTCCTTGATAGTAATTCATAGCGTTTTACCTCGATATTTCCCAGTGCATTGTCCTCATACAGCTTATTCATCACTCTTTCTATCTGTTCCATTCTGTCTGTGATTTGAGGGATACGCTTTTGCTGTTTCTTGATTTCTTCTGTCTGCTCTTTAGCAAGACTATTTTTTACCAGTGCTTCAAATTCTTCTTTATTTGCCAATGAATACTGTGCTATTTTTCGCAAAACCTCTGTTAGATTTTCCATCACATCATCGACATCAATACGGTGGGGAGAATTACATTTAGGGTGTTTGGCTTTTCCTTTGGCGTATTCACTGCAATAGGTTACATGCTGTACTTTTCCGTTTTTGTGTATGGTACGGATGTGCATTTTTGTACCACAATCTTTGCAATACATCAGTCCGGAAAGTGCATGGATTTCTCCATCTCCGTTTGGTCTTTTTACAGGTGCGTTTTTTAATATCCTTTGTACATTTTCATAGGTGGCTCGGTCTATGATTGGCTCATGCACATTTTCTATTATCTGCCACTTATCTTTATTTACATAGTGGTTTCTTTTATCTCTGTAATGTTTTTCGGTCTTGAAGTTGACTACATCGCCACAATACTCCTGCCTTTTCAGTATGTGTGTTAGGGTTGCTTTATTCCAGTTATAGCGGTTTTCTTCATTCAGCTTTCTGCTTTTCGCCGTTCCTCTGTCTTGCTGTTTCATATAAAAGGTTGGGGTTAGTATTTCTTTATCTTTCAAGTAAACAGCTATCTGATTGCGATTTTTCCCCTCCATAAAGAGTGTAAAAATGAGTTTTATGACTTCGGCAGCTTCTTTATCGACTACCCAAAAATCTTTGTTGTTAGGGTCTTTTATATAGCCGTAGGGGGCTTCTGTTGCTACGGGCTTTCCACTTGCTCCTTTGGTCTTAATTCCCGTTTTAACTTTCTTGCTGATGTCCCTTGCGTACCACTCCGACATGATATTGATAAATGGGGCAAATTCCAATGTGTTTTGGTCTTGGCTGTCTATACCGTTGTTGATGGCAATAAAGCGTACATTGTTTCTTCTAAATATCTCCATAGCGTTTCCCACTTGGAGATAATCTCGTCCCCACCTTGTCATATCTTTCATAATGACAATGCCGATTTTTCCGCTTTCTACATCGCTTATCATCTGTGTATAGGCGGAGCGGTCAAAGAACCTACCGCTTTCATCATCGTCGATATAGTGGCGAATGTTCATCAGCTTGTGCTGTCTTGCATATCTCTCTAAAAATGCCTTTTGATTTACAATACTATTGCTTTCGCCACCGTCCCTATCCTCATCACCAACTGAAAGGCGGGAGTATAGCGCTGTGATTTTATTTGTGTATTCTATCATGGCGTTATCCTCCTTTTTTTGTGTCTATATATCACTCCTGTTCAGTTAATATTATGCAACCCAGCGGGCTGAACCGTATTCTATGTTTTTTCGGTATTTTTTGGCGTTCCTGTCTTTCACATAAACTGCCACCTTGATGGCGACAGCGATCACAATGCCCAGAATCAGGTCCTGCGGGAGCAGGCTCGGCCAGGGAGACATGAAAGCTAAAGCAAAGCCGTCCATGAGATGCAACACTTTTTGGGAGATATCCAGTCCTGGAGAATATCGCCAGGCCTCACCGAGCTTTGTGGCAAGTAGAGCAATCAGAACATAGGGGAGATTTAAAAGGAGCATCCGCTTGATTTTTCCTGTCATCGCGTCAACTCCTTGTCTTTGTTTTTCACCCGGTCCATGACCTTGGTCTGAACCAGAGCCTTGAACTTGGCAAGCTGTTCCAGGATGGAAGGCTGTTTGTCCTTCTTGAGGACCTTTGCCGTGTATTCTGTAAAGGCGGCGGTGAGGGCATCAGCGTCCCGAGCCTTGAAGAAGACCAGATATTTGGGCTTCTCTCCGGTGGTGT
>JAAYGQ010000085.1 GCA_012727635.1 Tissierellia bacterium | reverse complement strand
CTACATATGGCTCCTGATATTGATACAGGTAAAATTGGAGTTCGTTATGGCACTGCAAATGCATCGGCCAATACATTTGAGATTGAAATTATTGGAAAATCTACTCACGGAGCAACTCCACATTTAGGTGTTGATTCAATCGTTGCCGCTGCAGAAGTCATAAATGCCATTCAACTAGTAATAAGCAGGCAGATAGATCCAACCGATAGTGCTGTATTAACTGTTGGCACGATAAAGGGTGGTACACAAAGCAACATCATTAGTGATAAAGTATTTATGACTGGTACTATGAGAACATTTGCCCCTGGTTTAAAAGAATTCATATCTAATAAACTCAAAACTCAAATAGAGGGAATTACCCATGGGATGGGTGCCGATTTTACTCTGAATATCAAGCCAGGATATCCAGTGCTAATTAATAACGATGCAATGGTTAGAGAAGTAGAAATGGCAGCTGAAACTGTTATTGGAGAAGAGAATATTATAACGATTCAAAAACCTCGATTAGGGGCCGAGGATTTTGCCTACTTCCTACAAGAAGTCCCGGGAGCATTTTGGAGATTAGGATGCAAAAATCCAGAAAGTGACGTTGAGCTTTCAGATCACAGCTCCAATTTTGATATAGACGAAAAATCTATGTCAATAGGGGTTGCGATGCATGTAGAAACAGTATTGAATTTCCTTAAATAGTGTTTGGATTTTTGAAATTAGCTCCAGTTTAGTTCAAAGTGGAAACAATAACATATATATTGTAAGTGTGATCCATGTTAACTTCCATTTATAGGCTCTTCGATTCTAAGTGTTGATAATAAGTAGCAGAAAAACAAAGGAGCGCAACCCGAGGGTTACGCCACTTATTGCTATTTCTCTCACCGCCGGAAAAGTTGAAGAGTCTTTTTATTGTAAATAATGACAGTTCATAATTCAGGTTTTATTCTTTGAGTTAAATGAATTTATTTGGATTTAAAGTTATTCATATAACCTATTCTCAAGGATTTTTCCATATAATCAAATGGGCCTTTCTTTTTTAAAAATATATTTTGGTTATTAATCTTTACTACTCTAAGCATAATTAGCTTTATTAGAATTCAGATTTAATGATAGAATAGCATTAGCTAATCAATAATAGAAAACTCAAACTTCATCTATCTGATTTAAAGGAATGCATTATACAGATATTAATTCAATCATGACAGTAGATATTGCTATTTGAATTGTAAAGGATGTGATTAAAGATGTTAAAAAAAGGAAGTGAAAAGCTATTAACCACTATAACTTTAATATCTATTTTGAGCTCAGCTGTGGTTAGCCATTTAGATGGCTTGAATTCTAGTTTTAAATCTTCTGTTTACGGATTTTCTACCGCAATTTTAATTGTTGTGGCTTTCCTAAGTCTTTATAAACATTTTAAAAGGATTACCAGGGATAATAGGAAAAACTGAAGATTTATATGTAATCTTGTTAGATGAATTAGAGACCAACCCATGGGATACGGCTAAATTCACTGAACACGGGATTATAGATTAATACCTTGGGTATCATTTTTTACGTAGGTAGATAAACTAGAAGGTTTAACCAAAAAGAGGAGAAAAGAATGGACAAACAACAGTTGAAAACTATGGCTTGCGAAGCCATAGATAAACATGCTCAGAACTTGCATGACTTTACCCTAGACGTTTATAAAAATCCAGAACTTGGCTTCAAAGAATTCGAAACTACAAAGAAAACCTCAGCTTTTTTAAGAAAGTTAGGGCTAGAAGTTGAAGAAAACATAGCCATTACCGGATGCCGTGCCAATACCGGTAAAAAAGAAGGACAGCCTAATATATGCGTTATGGGTGAGCTGGATTCCGTTGTCTGCGTGGATCATCCCGACGCTGGTAAGGATGGGGCATCCCACTCCTGTGGTCATCATATTCAACTGGGAGCTATGCTAGGTAGCGCCGTTGGCCTTGTTGAATCCGGCGTGATTGAACATTTGGGCGGTTCCGTCGAATTTATGGCCGTGCCAGCTGAGGAGTTTATTGAAATTGATTTTAGATCCAAGCTCATTGCCGATGGAAAAATCAAATATGCCGGAGGGAAACAAGAACTGGTAGCCCGGGGCTTCTTTGATCATATCGATATATCTATGATGATGCATTCGTCCTCCCATGAAGAACCTCTTAAAGCTGTGCTGGGTACAACCAGCAATGGCTTTATTGGTAAAAAAGTAAATTTTATTGGTAGAGAGGCCCATTCTGGTGGAGCACCCCATCTTGGAATCAATGCCCTCAATGCGGCTACTTTGGCCCTTAACAATATCAATGCTCAAAGAGAAACCTTTAAAGATGAAGATCATATTAGGGTTCACCCTATAATTACCAAGGGTGGAGATATCGTAAATGTTGTCCCCGCCGATGTAAAAATGGAAACCTATGTAAGAGGAAGCACCATCGAAGGAATGAAAGAGGCAAATAAGAAGGTAAATAGAAGCCTTAAGGCCGGAGCCATGGCGGTGGGAGCAAGGGTTGAGATACAGGAAATCCCAGGCTATCTGCCTTTAAAAAGTGATAACAATCTCGACGAACTCTTTAAAGAAAATTTGCTTTCCTTTATCAAAGAAGAAGAAATAAGAATGGGTGGGGCTATGGCCGGTTCAACGGACTTTGGGGACCTTACCCAAATTATGCCGGGAATTCATCCCATGATTGGTGGTGTTATCGGAGCTGCTCATACGCGGGAATTTTCCATGGTAGACCCAAATCTTGCTTATATCATTCCTGCCAAGGCCTTTGCTATGACGGTAATTGATTTACTCTACGATGATGGAAGTCTTGCAAAAAGTATCATTAAGGAATTTAAACCTAGTATGACTAGGGATGAATATCTAAAGTTTCTTGAAGATTCCTCCACCATAAATGTTTATCAATTTGAAGAAGAATAGTAAATATACCCATAAAAGTCTTTTATAAATTTGCGGAATAAACCCTAAATGAGCTGGAATTATCCGGCTCATTTTTACTTATATCTTATATTTTTCGTTTACACATATCAAAGCTGGGTATTCAAAAAAGGAATATACAGGAGGTATATATATGGAACAATATCATGAGCCTTTAGAAAAACTAGATGAGAAAACACAAAATATCACTCGGGCCATTACAAGCTTAAAAGAAGAGCTAGAAGCAGTAGATTGGTATAACCAAAGAGCTCAGGCATCCCAGGATGAGGAGCTACGTGAAATTATGGCTCACAACAGAGATGAAGAGATTGAACATGCTTGTATGCTTCTTGAGTGGCTGCGTAGAAATATGGACAAATGGGACGAAGAATTAAGCACATATTTATTTACCGATGGCCCCGTTGCACATATTGAAGAACTAGCCATGGCTGGAGAGGGAACTCAAAGTAACTCATTGAAAATCGGTGATCTTAAATAGGAGGACTTATGTTATACAGAGATTTAGCACCCATTTCACAGGATGCTTGGAAAGAAATTGATCAGAGAGCAGAAGAAGTTTTAAAGTCCTATCTGAGCGCAAGAAAAGTCGTAAAGGTTCTAGGACCCAAGGGTAGGGATTATAATGTTATCTCCGAGGGAAGACTTGTAAATGTGAAGGAAGGCGAGGGGGTTTGTTTTGGAACCTATCACGTCCAGCCTTTAATAGAAGCACGGGTAGAATTCGAAATGGAGAGATGGGAACTGGACAATATCTCCCGGGGCGCTAAGGATATAGAATATGCGCCTTTGGAAGAAGCTGTCAAAAGCCTAGCTCTTTTTGAAGAAGAAGCCGTCTATAATGGTTTAGAAGAAGGCGGAATCCGTGGTTTAGACCATAGTTTCGAAGGAAAGGCAATTGCCTTTGGTACTGATGCTAACGCTATTATGGAAGCACTCAGTAGAGGCATGATTGAACTAAAAAAGGCCTACCAAAAAGGACCCTTTGATCTTATTGTTAGCGAAGAAGTTCACCAAAAAATACTTTCAGTGGGTTCAGGTTATCCCTTGGATAAAAGAATCGAAGAGCTTATTGGCGGCAAGATTATCTTTAACCACATTATTAATGGGGCCTATATGCTGCCCCATGATCACGAGGATTTAGAGCTAACCCTTGGAAGTGATTTTTCCATTGGTTACCAAGCCCATGATAATAAGAAAGTACGATTTTTCATAACTGAATCCTTCACCTTTAGAGTTTTGGATCCTAGTCTTATTGTAAAGTATAAACTATAGGTTTTTAACAGAAAAATTGTAAAGAAAATAATTTTATGCTGACCCCCAGAGTTGAATTGGTAGTAACCTAGGGGGTCAGTATTTATATTGGAGAAAAATATAATTAGAGAAAACTCTAAATATATTAAGAAAATAGATAAATATGCTAAAATGAATAAAAAGGGGGAGGATATGAAAGAAACAGATAACTTGAATTTAGATGAGGCCATTCTACTTTTGGATGCCTATATAAACAATAAACCCTTTCCCAAGGACCTAGTAGGTTTTAACGAAGAAAAATTATGGGAAGAAATGGTTCTTTTCTATGAAGAGAAAAGCAGTGGGGAAAGCTCTGAAGATTTCTTGACACAAGCCCGTGAAATCTTTGATAAGAGCCCAGGGGACTTTAAAAAACTTCTTTTAGCTGCTAAAAAAATTCCTCCTCTACGCTTCTCGAAAAGAAAAGGCGACTGGGATATTTTGCCGGAAAGTCTAAGGGATTCTATGCTCTATGCCTACCTTTTCGACGGACTCAGTTTAAGAGAGTTGGATGAAGCCTATCTATTGTTTGATTCGGACAAGACCAAGGGCTTTGAATCCCTTCGAGTTCTTCATTTTATGGGCGTTACAGGAGACTTCCGTGGCATATTTAAAGGTTTTGAGCTGGTTGAAGGGCTCAGGAGCTTAAAAAAAGAAGAGATAATTCACAAACATCTCATTGAAGCCCTTCAGCGTTATGGGTATTCCCTCTATCAGCAGGAAACTCATTCAGAAAATGACAATCTTGAATCCGTAGTGCGAGAGGGAGGCGGTTTTTTACATTACACAACCCGCTATGAGAGGTCACCTTATTTAAGAAAACAAGCCATTGAATTTCATGGAATACGATGCATGGCCTGTGGCTTTGATTTCGAAGAAGTATATGGAGAGCTGGGAAAGGACTTTATAGAAGTCCATCATACCGTAGGCTTTCCTGATCCCCGCCAAGATCTTTTTGTTGATCCTCATCAGGATTTACAGTGTCTGTGTTCTAATTGCCACCGGATGATTCACCGTAAAAGGGGAGATATTCTAAGGGTTGACCAGCTGCGAAGAATTATAGAAGAACAGAAATAGACTTGTATTTGTTTAAAGAAAAAAATCGGATGATAGAATCCGATTTTTTATATTATGGCAGACTTTCTTTTTAAATATTTGCTTAGGGCTTTGGGGCCGTCGACGATTTTTCTTTTTACCTGAAGTATTCCCAGGGCAGTGGGGCGGATACGCCATTCCACTAAAGAAATGGATCCGCCAAGGATTTCAATGGCTTGTACTCGCCGGGGCCTGATGGCACTTCCCGTATTGAAATAGGGTATATCACCGGGTTGTGAAAATTTCGGTCTATGGGTATGGCCCACAATAGTCATTTGCTCATTTCTTTCCATCCATTTTGAATAGACTCTTTCAATTTTGTGGCGCTTTTGTTCGCTTTTGGCTGGGGACACGGGAGATTGAAAGCCTATGCTTTTTAAATGTCTCCAGAGTTTTCTTAGAAAAAAGCGTGAACCCGTCCAGAATTCGTCGTTTATAAGATCTCCTTGATTTCCATGAAGAACGAATATATCTTCAATAAAATCCCGATAGCGCAGTCTTATTGCTTCTAGAGGTTCTAAGTCCTCAAGAAAAGGGATCTCTTCGCCGCTATTGAAATCAAATACTCGCCAAAAGTTGGATTTGGTGTAGCTTTCGCTTCGCATAATCATATTGTGGTTTCCGTAAATCATGGTATAGCGATTTTGTTTGTGGAATTTACGAACAAGCTCATACACATCGGGATGGGCGTAGTAAATATATTTGAAATCATTGTTTAGCCATAGATCTTCACTGTCTCCGTTTTCAATAAGGCTATATCCTTCACTGTAGTAATATTGCAGAGCATGAAGAAAGATATTTTCATTGGGAGCAAATTCATCGGTAAAGCTCCCATCTCCCCTATGGGCGTCACTGAAAATGACAATTCGGGAATTGTCATCGATGGAGACGTGTTTTGCTTCTTCATAGGCTTTATCAAGCTTATACTCTGTGTACATTTTTTCCTCTAGTCTATTTTTTCAATATGCCAGATATTTCTTACATAGTCTTCCACCGAGCGATCGGAAGAAAACTTTCCTGCCGAGTTCATATTGCGAATGCACATTCTAGCAAATAAATCTTCGTCTTTGTAGAGTTCTCCGGCCCTATTTTGGGCTTGCCGGTAACTGTCATAGTCAGCTAGGACAAAGTACTGATCGGGATGTTCCCACCCATTTTGATGAAGCAGGGAGTCATAGATTTCTCGAAAGACGCCGTCCTTATCTTCAAAGGTTCCATCAATAAGTGAATCAACGATGCCCTTTAAACCCGGAGTGGTTTCATAATAATATCTAGGATTATAGTCTTTCATATTCTTAATTTCTTCAGCGCTAAGGCCAAAAATAATATTATTGTCTATTCCAGCCTCTTCGACAATCTCTACGGTGGCACCATCCATGGTTCCTAGGGTAATAGCGCCGTTTAGCATAAACTTCATATTTCCTGTCCCCGATGCTTCTTTTCCTGCAGTGGATATCTGTTCACTAATATCTGCAGCAGGAAAGAGTTTTTGTGCATAGGAAACATTGTAATTTGTCACAAAGACTACCTTTAGTAGTCCATCCATTTGCGGGTCCTTGTTTATTTTCTCTGCTAACTGAAGGATGTAGGAAATGATTCCCTTGGCCCTTCGGTAACCCGGTGCCGATTTGGCTCCAAAGATAAAGGTCCGTGGAGTGAAGTCGGTAAAGCGTCCCTCTTTCAGACCTCGGTAGAGATCCAGGATATGAAAGGCGCTAAGGAGCTGTCTTTTATATTCGTGGAGGCGTTTGATTTGAATATCAAAAAGGCTATTGGGATCGATTAGAATTCCTTCTTTTTCATAAATTTCCGCTGCCAATTGATTTTTCTTTATGCGTTTTATGGTCTTAAATTCTTGAAGGAAAGAGGGATCGTACTCGATTCCACCAAGAGATCGCAATAGACTTAAATCCTTAATCCATTCAGAACTTCTAAGGGTTCTGCTAAGGAGATTTGAAAGTTCCGGATTTGAAAGCAGAAGCCAACGTCTTTGGGTAATCCCATTGGTGACATTGGTGAATTTCTCCGGGCAAAGATTGTACCAATCATTAAGGACATCTTTTCTAAGAATAGAGGAGTGGAGCTCTGCCACACCATTTACCTTGGTAGAACCGAAAACCGCGAGATTGGCCATGTGTATCATGCCACCGGAAAATATCGAAGTTTTAGCTACAAGCTCTGCAGGACTGTGTTTTGCAAAAAGTTCTTCTCTTCTTTTGTCATCGACCCATAAAAGAATCTGATGGATTCTGGGAAGGATTTGTTGATATAGCCCTTCTTCCCATTTTTCTAGGGCTTCACTTAAAATGGTGTGATTGGTGTAATTAAAAGTTTTCTGAGCAATATTCAAAGCCAAGGACATATCCATTCCATAGTCATCGGAAAAAATTCGTAGAAGCTCAGCAACGGCTACGGCGGGATGGGTATCATTGAGCTGGAGGGCATTGTATTCATGGAAGTTTTCAAGGCTCTCATGTTTACCAAGATGTTTTTGTACTAGGTCTTGAATGGAAGCCGAGGTAAAAAAGTACTGCTGCTTTAGACGCAGTATCTTGCCTTCTCTTCGGGTATCGTTGGGGTATAAAACCCGGGAGATATCCTCGGCTCTATTTTTTTCCTGTAGAGCCATATCATAGTCTTGATCATTAAAAAGGGCAAAGTTAAATTCTTCGATAGGTTCACTTCTCCATAGGCGCAGGGTATTAATAACCTTGGATTCATAGCCTACAATAGGAAGATCGTAGGGTACCGCGAAGACCATTTGATCAGAAAAGCTGATGATCTTTTTTTCACTTTCTCTTCTTATGGACCAAGGTTCGCCATAGCGTAACCAATTGTCGGCCTTTTCAATTTGTTGGTTGTCTTTAAACTCTTGCTTAAAGATGCCGTATTCATATCGTATGCCGTAACCGTGTAGAGGGTAGTGCTGGGTGGCTGCCGAATCTAAAAAACATGCAGCAAGGCGACCAAGGCCTCCACTTCCAAGGCCGGCATCGGCCTCAATTTTTTCTAGTTCATTGTAATCCAGCCCAATTTCTTCTAGGCTCTCCATTACTTCTTTTTCAATGCCTAAATTGATAAGATTGTTACTTAAGAGTCTGCCCATAAGGTATTCGCTGGATAAATAATAGGCGTTTCTTCCAAAACGGCCTTCTACATCGCTTTCCCAATAGGGTGCTATAAGGCGCATGATTACTTTGACCAGGGCATTATAAATTTCGTAGTTTTTAGCATGCTGCAATGAAACAGCATAGTCACTGCGAAGGGTGTTTTTAAGATTAAAAATTATTGCGTCCTTACTAAATAAATTCAAAAGTTCCTCCTATAGGTGTGGGAGTACTGGCTAAGAATTTTCTCCAAGGGTTTAAGTACTTCTAAACTCTCTAGTCGCCAGATCCAATTATTATCTAAAGTTCCCGGTAGGTTCATTCTGGACTCTGGGCCTAAACCCAATAAATCCTGGACGGGTACAACAACACTATCGGCAGCGCTGGCCATAAGAATTCGAACAAAGTCCAGAGCCTGGGGTTTATCAGTATTAAGATAGGCCTTTACATCTTCTTTAATTCCTGCAGGAGCCCCCTGGTACCAAGCCATAATGGGCTCATTGTCATGGGTGCCTGTATAGACAAAAAGATCCTTCTCATAGCTATGGGGTAGGTGGGGATTGTCCTCACCTGGAGAAAAGCCCACCTGTAAAATTCGCATTCCTGGAATGGAAAAGGCTCTTCTAATTATCTCTGCAGCTGCGGTCTCGGTGCCTAAATCCTCGGCAATAAAACTGCCTTTTTCAATAAGGTCCTCCAGGCGACTAAGGATCTCGAAGCCATAGCCCTCTTGCATGCAGCCTTCCTTTGAGGAGCTACCCTTGGGAATTGTCCAGTAGCGCGCAAAGGCATTGAAGTGGTCTAGGCGAAGTCGCCGGTAAAAGGAAGCTTGTATGCGTAGGCGATCGGTCCACCAGGAAAAGTCTTCTTCTTTTATACGTTCCCAATTGTAAATGGGATTTCCCCATAGTTGACCTTCATCGGTAAAAAAATCCGGTGGTGTTCCAGCAACAAAGCCCTTTTCCCCTAAAAGAAAAATTTCCGGTCGGGACCAAACTTCTACCGAGTCTTCTGCTACGTAAAAGGGGATGTCCCCTATAATTTCTACCCCTTTTGTCTTTGCATAGTCGTGAAAAATTTCCCTGTGAATATGAAAAAGATACTGGGTAAATACCCAAAAATTATAGCTATTCCCATGGACTCTTCGAATCTCTTGCAGAGCAAGCTCTTCTCTAAGGCGATATTTCTCTTTCCACTGGAGCCAGGACCTTCCTCCGTGAAGCTCCTTTAAGCACATAAATAAGGCGAAGTCATCAAGCCATGGGTTCAACTCCTGATAGAGAGCAATCTCCTGTTCCAGAGGATCCTGGACCCTTGTGAAGGCCTTTTTAAGAAGCGCAAGGCGTTGGCCAGTGATAAAATCATAATCTATCGGTCCCTGGGCTTGTCTAGCTTCAAGAAGCTCTTCTTTTGTAATAAGACCATCCATCATCAAAGCCTCTAAATCAATATACAAAGGATTCCCGGCCTGGGTAGAAAAGCTACTATAGGGAGAGTTACCGTAGCCCGTGGGGCCTAGGGGAAGAAGTTGCCAGTAACTTTGCCTTGATCTATGAAGTAAATCAATGAATTTCTTGGCTTCGCGCCCAAAACCGCCGATCCCATAGGGGCCAGGAAGAGAGGACAGAGCCAAAAGCAAACCGCTTTTTCGTGTATTCATAAAAACTCCTTATTATTGAAAGAATTCTATCTTATAATAGCATAGCTACCGTAGAAAATACATAATACACTATCTTAAGCCTCTAGTGGAAAAAAATTACACATATGGTAAACTCGAATAAAGAAAAGCGAAAGGAGTCTACTATGCTTAAATTAAAGAATAGTCCTTATTCTATAGAAGAACTGGAAAGTTATCAAAGAGAAATTACTGAGCTGCACGAGGCCATGGAGGCAAGGACCTCACTGGGCGCTGAATATTTGGGATGGCTTCACGCTCCATCTTCCTTTGAAACAAAGGAGATGGAAAGACTTTTAGACCTTGCGGCAAAGATAAGAGATGAAGCCGATGTTTTGGTCGTGGCCGGTATTGGAGGTTCCTATTTGGGGGCCGATGCTTTAATTAGGGCCTTTAAACCTGCCTTTGGAGCAAATAAGCCAGAAATATTATTTTGTGGAAACAATCTTAGTGCCGCCTATATGCAAGAACTTCTGGACTATCTTTGCGACAAGCGTTTTTTTGTCAATGTCATCAGTAAAAGCGGTCGAACCGTGGAAACAGCCCTGGCCTTTCGATTTTTAAAAAAAGAACTCCAAGAACGCTATGGCCAGGAGGCGGCGGGGCGCTATATTATTGCCACTACCGATGCTGAATCTGGAGCCCTTAGGCGCCAAGTAGAAGAAGAAGGCTATGAGAGCTTTGTGGTTCCGGCAGATATTGGAGGGCGCTACTCGGTTATGAGTGCCGTTGGACTTTTTCCCATGGCGGTGGCGGGCCTTGATATTATAGGATTTATTGAAGGAATGGTCCAGGCCGAGGAAGATTTTTCCTCTGCCAAACTCAAAGAAAATACTGCCTATCGCTATGCACTGACACGAAAACTCCTCTACGACAAAGGAAATCTCCTAGAGATTCTGGTTAGCTATGAACCGGCCCTGGGGCAATTCGCCGAGTGGTACAAGCAACTTTTTGGTGAGAGTGAGGGCAAAAATGGAGGTGGGATTTTCCCCATGGCTGTAGCTAATACCACGGATCTCCATTCTCTGGGTCAAATCATCCAGGAGGGTCCAAAAATCTTTTTTGAAACCGTTCTGGATCTACGTAAGCCCAGTGGTCTTATTCTTCCCGTGGTGGAGGGCGACGATGACCTTGCGTATCTTGAAGGAGAAGAAATTTTTTCTATGGGCAAAAAAGCTCTTCTGGCCACTCTTCTTGCCCATGAAGAAGCCGGCGTTACCAATCTTCTTCTTGAGGTCAAAGAGTACAGTGAGAGAGCCCTAGGATATTTGATGTATTTTATGATGAAAGCCTGTGCTATGAGTGCCTATCTTGGCGGCGTCAACCCCTTCGATCAACCCGGTGTCGAAGCCTATAAAAACAATATGTTGGCTTTGCTGGGTAGTCCTAGCTACCAAGAATACAAAGGACCCATAGAGAAGAAACTTAAGGAACGAGGCCTTTTATAAAAAAAACCCTGACAAAAGGAACAGGGTTAGGAAATCTCTTTTATTTTTTCCCCAAAATAGTGGAGTATTCTTGCTGTGAGTCCCCATATCCATGTATCCTCTACAGGATAGAAATAATAGGGGAGCTTCATGGTTTTAAAGGGATAATCTTTTCCACCTTGAATGTACTCAAAGGGAAAATCCTCATCAAAGATATGGGCAGTCTCCACAAAATATGTGGGGACTTTTTTTAATAGTTTTTCCAAAGGAAAATAAAAGACTTCTTGCACTTCTGCATCATTCCATTTGGAAATCCGCTCTTGTCGATGGAGCCTCATAAAAAAAACGGAAACTTCAATACCATAGGGCGTATGAAGGCTGTCTAGCTGACCATAGACCTCCAGCTCCTGGGTCCTAAGCAGAAGTTCTTCGCAGCTCTCTCTAACAGCGGCTTCTTCTTTTGTTTCACCGGCTTCTATTTTCCCCCCGGGAAGACTGATTTCCGAGGGTTGATAGGCCAGCAAAGGACTTCGTTTTTCTAATAGGATATATTCTTTTCCCTGAATCTCATGAAGAATAATAGCTACGCTATATTGTTTGTAGGGCAGTATATTTCCAGGTTCTTTAGGAAGAATCTTTTTGTAGTTCATTTTCACCTCCAAGTGTAAGTATAGCAAAGTTGGGGTATCTTTTGTATACTAGCTTAAGGAGGCAGATATGAATAAAGAAAAAATAGAGACCGCCGTTCGTATGATTCTCGAAGCCGTGGGAGAAGATCCTAACCGCGAAGGCCTACTGGATACCCCTGCACGGGTTGCCCGGATGTACGAAGAAATTTTTAGCGGACTTAGCCAAGATCCCGGCCGTCATCTTAGAGTGCAATTCAACGAAGAAAGCCATGATGAGCTTGTCCTCGTTAAGGATATTCCCTTTTATTCCACCTGTGAACATCATCTGGTGCCATTTTTCGGCCGTGCCCATATTGGATATATCCCAGAGGGAGGCCGTGTAGTAGGCCTTAGTAAGCTGGCCCGAGCCCTGGAGGATATTGCCAGAAGACCTCAGCTTCAAGAAAGGATTACCTCGACCCTTGCCGATATCATTATGAAAGAAGTCACTCCCTGGGGAGTCATAGTTGTTATTGAAGCCGAACATCTATGCATGAGTATGAGGGGAGTCAAAAAACCTGGAAGTAAAACCGTTACTTCGGCAGTTAGGGGCGGTTTTCGTACCGACGCCAAGAGTCGCCAAGAGGCCTTGGAGCTAATCAGATGAAACCAAGGACAAAAATTCTCGCCATTGTCAATGTGACGCCGGATTCCTTTAGTGATGGCAGTCAATACAATGGTTTAGAGGAAAGTTTGAATCGCTGCCGAGAGATTTTAGCCCAAGGAGCTGATTATCTTGATATTGGTGGCGAATCCACACGGCCGGGTTATCAGCCTGTGGGCAAGGAGGAAGAACTAAGCCGTATTCTTCCTCTGATTAAAATTCTCCAAAGGGAAGAGTCTCTTCCCGTTTCAGTGGATACTCAAAAAGCTTGGGTTGCTCAGAGGGCTTTAGAAGCCGGAGCTAAGATGATCAACGACATTTGGGGTTTTCAAAAGGATCCCGATATGGCAAAAGTGGCGGCCTCTTTTCAAGTGCCCAGTATTCTTATGCACAATCAAGAGGGCAGCCACTATGATATTGACCTTTTAGAAGCCATAAAGATATCTCTTCACAGAAGCATTGAAACGGCTCTAAAAGCCGGGCTCAAAGAAGATCTTATCATTCTGGATCCAGGCATAGGTTTTGGTAAGACTTTTTTTCACAACTGGGAAGTTCTTCGTCGATTTAATGAACTCCAAAGCTTGGGCTTCCCCCTTCTTTTGGGAGCCTCTCGAAAGGGTTTTCTCGGTGAAATCACAGGTGAAAAAAGAGCCGATAAGAGAGATGATGCCACCTTAGCCACATCGCTTTGGGGTGTGACAAAGGGAGCTAGCTACCTACGAGTTCACAATGTAAAAATGACCCGGGATGGGCTTTTAGTAACAGAAAGGCTTATGTATGGATAAACTTATTATTAAGGATATGCGCCTCTATGGGTATCACGGCGTTTTCGAACAGGAGAAACAGGAGGGTCAACCCTTTTTACTTCAGGCAGAACTCTGGATTGACAAGAGAAATACCACGGAAGAGAATCTTGAAACTACGGTGAATTATGCCGCTTGCTACGAAGAAATAAAAGAAGTCTTTGCAAGACCCTATATGCTTCTTGAAAATCTGTCCCTTGCTATGATAGAGGCCTTGTTTGCCTACGATGAGCGTATAAAAGAGGTTTGCATTACTGTAGAAAAACTCAGACCTCCCGTGGCGGGAGATCTTGGCTCCCTGGGGGTGGTATTGTGTCGCCAGCGCAAGTCTATCTCTCTTTAGGTAGCAATCAAGGAGAAAAAAGATCTTTACTCCAGGAAGCGGTTAAAGGACTCAATGACTTTGAAAAAAGCCGGGTTCTTAAAGTAAGTACTCTTTATGAAACCAAGGCCTGGGGAAAAACCGATCAAGATGATTTTTACAATCTTGTTCTTTTGATGGAAACAGAATTGGAGCCTCTGGAGCTTCTAGATAGGACCCAAGCCCTGGAGATAAAACTGGGGCGAGTTCGCCATGAGCACTGGGGACCCAGGACCATTGACATCGATCTTTTACTCTACGAAGATATCGAAATTCTGGAGCCCCGGTTAACCCTGCCTCACCGTCATATGCTGCAAAGGCGATTTGTATTGGAGCCCTTAGCGGAGATTGCCCCGGGGCTTTGTTTACATAAGCAAAATATAAAACACTATATCGAGGTACTTAAAGATGAACCTATCAGAAAGATTGGGCCTCTTTTTTAAAAAGAGCTCACAACTAATCACCGAAGTTATTCAGCGTTTTTCAAAGGATCAAGGGGTTATTTATAGCGCCTATTTGGCTTTTTATTTGCTTCTTAGTATGTTTCCTTTTATTATGGCCATTATTGGCATTATGGGTTTTATTCCCTTTGAGCTCAATGGAGCTCTGGATAAAGTAATAGAGTTTTTTCCCGCCGAGGTCCACAATAATCTTAAATCTTTTATAGAGAGCAATCGACCCAATACGGGATTATTTGGTTATTCCCTATTTTTTCTACTGTGGTCTTCTGCCCGGGCCATCGGAGCCATAAGAAAAGCCCTGGACCGAATTTCCGGCAATAGAAGCCGCCATAATTTTATCAAAGCAAGATTTATAGATTCCTTTCGAAATTTCGCCTTTATATTCCTTTTATTGATTATCCTTTTGATTCCCACGGTGGTAAAACTTACGAAACTTGGCACACTGCTTTTTAAACTTAAAATCCCATATTTTTTAACCCTTATAGAGACTTTTCAGTGGCTCTTTATTCTTGCCATGCTGTTTGGAGTTATATCTCTTGTGTACATGCGAATGGGAACAAAAAAATATGGCTACCGCGATATATGGGCCGGCGCTCTATTAACAGCTATTGGCTGGGCCCTTATGAGTTATTTATTCAATGGAGTCATGTCCCTGACAAGTAATTTCGTCTATGGAGTTTTCAACATTGTGATTGCTTTACTTTTGTGGTTTCAAATAAATATGAATATTTTTATTGTAGGAGCCCATTTAAACCAAGTACTGTTAGAGAAAAGGATAAATGAGAATGAGCAAGCTTAAATTACTTCTGCCGCTGATGGTACTTCTTCTTTGGGGTTGTCAAGAAAAAAAAGTCCCCTTGCCCTTGGAAGAGCCACCCCAAGAGGTGGTTATTGAGCAGGAAGAGGAAGTTTTAACTCCAGAGGAAATGGCTCTGCAATTGATCGGTGAGAAGGCAAGTATTATTACCTTTAAAAGGCGTCTTGATAACGGAATTGCTGTACTGGAAGTTTTGGTTGAAGAGGGGGGAGAGCAGTTTGTTTACCTCATTGATCCTGAAGAGAAAAAAATAATTTCCCTAGTAAAAAGAGAGGAAACTAGTGAGGAATTGAGTCTTGAGGAAGCCCATTTTCTCGCCCGAGAGGCCCTGGGTGGAACTACCATTCTTCGAGGGATAAAGATTTCTCAAGGGGGCTACCTCTTTACCTTTGAAAAAGAAACGAAAGGCTGGGAAGTGAAACTTGATAAGAATTCACAAAAAGCAGAAGTTCTAGGGGAAGTGCCCCTAAGTGAGCTACTGGGAAAAATAAACATGGATCTCTTCCAAGCCATTAAGAAAACCGAAGTGATTTATGGCCAGCTCTATATAAGTGAAGTCTATTATGAGCCTTGGAATGACTCTGTTAGCCATATTGTTATTAAGGCCGAGCAAAAGGTCGATGGGATAATGGTATCGAAGATTTTCGAAATGGATACCTACAGTGGTGTCATTACTGCGACAAATGAATAAAGGAAGCCTGGGCTTCCTTTATTTTTGTGGGTAGAGGAGATTTCGTTTGTAATCTTCCGGAGGATTTCCCGCCTTAAAGTTATACACTCGTGAGGCAAGAAGGTCCAGTTCCAGGGACCTTTTTATTATTGGGTCACTGGGCGCTTGCAGGGGATGGATGATAGCTAAAGGGGTATCCTTTAATATATTTAGTATTTCAGTGCCTTTTTTTGTATAGGCAAGGGCCCTAAGATAGGCCACACCATTTAAATACTTATAATCAGCCTTTGTGTAACCAAGAAGATGATGGATTAGAAGTCGCCTTAGCCTAGCGGGACGATAGCGTTTGGTTTTAAGTTCGTCAATATATTCATCAATACTTAGACCGGGATTTAGGTGGCTAAGAAGCCTGTTTTCAAGACCTTCAATCATTCCATAGGTGGGGAAAAGATCCTTTGTAAGTAGAGCACCGTAGATATAATCCTTAAATTCTTCTAAGAAAATAGGATTGTCGTGATGGATTTCTCCCTTTTTAATGCTGCGGCGCAGCGAAGAGGCCGACGGAAAAGGGTGGATCTCTTCGCCGTGATAGTCTTGTCCCCTTCGTTTTAGAGTGTGGGCCTGGTGAATACTCTTTGTATCTTCCAAAGCACGCAAATATTCAAGCCCCAGTACATCGTTGGCTCCTGCCGGTAGGATCTTCAGATTTTTCCTTACAAGATCACCATAGTTAAGACGATTGTCTTTTTTGATCTCTTGGACCTGTTTTAGTATGGTCTCTAACGCCTCTAGGGAACCGGATTCACTGCCAAAACTTAAAGTTACGGGAAAAGGAATTTTATTAGCGATCTCTATGGCGCCCTGGGCAAATTCTCTGGCCCAGGAGCTCGCATAGATAAAGGGGAGTTCCGCCACTAGATCGGCGCCTCCCTCTAGGGCCCTTCTTGCTCTAAGAAATTTATCTTCAATGGCAACATCACCCCGCTGAAGGAAATTACCTCCCATAAGAATAAGGCTGTGGCTGGCCCCGGTTTCTTCCTTAGCTATTTTTAAATGGTATTTATGGCCCTGGTGAAAGGGATTGTATTCGGCAATAACAATTAAAAGTTTCATAATAAAAAAGCATCAGTTTCCTGATGCTTAGCCCTCAACCAGCTTTTTAGTATCCTTGGCAATAGCCAGCTCTTCATTGGTTGGGATAACCAGGATGGATACGGGACAATCATCCTTGGAGATGCATTTTTCTACACCCCGGGTATTGTTCTTTTCTTCGTCAATGCAGATGCCCATAAATTCAAGGTCGTTAAGAATACCGGCACGGTCAACAATACTATTCTCACCGATACCACCGGTAAAGACGATGACATCGACTCCACCCATTACGGCAGCATAACCGGCAATGGTCTTTTTAACCGTACGACGGAAGATTTCCAGCGCCAGTTTGGCTTTGTAATCTCCGATAGAAGCAGCATCTTCCAGATCTCTAAAGTCGCTGGAAATACAGCTTATACCAAGAACTCCACAGTTGTGATTTAGGATATGGGTAATTTGATCTAGGTTGTATTCGGTTTTCTTTTCCAAATAAGTGATAATGGCGGGATCGAGAAAACCAACTCGGGTGCCCATGACCAGACCTTCCATTGGGGTAAAGCCCATGGAGGTATCAACACTTTTACCGTATTTAACAGCGGTAATACTGGAGCCATTGCCTAGATGGCATGTAATGATTTTGAGAGTCTCGATGTCTTTTCCCAGGAACTGGGCGGCTTTTTCGGCAACGTATTTGTGGCTTGTGCCATGGAAACCATAGCGCCTGATTTTAAGGTCTTCATACCACTCATAGGGAAGAGGGTAGATAAAGGCTTCCGGGGGCATGGTTTGGTGAAAGGCCGTATCAAAGACAGCAACATTGGGAACACCGGGCATAAGCTCCATAATGGCGTTGATTCCCAAGAGATTTGGTGGGTTATGTAGTGGGGCCAACTCAACACACTTTTCAACAGCCTCTATCACTTCGTCGTTGATGATAACAGATTGAGAATACTCTTCGCCGGCGTGGACGACTCGGTGGCCCACGGCATCGATTTCTTTAAGGTCTTTAATAATTGAATAGGCGGGATCCACAAGGGCGTCCAGCACTATTTTTAAGGCGACAGAGTGATCCTTCATGGGTGTTTGCACCACATGTTTTTCTCCATCGGTTGTCTTTAAGATCATTTGAGAACCGGCAATACCGATACGCTCGACAAGGCCGCTGGCCATAAGGGATTCGTTTTCCATATTTAACAATTGGAATTTTAGGGAAGACGAACCGCAGTTAATAACAAGTATATTCATATTCTTTCCTCCTGTAATTCTATCTGCTATTATTATACCGTGATGCTCCAGATATTCAAGGAAAACATTACTATCTTGTTTTCATTGTTCGCTCTAGGGTAAACTCACTATAGAAAGCTAAAAGGAGTTATTAAAATGACTATTGGATTTATTGGCCTTGGTAATATGGGTCTGGCCATGCTCAGAGGCATCAAAGAAAAACGTCAAGACAAGCTGGTATACGCAGTAAAAACCCAGCAGTCGGCCAGAAGACTGGAAATGGAATTGGGTTTTGGCCCATCACCCTTGGAAGAGGTCTATGAAAGTGATGTAATTTTTTTAGCGGTAAAGCCGGTAAATTACCCTTATTTCTTAAAGGAGCTATCGGGAGTTCTTAGAAAAGAGCAAATTATCGTGACCATGGCTCCAGGTTTTAGCTTAGAACAAGTTCAAAGTTTTTTTATGGAAGAAGTGAAAGTCCTCCGCTCCATGCCTGCCACACCGGCACAAATTGGCATGTCCGTTAGTGGACTGTGTTTTAGTGATAGTTTAACTAAAACAGAAAAGGACCGGCTCAGAGATATTTTTAATAGCTTCGGCTGGTCCCATGATATGGATGAGTCTCTAATGGAAGCTTTTGGAAGTTTTTGTGGTGTTATGCCGGCTTTTTTAATGAATCTTATCGAAGCCATGGCAGATCAGGCCGTTGCCTGGGGAATTCCAAGAAAACAGGCCTATCTTCTGGCAGGTCAGATAATGCAGGGCAGTGGAGCATTGCTTTTAGAAACGGGACTTCATCCCGCTCAACTCAAGGACCAAGTCACTTCTCCCGGTGGAACCACTATTGAAGGACTTCTTGCTCTGGAAGAGTGGGGCGGCGCAAGAGCTATGCAAAAAGCCATGCAGGCAAGTTATGCTAAATCAATAGCCATGGGGGAGAATTTTTAGAGGTCCAGTTTCATATCTCCGGGCCTTATAAGTCGTTTTTTCCTCATAAATTCACTAATTCCAAATGACAGCAGTGCCGGTAGAAAGAAGTGCATGGTAATGATTGGCACTAAAGCCGAAGAGCCCATGGCCTCCAGTGTTGCAAATTGCCCCACCAGACCACTGGTACCCATTCCCGACCCCACGGGGGTTCCAAGCATCTTAAAGACTAGGGTAGAAATAGGCCCTAGAATAATAGAGGTTAAAATGGCCGGCAAGGCAATGATGGGTTTTTTAACAATGTTGGGTACTTGGAGCATTGAAGTTCCCAGCCCTTGAGAGATAAAGCCGGAGAATCCGTTGTCTCTATAGGAAGCCACAGCAAACCCAATCATATGGCTTGCACAGCCTACTGTTGCTGCCCCTGCTGCCAGGCCGCTGAGGCCTAGACTGATTCCCAGGGCTGCACTGCTAATGGGTAGAGTAAGAACCATTCCCATAACTGCAGAAAGCAGGATACCCATTACAAAGGGTTTTTGAGTGGTTGCAAAATTTATAAATATTCCAAGGCCACTCATGAAGCTCGAAATAGCCGGGGCAATAAAGTGACCCACCAGACCTCCTACAATAATGGTTGTAAGGGGGATAAGGATGATCTCAAGTTGTTTTAGTTTTGCTACCTGTCGACCCATTTCGGCTCCAGCTAGAGCAGCCACAAGGGCACCCACAGGTTCCCCGATGCTAAGAATAAGCAATCCTTCCTGGAATCGCAAGGCCCCTGCTCCCAGAACCCCGGCAATGATGGAAGAAAAAACAGCCAGAGGGGGAGCGCCAATACTATAGGCTACACCTGCACCGATGGCACCGCTCATTAAATGCTGGGTAAAAATACCAATGGTTTCTAAAAATTCCCAGTGTAGAAGAAGGCCCATCTGTTTAATAATAAGACCGATAATAAGGGAAGAAAAAAGCCCCAGAGCCATCCCGGAGAGCACCTTTATAAAATAGTTTTGTGCTTTTTTTATTATGGTATTTTCCATTTTAACCTCCAATAAAATTATAAATGCATTGTAACACGAAAGGACCCTGCTATGAAGAAAATTACCCTGGCCCTACTGGGCTATGGTGTAGTAGGAAAAGCTCTAGAAAAACTTTATATAGAAGAAAAACCCCGAGCTCTAGAAAAGTTTAAAAGACTTCAGGGTGAAGAATTGGATTTTGATCTAAAATGGATTTATGTAAGAGACATAGGTAGAAAAGTTCAGTCTAGGGCTATGGTAACCAACAATTACAAAGATATTTTAGAAGATGAAGATGTGGATATTGTAGTTGAACTTATGGGGGGTCTAGAGCCGGCTACCACAATGATTCGCCAGGCGATGAGTCAAGGAAAGTCCGTGGTCACGGCAAATAAATATGCCCTTTATGAAAGTAAAGGAGAGCTGGAAAGTCTGGCTGTTAGAAATAAAGTAGAGCTTAGCTATGAAGCCGCCGTTGCAGCGGGGATTCCTATTTTGGATATTCTAAGAAATCGTCTTTTTTTCGAAGAAATCCAGGAGATAACCGGAATCTTAAACGGAAGCACAAATTATATTCTAAGCCGGCTAGCCCAGGGTATGGGTTTTAAAGAAGCCCTTGAAAAAGCCAATGATATGGGATACCTTGAAGCTGACCCTAGCCTTGATTTACAGGGCTTTGACAGTCTTCATAAAATTGGAATTTTATCCAATCTGGTCTTTGGCACTTATCCTAAGGTAATTAAGAGAGAAGGCATTGAAAAAGCAGCTCAGATAAAGACTTCAAATAAGCTTAAACTGATAGCTCGGGCCAACATAGAAGGCATTCAGGTAGGCCTTGAGGAAGTCGATAGACAGAGTCCTTTTTACTCTATTGATGATGGAATCAATGCTATTGAATTTAAAACAAAATACACTAAGGAGCTTTTCTTCTCGGGCCCCGGCGCCGGAGGTGAAGCAACGGCTCTTAGTGTTTGGGCGGATATTCTTAGCCAGGGAAGATCTTTTTTCGATAAAAACTAAATTAAATTCTTCTACTGAATATAAAGCCCAATAGAGGTCTTTTCTTTAAGAAGACAAAACAAAATAACTTGACAAAGACCGCTACTGTGTTTATACTTTTAGTGTTATATCGAGGTGTGAAATGAAGAAGTTTTTAAACGCTCTCCAACAGGTTGATAGGGTTGATTTTGATCAGTTACTGGAACTTGATCTTGGTGGAGATACTGTTGATAAAGCAGAAATACGGGGAAACGTAAGAAAAGTTGATCAGGAGATCATCTTGGAATTTGAAGGGGATGCTCTTCAAAACGCAACCTGCGATCGTTGCCTCGAACCTTGTCAGTGTGAAATCCATATCGATTATTGTGAGCAATTGGATCAAGAAACGATGGGGATGAGCCTTGCAGAAATTGCAAGACAGGAATTTGTTCTCGAAAGACCTGGGCAAATCATCTGTTCAGAAGATTGCTTAGGACTTTGTATCCAGTGTGGCGCCAATCTTAACACCGAAGGCTGCACTTGTGATAAACCAGTGGATCCAAGGCTTGAAAAGTTGCTGACATTAATATAAGACTAGGAGGTAAGATACCATGGCAGTTCCAAAAAGAAAAACATCCAAAGCTCGAAGAGATAAGCGTAGAGCAAGCAATATTAAGATGAATGCACCCCACCTGGTGGAGTGCCCAAGTTGTCACGAAAAGAAAATGCCCCATCATGTTTGCCTTAATTGCGGCAAATATAACGGCGCAGAAGTTTTAGCTGTCGAAGAATAAAGCCCCTTAGAGGGCTTTTTCAAAAGGGGTGAAAACATTGAAAAAGTGCATATACTGCAATAAAGCAATTGATGACCACTTTCGTATATGCCCCTACTGTGGAGAAAATCAAGAGTATACTAGAGCTTTACCCAAGAAGAACCAAAATTATGAGTCTCCTCTTCGCAATGAAAAAGCAGATGTGACTAACATGAAGCGGCCGGAATATTATACATTACTGGTTTTTATTTTTAATAGTCTTCTTATTACCGGCACATCCTATTTATTAGTTAAACAGTGGAAAATCCTTCCACTGGTATTTTTGGTTATTCTAGGGGCTCAAGGAGGCCTCGCTTTTCTAGCCTATGGAATTGAACACTTTGGTTTTAGAGATAAAAGAGAACTTCCGGATTTTATGGACTGGGTGGGCGATTATAGTCTACCGGGTATTTTGGGTGGGGTGCTTCTTTTATTTGTCAGTTTTGTGGTGCGAGGACCCTTTCTGCTAATGGTTTTAGTGCTCAACTTCAGTATGATTTTATCTGCTGGTCCAAGTGTGCTTCTGGGTCCCGCCAAGCGAATATATGCTGTGGTAGTGGCCTTTACCTATATTACTATTATTTTACTTGTTATTATGGCTAAATGGTTTGGTATCAATATTATTTGAAGTAATGTTATAGAAGAGCCTCCTTCCTTTTTTTGTAAAAAGGAAGGGGCTTTCTTTATTTTGATGGGTTGCTGTGGTATACTCGAGACTACAAATAGGAGGTTTATATGCGCCTTGGTATTGATGTACATGGAGGAGATCATGCTCCTCATGAAATTTTAAAGGGGGCCTATGCCGCCGCAAAAAAGATTAAAGCAGATCTTGTGCTCTACGGAAGCAAAGAAGAAATCTTGAAGTTCGATTCTTCTTGTCCCTTTGAAATCGTAAACTGCACGGAGTTTATCACCGGGGATGATGCTCCCGTGGAAGCCATTCGTAGGAAAAGAGATTCCTCTATGGTTCGGGGGATCGTAGATTTAAAAGACAAAAAGATTGACGGTTTTCTCTCGGCGGGCAACAGTGGGGCTCTAATGGCCGGGGGTCTTCTTAGGTTAGGTCGTTTGGGCGGTATTGAGCGTCCGGCGCTGGCGGTTCCCTTTCCAACGGCAAAGGAGATGACCCTTCTTTTGGATGCTGGAGCCAATGCCGATGTAAAGCCTACATCCATCAGGGATTTTGCTCTAATGGGCAGCCTCTATAAAGAAAAGGTTATGGGAAAATCCAATCCCAGGGTAGCCATTGTTAATATCGGCGAAGAAGCAGGAAAAGGCAATTTTCTTGTAAAGGAGAGCTATCCTTTACTAGAAGCCCTGCCAATTAATTTTGTGGGCAGTATCGAAGGCCGAGACATTCCCAAGGGAGACATCGATGTAATTGTAACCGATGGCTTTACCGGCAATGTGATTTTGAAATTGGGAGAAGGTATGGCAAAGAGCTTTGGTGGATTGCTTAAAGAAAACCTTCTATCTACACTGCGAGGGAAAATCGGTACACTTTTGATTAAGAACTCTCTTATTGATTTTATGAAGCATCTTGATTATAAAGAATACGGAGGAGCACCTCTTCTAGGGGTGAAAGGATATCTAGCCAAAGCCCATGGTAGCAGTGATGCCAAAGCTATAATGAACGCCCTGTATTTCTTGGAAAAATATGTAGAAAGTGCCATGTTGGAAGATCTTGAAAAAACATTGATAGAAAGGTTAAAGCGTGAAGAACTTATTGAAAAAACTGGAGATTCCCTATAGGGATTCAAATCTTTATAGTATGGCAATGGTTCATCCTTCTTATCAAAACGAACAAGGTCTAAAAGAAAACAATCAGCGCTTCGAGTTTCTTGGTGATGCGGTAATTGACCTTATTGTCAGTCGCTACCTTTTTACCCATCTCCCGCAAAGAGAAGGGGAAATGAGTCGACTTCGGGCTGCAATTGTCTGTGAGGCTTCTCTTTCGAAGATGGCAAAAAAACTGGGTCTTCATAAGGAGCTTCTTCTGGGCAAGGGGGAAGAACTAAGCCAAGGGCGACAACGGCCATCCCTTCTGAGTGATAGCTTTGAAGCTTTTATAGGGGCTCTTTTTATGGATCTTGGTTTAGAAGAGGCCGACCGGTTTTTCCTGCATCATTTTGTTGAAGATATGAAAGAAATCCAAAGGGGTGGAGGCTATATTGACTACAAAAGTAGCCTGCAAATTCAGTGTCAAAAACAGCAGCGCCTGATTAATTATGAGGTACTTGGAGTTTCAGGCCCCGATCACAGTCGCCTCTATTCAATAGGGCTGTATATTGATGGAGTTTTGGCCGCCACCGGTGAAGGAACAAGCAAAAGAGAAGCCCAGCAAAGGGCTGCAAGGGAGGTTTTGGGTGAAGATTCACAGTAATATTCCAATATTTATCTCCCACCAAGGTTGCCACTATAACTGCGTTTACTGCAATCAGCGACTTATTACCGGTAAGGCAGAGCTTCCTAATAAAGCACAAATCAAAAGAACCATAGAAGTTTATTTAAGCACCCTTGAAGACGCTATACCTAAGGAAATTGCCTTTTTTGGGGGGAGTTTTACTGCCCTCACCAAAGAAGAACAATCCTTTTATCTCGATATTGCTAGAAGCTATGTGGGACAGCATGGTATAGAAGGTATACGTTTTTCAACCCGTCCCGACGCCATCGACGAAGAAGAGATGGCATTTTTATCGGACTATCCCATATCTACCATTGAGCTTGGTGTGCAGTCATTGGACACTAGTGTCCTGCGGGCCAGCGGCCGGGGCCATGGCATTGTAGATGTCCTGCGAGCAGTAAACCTTGTCCGCCAAAAAGAGATAGCCCTGGGCCTTCAGATGATGACGGGCCTGCCCGAGGATCACTACGATGCAGCTATTTTTACAGCGGAGAAAATAATTTCCCTTAAACCTGCCTTTGTGAGAATTTACCCGACTTTAGTGCTTAAGGGAACACCTCTAGAAAATATGATGAATAAAGGATTTTATACTCCATGGAATTTGGAAGAAACCGTGGAGATTTGTAGCGACATTCTTTCGCTTTTTATGGGAGCACAAATCCCCGTAATCCGCCTAGGACTCTATTCTTCTGAAAAAAGCTTTTTAGATTCTATTGTGGCCGGACCCTATCATCCCGCCCTTCGGGGGTTAGTTATGGGCAGGCTCTACCAAAAGGCCTTAAAAAAAATAGTAGGCCCCTGGGAAATAGAAATTCACCCTAAGGAACTGTCCTATCTTCTTGGTCATGGCAAGGAGAATGTGATTTACTTTGAACAAAGAGGCATTTCTTTAGTATATACATTAAATGACACTGTGCCACGAGGTGGCTTTTTACAAGGAGGACACTTTGTACCCATTCACTAGGATCACATATGTTTCTTAAATCCATCGAACTCAAAGGCTTTAAATCCTTTGCAGATCGCACCCATATCGATTTTTTACCCGGGGTAACCTGCATTGTGGGGCCCAATGGTTGTGGAAAAAGCAATATTATAGATGCTATCCGCTGGGTTCTAGGCGAACAAAGCAGCACATCTTTACGTGCCCGGCGCATGGAGGATGTGATTTTTTCTGGTACAAAACATAGACCCTCTCAAAACTTTGCCTCGGTAAGACTGATTTTCTCCGGTGCGAAGCAGCTTTCTCCCGGGGGGCTAGATGAACTCAGTATTGAGCGTATCCTTCACCGCAGTGGCGAATCCACCTATAAGGTCAATGGTCTTTCCGTACGCCTTAAAGATCTGCGACAACTTTTTATGGACACCGCCGTGGGCATCACCGGCTACTCTCTTATAAGTCAGGGTGATATCGATAACATCCTTAAAGAAAATAAGGATGATCGCAGAAAGATTTTTGAAGAAGCCTCGGGCATAAGCCTTTTGCATTATAAAAAGGAGGAAGCCAAAAGGCGCCTAGTTAGAGTAGAAGACCACTACCTACGCATGATGGATATTCTTGGGGAACTCGATGAGCGACGTGAGCCTCTTTTAAGAGAAAAAGAAAAGGCGGTTCGTTATCTGGATCTATCTAAAAGTGCCAAGGAACTGGATCTTTTTTATGCCAAGGAAGATTACCTTGGCTATGAAAAGGAAGAAGAAGAGCTAAATCGCAGCCTTAGACGCAGTGGTTACGATTTGGAAAAGTTGCAACAAGAAAAAAGCACTTTGCAGGAAGAAAGAGAAATTCTGGAAGTAAAAAGAAATGAATGGGAAAAACAGTTTGAACTCTTTCAAGAACTTCTTCGAGAAAAAACCAAAGTCCGCGATGAAAACTATGTAGAACTTCGCATTAAAGAAGAGCGTCATCGTCAACTTCAGCGGGAAATGGAGCATCTAAGAAGCGAAGAAAGCTATTTTGAAAAAGAAGAAAATCTCCTCCTAAAAATAGAGGAGGTAAAAATAAAAGAAGAGCTGACAAAAAATAGGCTGAGAGAGCTCAATGAAGAGATTCATCGCCTAGGTAGCCTTCAAAGTCTCCACAGTAAGGGAGCCCAGGAAGTTCAAAGTAAAAAAGAAAAGGTAACTTCGGAGCTCCAGGAAACAAGACTGGAACTCAATCACATCGACAAAAGAAGAGCGGAGCTCCAGGAGCTCATAAAGGACCAGGAAAAGGAAAAAGCAGAACTTTTTAAGAACTTTTACGAACTGGAAGATACTAAAAGCCGACTGTTTCAAAACAGATCTGCTTTAGAAAGGCAACTCCTTCGCCAGCGTAGGGAAAATTTCCAACTGGAAGAGGATAAAAAGCTTTTTCAAGAAAAAGAAAGCTTTTTAAAAACCCGACGAGCAGAGCTCCTTTCTGAAATTTCCGCTTTAGATAAAAATATTGCCCTCTATGAAAAATGGGAAGAAGAAGGAGAGAAAAACCTTGAGCAGGCAAGAAAGCTTCTGGGGGGAGATATCCTATATAAAAAAATCAGACCCCAAAAGGGCTATGAAAAAGCTCTAGAGGCCGCCCTAGCCCAAGGTATTAATAGCCTAGACCTTCGAGGCGTTCCCTTTTCCCACTGGGCAAAAAAGGTGGAAAATCATCCCGTTAACCTTATCTATGACGATTTTGCCCAGCAAAAGCACCAAGATAAAAAAAGTCTGGGCAGCCTTGATGGCTTCGTAAAGGATCCCGAGCTTGGAACAGGTCTGCTTGCTGGAATTCTGGTTTACGAAAATTTAGAAGAGGCTTTAGAGGGCCCCGGCGATAGCCTGCGGGTAACTCTTAAGGGCGAGCGACTGGATAAAGGTTTCTACTATGGCGTGCAAAGCAGCGCCAGTCCCTTTGAAATCAGCTTAAAACTAGACGAAGATCGCGAAGAAAAACAAGAAAAAGAAAATTCTCTCAAACAACTTGAAAAAGAAATCCGCGATAATGAGAATCTTGGTTTTGAGATCAAAGGCTTAGAACAAAAGCTTGCTCAAGAAAAGACCCTTTTAATTAAAGAAGAAAAATCCATGAAAGAAAAAGAAAATATACTTCACAGCGAAGAACGTTTAAATAGTTTTAAAAAGGAGCGTAGTGAAGAAAGTCTTAACACACAAAGGATTCAATGGCAAAAACTCAACAAGAGGTGGGAGCAGCTTACAAATCGCCTCGAAGTCCTAGCACAAGAAGAAAAAGATCTACTGAGTTTGGAGACCTCCTCGGATCTAAAAAATCTAGATCAACTTCGTGAGAAACATCTCAGTTTGCGCCTTGAAGAGGCACGAGTCCTTGAAGAAACGAAGCGATGGGAAGAGGATTTAAAAAATCTAGAACTGCGAAAAGATGAAAAAGAGAAAAGGCAGCGGGATAAGGAGTACAAAGAAAGAGAATATGCCAAGGAAAACCGCCTTCTTCTAGAGGACCTCGATAGCCTGCGCGAAATTTACAGCCAGGAGCAAAGGGAGATTAAAAAGCTCGACGGCCAGGCCTTTATAGTGAAAAAGGAGATAGATACTTTAAGAATCAAACTCCCCGAGCTTGAGGAAAAAAGAGAAGTCTTAGACGAAGAAATTTATAAACTGCGAGATATTCAAAGCAAAAAAGAGATTCGTCTTAGTCGTTTTGAAGAACGCAAAAATGCCCTGTCCCAGGAAGTGTGGCGACTATATGAGATGAGTATGCTCCAAATTAAAGATCTTGAGCTTTACTGTGATGTACCAAGGTCCCATCGAAAGAAAATACGCCAAGAAATGTTGGAACTGGAGCCCGTCAATCTCAAGGCACCGGAAGAATTCGATGAAGTAGATCAGCGCCACAGCTTTCTTAAGGAGCAGCTCGAAGACATTGCCGCAAGCAAAAAAGATTTGGAGAGCACCATCTACTCCCTAGAGCGCAGAATGAAGGAAGAGTTTTCCTCAACCTTTGTGGCCATCCGGGAGAATTTCAAAGAAATATTTAGCCACCTCTTCCGAGGGGGTCAGGGGGATATTCTACTGGAAGATCCCGATGACGTATTGGGAAGTGATATTCTAATTTTAGCTTCGCCACCGGGTAAAAAGCTTCAACATATGAATCTTTTAAGCGGTGGTGAAAAGGCCCTCACCGCCATTGCTCTGCTTTTTGCAGTGCTCAAGACAAAACCAGCTCCCTTTTATGTTCTCGATGAGATTGAGGCGGCTTTGGATGATATTAATATTCAACGTTTTGGTACATTTCTTGAGGAGTTTTCCGAGGGAAGCCAATTCATTCTAATTACCCACAGAAAGGGGACTATGGAATTTGCCGATGCTCTTTATGGCGTTTCTATGGAAGAAAAGGGGATTTCATCCCTGGTATCCCTAAAAATGGAGGAATCATGAGTAGTTTATTCCAACGCTTCCGAGCGTCATTGACCCAAACCAGTAAAAACCTGGCCACAAAGATCGATCGGCTCTTTGGCTATTACAGTGAAGTCGACGATGAGTTTTTTGAAGAGCTGGAGGAAATTCTAATCCTGGCGGACCTTGGCTTTGAGACCACAGAACTGGTGTTAAAGGAGCTAAGGCAAAAGGTCTACGATGGAATGCTCTCCTCACCCACCGAGGTTAAGCCCCTGCTTGAAGAAATACTGGTTTCAAAGATTTCCTCGCAGAAGGTTTTCGATAGGAAGAATCCACCCAAGGTAATCCTTGTTATCGGTGTAAATGGCGCCGGTAAGACCACATCCATTGGCAAGCTCTCCAATCTTTTGGTAAAGGATGGAAAAACTGTGCTTTTGGCCGCCGCTGACACCTTTAGGGCTGCCGCCATTGAGCAGCTGGCGGTTTGGGCAGGACGTGCCGGAGTGGATATGATTCGCCATCAGGAGGGCAGCGATCCTGCCAGTGTAATTTATGACGCCATACAGGCTTCTAAGAGTAGGCAAATCGACGTGCTTATCTGCGATAGCGCCGGAAGACTTCATAATAAGAAAAACCTTATGATGGAGCTTGGAAAAATCTCCAAGATCATCCACCGGGAATACAAGGAAGAGGAAATTTTCACCCTTCTTGTACTTGACGCCACTACGGGGCAAAACGCCCTTACCCAGGCCGAACTCTTTAAGGAATATGCCAAGATCGATGGGCTGATTCTCTCAAAGATGGATGGCTCCAGTAAGGGAGGATTTGTCTTTGCTATAAAAGACAGGTTGGATTTACCCGTGGTCTTTATGACCCTGGGCGAGCAGCTCGACGATATTGCAGAGTTTGATCCTGAGTATTTTGTCAAAGGAATCTTTGAAGAACAAGAAAACTAACCCCTTCTCAAGAAGGGGTTTTTTATAGCTTGCTGGTAAGTATAAGGTCGTTTTTATCTTCTCCCACTCCACCAATCATGGGATCCACCGGAGCGTAGAGGAAGCTGGCTCTTTGGATAATTTGTTTTCCATAACGGTTTCTTAAATCATCAATGGTGGCATCGACCTTTCTGAGTTTTTCTTGATCTTCATCTAAAAAGCTTTGTTCATAGGACTGATTTCCGACAAGTTCACTTAAGGAAATACCGATTTGACGCAGGGGCTCTTTCTCCCAAAGTTCGTAAAAAAGCAGCTTTGCCTGTTTATAAATAGAGGGCGTGGCATCTAAGGGAGCCGAGAGCTTTCTCTGGAGCCTTCTTGTTTTAAAATTTCGATCCCTGTAGTGGATGCTCATTACATAGGACATTTTATTGATGGCTCTGAGGCGAAAGGACACCATTTCACTGATACCAAGTAGATAGAGCTCCAGCAGCTCCTTGTCCTCTATGTCCCGGGGTAGGGTAGTGGAATTTCCCACCCCTTTGGCTTCAAAGGGACTGTAACTTTCAATGGAGGAAAATTCTCTTCCATTGGCGTATTCGTGAATCAGTAGTCCGTGGCTCTTCATGGTGCGGTAGAGTAACTGGGCGTCGGCGCCGGCTAGATCGCCAATGGTCTCAATGCCCATTAGAAGAAGTTTTTCCTGGGTTTTTCTTCCTACCATAAAAAGTTCTCCCACAGGAAGAGGCCACATTTTTTGTGGGATTTCTTCGTAAAAAAGGCTGTGTACACGGTTGGGTTTTTTAAAGTCTGAAGCCATTTTGGCCAGGAGTTTATTGGGGCCTACACCGACATTAACGGTAAATCCCAAAGTATTTTCCACCTCTTGTCTTAGCTGATCGGCTAGAGCCATGGGCTCCTTTACAGAGCCCATATCTAGAAAGGATTCATCGATACTAAAAGCTCGAACCTTGGGAGTGTAACTTTTAAGCAGCTCCGTTAGAGCGGCTGAACATTTTTGATAGAGGGTAAAATTGGGAGCTACTACGGTAAGTCCTCGGCATTTACTAAAGGCTGTGACTAGGGTTTCGCCGGTTTGAATTCCATAGGCCTTAGCCGGCATACTTTTCGCAAGAATTATCCCTCGCCTTTTTTCAGGATTGCCCCCGATGGCCGAAGGAATGGTGCGAAGATCCAGTTCTTCTCCGCGCATCAAGCGGTAGCTGGCTTCCCAACTTAAATAGGCACTATTGACATCAACATGAAAAAACATAGGATCTCCTTTAAGAAGAGCATATCAGAACGTATGTTCATAAACAAGCTTTTCCAGGGCAAAGATGAATAATTGTTACAAAAAGTGGTATACTTAAGACATGCAACTGGAGGTATATATGGAAAAAATTTATGAAGTTTTGCGAGTGTTAGAGGGAAAACCCGTTTTTTTAAAAGAGCATCTGGATAGATTACAAAAATCTTGGGAGTTTTATAACCAAGAAGCAATGGATCTGACTTTCATGGAAAAACAAATTGTTGATCTTGCCGCCCAAAGACAGGACCCTCACAATCTTCGCATTGAAGTTGAAGTTGGCGATGGAGCCTATACCCTTCAAACCGTGGAAGGAACCTACCCCACCGAAGAGATGAAAAAAGAGGGAGTGCTTCTTGCCACCTTTGAACATCTGCGCCACAACCCTCAAGTCAAATTTATCGATCCCCAGCTTATTGAGCGGGCCAAAAGCTATCGTGAAGAAAAGGGCGTTTATTCTCTTCTTTACGTTTATGGCGGGGAAGTCGGCGAGTGTGAGAGAGCCAATATTTTCTTTATTAGAGATGGTGTTCTGATTACCGCCAAGGATGAAGATGTCCTACTGGGAGTTACTCGGCAAAAGGTTCTTGACATTGCCCAGAAGCTCAATATTACTGTGGTGAAAAGAACGGTGCGCACCGATGAGCTCTTTACCATGGAAGGGGCCTTTATGAGCGGTACCTCGATTCATGTACTGCCTGTTAGAAAAATTGATGGATTTTATTATGATGTAGATAATCTTATTTTGCAACAACTCTCAGAGGAAATGGACCGCATGATCTACCAAGAAAAAAAGGTAGAGGAAGAAGTAAAGGAAGAAAGAGATTTTTTCCAAGGAGAATCAATGAAGTCAAAAAAACTTTATCGAAGCGATGATGCCCGGTTGGCAGGAGTCTGTGGCGGCATCGGCGAATACTTTGGAATTGATTCCAATGTAGTAAGACTTGCCTGGCTCCTATTTGCAGTCATGGGAGGCTCGGGAGTGTTAGCCTATATTATAGCGGCTCTTGTAATCCCCAAAAGAAATGGGAGGTAGGCAATGAAACACTTATACCGATCAAACAGTGATTCTATCCTAGCGGGAGTATGCGGTGGAATGGCTGAATATTTTCGTATTGATGTGACACTTATAAGGCTGGCTTTTGTGGCTATGGGTTTTATGGGAGTAGGGATACTTTTTTACTTTTTGGCGGCCATTGTTTTACCCAAGGAACCTATTAACCCTGAAGATAGGGCCTATAATGCACAGCAAAAGGTTTATGGCGCCGATGAGAAAAACAATACCGGCTTTGCCCTAGGAGTAATATTGGTCTTTATTGGTGTAGTACTTCTTGCACAGCGCTATCTCATCCCTCTGCTGCCACACTTTGCAAGAGGTCTAATCTGGCCCTTGATTCTAATTGGCCTAGGTGCCTATTTGGTTTGGGGGAGAAAGGAGTCCAAGTGAAGTTTAAAAAACTTACTTTACTCCATAATAACGATATTCATGGCGATTTTTTCGCAAAAGAGGACAATGAGGCCCTCTTAGGAGGTCTCTCCTTGCTGTCGGGCTATGTTCAAAAAGTCCGCAGGGAAGAAGAAAATGTTATCTACGCCATTGCAGGAGATATGCTCCAGGGCTCCATTATCGATCAAGAGTACCGGGGAGTGTCCACCATCGATGTGATGAATCTCCTCGGGCCCGATATTGTGACCCTGGGCAATCACGAGATTGACTATGGGCTGGCCCATTTAATGTTTCTTGAGCGCTGCGCCCACTTTCCTATTATAAATGCCAACCTTCATATTCGCCCTACCAATACCAGGCTTTTTAAGAGTCACCAGGTTATGATGGTAGGTGGAATTCGCATTCTTTTTATTGGCCTAATTACCGAGGATATATTAAGTTATGCAGGACGCGACCCCCTTTTAGGATCCTTTGTTGATGTGAGAGAAGCCGCCAGAGAGGTCGAGTATATCTGCAACAACTATAAGGATGTTGATATTGACTTCACGGTTTTGCTAACCCATATTGGTTTTGATAAGGATGTAGAGTTGGCAGGACTGCTTCCCGAAGAAATCGGGGTAGACCTTATTTTAGGAGGTCACTCCCATACCATGATGGATCAGCCAGCTAAGGTAAAGGATATTCTTATCGCTCAGGTGGGTACGGGAAGTACTCATATTGGACGCTTTGATATTATTATCAATATGGATACCAATTCCATTCATGAGTTTACCTGGGAGGCCATTCCCATAGATGATAGTCACTGTCCCCGAGATTATGTCTTGGACGAAGTCTTGGAGAACTATTCAAGGGAAGTGGATATAAAGTACAATAGTTTGATTTCAAGGCTCAAAAGACCGCTAGAACATCCTAGTCGTTACGTGGAAACAGAACTGGGAAACTTATTTGCTGATATGTTCAGAAATCAGCTGGATGTCGATCTGTTTATTTTAGGATCGGGTTCCATCCGGGGTACTAGGATGGAGGAGATAGTAACCCTTTCTAAATTAAGAGAAATTTTTCCCTATGATGAAGCCATCATGAGCTTTACCGTCGATGGTCAGGAGCTTAAAAATATGCTAGGGACTTTTTTCAAAAAAGTTTATGCCGGAGAGACCCATGAATTTTATCAATACAGCCAGAATGTATCTGTAAGAGTGGAAGGTCATGGGGAAGTCCAGGAGGTACTATTTTCAGGTCAACCTCTAAAAAAAGAAGATAAATACAAGATTGCTATGCAGATGTTTCATTACGGGATCCTGGAAGAAACCTTTGGAATAAATATCGAAAGAATCAAGACCAATGGACCGATCCGCTGCGTAAGTACCTCAAGTTTTGATATCATAGATGAATATCTTCAGAACCATCATTTTTTGAGTGCTCAGCAAGAAGGTCGTATCCTCCTAGAAATCCCTCTTCATTTTGATTGACAAAGGGAGATAAAAGGCCTATTATCATCTTGTAGATTAGTAATAGAGGAAGAGTAGTTCCGCCTATGGCTCTAGAGAGAAGATGTTTGGTGAAAATCTTCCCATAGTGGATACGAAGGTCGCCTTTTAGATTTGCGGGGAAAGCCCCTTAACGCTTGTAAAGTGCCGAAAGGCAGAAATAGGGTGGTACCACGGTTTGACGTCCCTAACGTCAAGCCGTTTTTTTTATAATGAGAAGCCAGGAGGCTATAATGGAAAAACATATTATGGACAAGACCTATGATCCCCACCAGTTTGAAGATAGAATTTACGCAATGTGGATGGAAAGCGGAGATTTTAATGCTGAAGTAAATCCCGACAAAAAGCCCTTTACCATTGTCCTACCACCACCAAATATTACAGGGAGTCTTCACGAGGGCCACGCCCTTAACCACACTATGCAGGATATCCTTATTCGCTATAAGAGAATGAAGGGCTTTGAAGCTCTGTGGCTTCCCGGCACGGATCACGCCTCCATTGCAACCGAAGTAAAGATTTTGGATAAAATACGTCGGGAAGAAGGTCGAAATAAAGAAGACCTCACCCGGGAAGAATTCCTCGAAAAAGCCTGGCAGTGGAAGGAAGAATATGGTGGCACCATCGTCAACCAGATGAAAAAACTGGGTAACAGTTGCGATTGGCGCCGAGAACGCTTTACCATGGACGAGGGCTGTTCCAAGGCTGTAGTAGAAGTCTTTGTTAAACTTTTTAATGAAGGGCTTATCTATAGGGGCACAAGGCTAATCAACTGGTGCAGTGACTGTGGCACCTCTCTTAGTGATGCTGAGGTTGAGCATGAAGATGTGCAAGGAGCCTTTTACTCCATTAGCTATCCCATTGAAGGCAGCCAGGAGAAACTGATTATCGCCACCACTAGACCGGAAACCATGTTGGGGGATACGGCCATAGCGGTACACCCCCAGGATTCCCGCTATGAAAATCTAATTGGTAAATATGCTCTTCTTCCCCTTGTTGGAAGAAGACTCCCCATTATAGCCGATGAATATGTAGACAGGGAGCTTGGCACAGGAGCACTTAAGGTAACTCCGGCCCATGACCCCAATGACTATGAAATCGGAAAGCGTCATAATCTTGAGTCTATTAATATCTTTACGCCCAAAGCCCTTATAAATGAAGAGGGTGGAAATTATGCCGGACTTGACCGCTTTTTGGCAAGAAAGAAAATTGTAGAAGATCTTAAGGAGCAGGGCTATCTTGTGGAGGTCAAAAACCATAACCACTCCGTCGGACACTGCTACCGCTGCCACCAACCTATTGAACCCCGGGAAAGCCTTCAGTGGTTTGTTCAAATGGATAGCATGGCAAAATTGGCTCTGGAAAGCGTTGAAAAAGGCGAAATGGAGTTTGTTCCCGAACGCTTTGTAAAGATATATGATCACTGGCTGGAAAACATCAAGGATTGGTGTATTTCTAGGCAGCTATGGTGGGGCCACCGAATTCCTGCTTACTATTGTGAAGACTGTGGCGAGATGATGGTAAGTCGTGAAATGCCCCTAAGCTGTGAGAAATGTGGTGGGGGTCATATTCACCAGGATGAAGATGTCCTTGATACTTGGTTTAGCTCAGCCCTTTGGCCCTTTTCTACTCTGGGCTGGCCCGATGCTACACCGGAGATGGATTATTTCTATCCTACCGATGTACTGGTTACCGGTTATGACATTATCTTTTTCTGGGTAGTACGGATGATGTTCTCAGGACTTAAGCAAATTGGAGTTGCACCTTTTCACCATACTTTAATTAACGGGATTGTTCGCGATGCCCGGGGAAGAAAAATTTCTAAGAGCCTAAATAATGGTACGGATCCCCTGGAAATCATTGAAGAGTACGGCGCCGATGCTCTACGTTTTATGTTAATCAGTGGAACCTCGGTGGGTAGCGACACGCGATTTATGATTGAAAAAGTTGAAGCAGCAAGAAATTTCGCCAATAAACTTTGGAATGCTTCGCGCTTTCTCCTAGGTAGCCTAGAAGATAAATCCTATCCCATCGATGAACAAGCTCTTGATCTTGCCGATAAGTGGATACTTTCTAAGCTGTCCCAAACCACCCAGGGTGTAGAAAAGAGCCTAGAGCGCTATGAGTTAGGTCAAGCCGCCGATAGGGTAGTCGATTTTGTATGGAATGATTATTGTGACTGGTTTATAGAGCTAAGTAAAGAAGCCCTTTACAGCGAAAATATGGATAAAAAGGAAGGAAAGCAAGGAGTGCTTCTTTTTGTACTGGAAGAGATTTTGCAGCTTCTTCATCCCTTTATGCCCTTTATTACCGAAGAAATTTGGCAGCATTTACCGCAAAGAAAAAGCCATCTTATTAAAAGTACCTGGCCACAGGTAGGAAGTAACTATCCCCAGGAAGAAGAGTTGATGGGGCTGTTACAAGAAGCCATCACTCGAATTCGAAATCTTCGGGCGGAAATGGATATTCCCCCTTCGAAAAAAGGCAGAGTATTTCTTCAAGGGCCCAGAGCCCAGGAGGTCCTTGCCTATGGAAGCTATTTTAAAGCTCTAGCTTCCAGTGAGGAGCTTAGTATTGCCAGGGAGGATGTGGGCGATGCTTCACCCATTCTTCTCGATGGACTGAGTCTCTATCTTCCCCTGGATGAGTTAATCGACCATGAAAAGGAATTTCAACGTCTAAAAAAAGACTTGGAAAAGGTTCAATCAGAAATCAAGCGGGGCAGAGGAAAGCTGGACAATCCTGGTTTTATTGGAAAAGCTCCAGCGGAACTGGTTGAAAAAGAAGAGGAAAAACTCCAGTCCTTTCTCAGACTGGAAGAGGAGCTCCACGGGAAAATAAAACTTATAAAGGAGAAAATTCAGTGAGAATAGAACAGGCCTTGGACTTTTTAAATCAATCCTACAAACTGGGAAGAAAACTGGGTCTTGACAATATAAAAAGACTTCTAAATAAGCTCGATAGCCCGGAAAGAAGGCTGAAGATCATTCATGTTGCCGGAACAAATGGCAAGGGTTCCACCTGTGCCATGATTTACAATGTGATTTTAGAAGCGGGTTATAGCGCCGGATTCTACAGTTCTCCCCATCTGGTTCACTATAATGAGCGCTTTTCCTACAATGGCAAACTTATTAAGGATTCTGAACTTGCCAAGAGTATTGAGAAAGTTAAGCTCGCCTGTGATGAACTTGTAGCCGAGGGCTTTGACCACCCAACGGAATTCGAAATACTCACTGCTGCAGCCCTTTGGTTTTTTGATGATATAGGCCTTGAATACGCCGTAATGGAAGTGGGTCTTGGCGGGAAACTCGATGCTACCAACGCGGTGGAAGAACCCATTGTATCGGTGATTACACCGATTGCCCTAGACCACCAAGCCTATCTTGGAGATACTCTTGTAGCTATTGCCGGGGAGAAGGCCGGCATTATTAAACCCCGGGTTCCCGTTGTAAGTGGCCTCCAGCTTCCTGAGGTTATGGAGGTTTTGAGAAATACTGCCAATAAAGAAGCTACTTCTTTTTATCCGATTGATGAATCGCAACTGGAGATTATACGTTGTGATCTTGTTGAAAACCATTTTCGCTACAAGGAAAGCCAGTATAAGATTGGTCTTCTTGGAAGACATCAAATCGACAATGCGATTTTGGCCATCGAGACCTTGCATATTTTAAGAGACGACAATCGTATTGATTTGAGCGAAGAAGAAATAAAAAAAGGATTGTTAAAGACTCGCTGGCCTGGGCGCCTTGAAAAGATAGCGGATAATCCTGCTATATTTATTGATGGAGGCCATAATGCCCATGGCATTAAGGCTGTGGCTCAAATCCTGACCCCTGAAGAAAAGGGCCGCCGCCTGCTTCTTTTAGGAATGCGCTCCGATAAGGATTATAAAGACGTCCTTGATTTGGTTCTTCCTCTTTTTCGTGAAGTGGTTCTTACAGAGCCCGTGGGAGATCAGGTGGTTTCTGTAGAGGAACTTCAAAAAGAAGCAGCTCTGAGGGGTGTAATAGCCCAAGGCGATAGAGATTACAAAAAAGCCCTGAGCCTAGTTTTAGAAAAAGCCAGTAAAGAGGATCAGATTTTTGTTATGGGAAGTTTCTACCTTATTGGTGAAGTAAAAGTAGAAGTGCTAGGCAGAAAAGGAGGCAGGAGATGATTGTTCTTATATCTTCTTCCCCACGAAGACGTGAACTTCTTTCGCGGATTAGTGCGGATGTGGTCTATGACGCCAGTGATATTGCTGAGCCCATGGATGAAACAGACCCTGAGAAACTAGTTCTTAAAAGCGCAAGACTTAAGTTAAAGGACCGGCTGCATGTACACCGCAGTGGAATACTTCTTGCCTGCGATACCCTGGTCTATGCCGGTAGAGTTTTGGGAAAACCCAGAGATAGGGACGAAGCCTTCGAGATGCTGAGTCTTCTTTCAGGGCGGGGCCATGAAGTGTACAGCGGTTTGGTTCTTCATGATAAAAACACCGGTAAACTTATTGAAGATGTGGTCTGTACCAAGGTTCGATTTTCCCCTTTAAGCGCCCAGCAAATCAATGCCTATTTAGATACCGGGGAGTATACCGATAAGGCTGGGGCCTATGGGATACAGGGTTTCGGAAGCCTTCTTATAGAGGGGATTGAAGGTGACTACTTCAATGTTATGGGCCTTCCCCTTAACCGCCTCTACAGTATTTTAAAGGAAGAGTTTTCCGTAGACCTCTTAAGCGGTAAATAGACCCTTCTAAAAAGGAAGAATCCCCAGAGGAGGCTTCCTTTTTTATTTTTGCCTCTATACTGTAAATGGAGGTGGAGGATGAACATACCAATAACACAGCTTCCTATCTGGGAGCGACCCCGGGAAAAGATTATGGAAAAGGGTGTGGAGGCCCTTAGCAATGCCGAAGTGTTGGCTGTACTCTTGGGAAGTGGAACCCGTAGTCAATCGGCACTTTTTTTGGCTCAGGAGCTTTTAACAAGCCTTGATAAGGGTCTACATCAACTGGAAGAAATGACGATTCATGAGCTTATGGAATTTCCTGGCATTGGCCCTGCCAAGGCCTCAAGGATACTTTGTGGACTAGAGATCGCCCGTAGGGCAAAGACAGCACCACTTAGTCCAATGAACGTCTCTTCTCCCGGAGCAGTCTATAGCTATATGCTTACAAAAATGCAAAACTATCAAAAAGAAGTTTTTATCTGCCTTCATCTAGATAGCAAAAACAATATCCTAAGTGAAGATGTGGTGAGTATTGGAACCCTCAACCGTTCTTTAGTTCACCCTAGAGAAGTTTTTAAAAAGGCGGTAAAAAATGGTGCGGCTTCAGTTTTAGTGGTTCACAATCACCCCAGTGGAGATCCAAAGCCCTCCGAAGAGGATAAGCAGGTCACAAAGCGCCTTAAGGAAGTGGGGGAGCTCCTAGGGATTCCACTACTGGATCATGTCATCATCGCTAGAGAGGAGCGCTTTAGTTTTCGTGAAGCCGGGATCTTTTAGCCCTCTACCCATTATTGCCAGCTTAAGGTATAATTGCCCTAGCGAGGTAGAAAATGAAATTTATAGAATTATTAAAACAGGTGGAAAAACCCACCCGTTATTTAGGTGAGGAGAGGGGCTCCATAATAAAAAATCCCCAGGAAGTGAAGGCAGACTTTCTTTTGGCCTTTCCCGATCTTTATGAGGTAGGCATGAGCCATCTTGGCCTTCATATTCTCTATGGTTTAATCAATGAAAAAGAAGACTATTTGTGTGAGCGCCTTTTTGCGCCGGCGGGTGATATGGAAAAACTAATCCGTGAGGGAAAAACACCGCTTTTTTCCATTGAAAACAAAAGACCTATGAAGGATTTTGATTTAATCGGCTTTACTCTTCAGTATGAACTTAGTTTTACAACGGTTCTGAAAATGCTAGATCTTGGTGGCCTAGCCCTTAGGTCCCAGGACCGTGGGCCCGAAGACCCTCCTATTATTGCCGGTGGCCCCTGTGCTTTTAATCCGGAACCCATGAGCGCTTTTATAGATCTTTTTGTTCTGGGAGATGGGGAAGAAGTTTTGCTCGATCTCATGGGGCTCTGGAGCCAAACAAAAAATAAAGAAATCTTTTTAAGAGAAGCCATGAAGTTTCGAGGAGTGTATGTCCCAAAATACTATACTCCAGAATATAAAGAGAATGTATATCAGGGACTGCGTCCAACAATTGAAGAGGCGCCCTTTCCAATTCAAAAAGCGCTGATAAATGATTTGGACAAATGTTTTTATCCAAAACAAATGATCACTCCCTTTATGGATATCGTCCATGATAGGGCTGTTATGGAGATTTTCAGAGGATGCACTAAGGGTTGCCGCTTCTGTCAGGCAGGGATTATTTATCGCCCCGTAAGGGAAAGAAGTGTTGAGAATCTGGTTGAATCCATTGATAGCCTTCTAAAGGAAGGGGGCTTTGATGAAGTGGGCTTAAGTTCTCTTTCCACTTTGGACTATTCGGCGATCTATCCCCTGGTGGATGAATTAACCCAGCGATATAGTGAGGAGCACGTGAGATTTAGCCTGCCTTCTTTGCGACTGGATACCTTTTCTATTGATGTTCTTAGACTTCTTCAGGATCAGCGAAAGGGCTCTTTAACCTTTGCTCCCGAGGCGGGAAGTCAAAGAATGAGAGATATTATAAATAAAAATGTCGACGAATCGGACCTTTTTTCTACCATGGAAGAAATCTTTAAAGAAGGCTATAAAAAGGTAAAGTTTTACTTTATGATGGGCCTTCCTGGAGAGACCATGGAGGATGTAAAGGCCATTGCTGATCTTTCTAAGAGAGTTTTTGAGCTTTATAAGGAGATGACCGGAAAAAGGAATCTTGAGATAACGGTGAGCACCTCCTGTCTTGTACCCAAGCCCTTTACGCCCTTTCAGTGGATGGCCCAGGAAAACGTTGAAGATTTCCAAGAAAAACAGCGTTATCTAAAGGGACTTCTACGGGGTAAAAATTTCCGCTATAACTATCACGATGCTAAGACATCGGTCCTCGAAGGTCATATATGCCGAGGTGGTAGAAAAATGGGAGAGGTGTTAGAGCGGGCCTATCACAAGGGGGCTTTTTTGGACGCCTGGGATGAACACTTCAACATCAATTTCTGGCGTGAAGCCTTTTTAGAGCTGGGTATGGATCTGGACAAAGAAATCAGCTTTTCTCTTGATGAGGTGCTACCCTGGGATCATATTGATGTAGGTGTTAAAAAAGACTTTCTTAAAAAAGAGTGGCAAGCAGCGCAAAGTGGCGAGCTGACCCCGGATTGCCGGGAAGGTTGCTTGGGCTGTGGAGTCAATCTTAAGAGCTTTGGAGGAATTTGCTATGGTGATTAGACTGTGGATGGTAAAAGAAGGCCTTATGATGTTCCTTAGTCATTTGGAGCTGATGAAAACCTTGGAGCGCTGTTTTAAAAGTGCCGGTCTTCCCATGGCCCATTCCCAGGGCTTTAACCCCAGACCCCTTATGAATTTCGCCCTGCCACTGGCGGTGGGAGTCGAGGCACAAAAACTGCTTTTAGAAATCGAACTAATGGAGGGTGCCGAGGCCAGCCTTTTAGAAAAAGTTAAATTTCCTCGGGGGCTAAGCCTTCATTCTTATAAAGTTGTGGAAAAAAGCCCTTCCCTTATGAGTCTTGTTGAATCGGCCAGGTATCTATTGACCGGTGATAAAGAAAAACTCCGGGTCATAGAACATGGTGATCCTCTACTTTTTTCAAAAAGAAATAAAAAAGGGCATTACCGCGAGAGAGATGCCCGAGAATTTATCCTGGCCTTTGAAGAAGAGCTTCAAGGCTATGAGTTTCTTCTTCAGGCGGGAAGCAAAGCCAATCTTAAACCAACGGATCTTCTTTTGGCCCTTCTTGGAAAGGAAGAAGAAGTGCATGGCTACAATGTACGGCTCATGGATGTTTATGATAGGGAAGGAAGTAGCCTGTGGTAATCAGTTACGAGACGGCTACCTATCGCCGCCGCTTTGTTTTTGAGTATGATCGACTGATCCAAGGACGAAGTTTTTTAAAAGAAGGCGAAAGGGGAGAAGTTTATCGGGGAAAGGTTCTCGAAAAAATAGAAGGTCTGGGTTATCTTATTGATCTTGGACCTTTTAAGGGTCTATGCCAAGAAAAGGTCCATCTAGGAGCCATTGAAACCTTCGAGATTTTAAAAAGACAAGAGGATAAACACCCTCTGGTTACTCGTTCCTATGGTCTTATGGGAGAGAGTCTGATTCTAAGGGCAGGCCAGAGCCTTTCTTTTTCTAGAGAAATACCTACCACCTATCGCGGTTTATTAGAAGAACTAGATCTAAGTGGTGTCTATTTTAGAAGAGAAGCATTAAAGAAGCCTTTGTACCAGGTTAGAAAAGAATATGATGAGCTAAGACAAAAACAAAAAGAGATCGAAATAAAAAACCAATTGGGTCTAGTGCATCGACCTCCCTTTAAAGAAGAGGGCGACAGTTATTATTTTATGGAGCTGGAAGAAAAAATACTACGCCTGCGTAGAGGGAAAATCGATGATAGGGGAATTGTTCTTTTTTTCGAGCCCACTCGGGCGGGTCTTGTTATAGATGTTAACGGTGTAGGAAAAGAAGAAGAGCTAAATAACACAGCCAGGGATCTTATTGAAGAGAGCCTGATTCTAATGAATGTCGGAGGACTTGTTATCATTGATCTTGTAGGAACAGGCAAGGGCTATGGCGCTCAGGACTCCCTTACAAAAGAAGGCGTTTTGGTTCAAAGTCTACCGGTGCGGGGAGCCAATCTTTTCTATACACCCCTAAAAAGCCTGGAACAGGATTATGAGGAGCTTAGGCACAGACTGAGTAAGGAGTTTTAATGAAAGAAATTAGCCTTTTTGATATTTTAGGCCCAGTAATGATTGGCCCCAGCAGCTCCCATACGGCGGGGGCCCTTCGCCTGGGAAATATTGCCGCGATGATATATCAAGAAGAAGCTCATCAAGTGGATTTTTATCTCCATGGAAGCTTCGCTAAAACCTATAGAGGTCATGGGACGGACCTTGCTTTAGTGGCAGGGGTACTGGGCCTGACCACCTATGATGAAAGAATAGTTGGTGCCTTTAGCTTAGCAGAGCAAGCAGGGATTGCCTTTGATTTTCATGAGAAAGATCTTGGATACGTTCACCCTAATACGGTAAAGATTGTTTTTGATCAGTCCTTTAGTGTTACCGGATCAAGTCTTGGGGGAGGGCGGGTGGAAATCATTGAAATTAACGGCACCGAAGTGTCCCTCCAGGGAGATTATCCCACTTTGGTTCTTCAGTATGAAGACCAACTGGGAATGATTCAAAAAATCAGTGCCCTTATGGCCGGTACTGGCGTTAATATTGCCACAATGAAGGTCACTCGCCAAAGACGACTTGCCACCATGGTCCTTGAACTCGATGGGAAAATGGATCTGTCGACCTTTAAATCTCTTGAATCTCTGGATTTTTATTATTTAGCCAGCGTCGGCGCAGTGGAGGAAAAATGATTTACAAAGCAGCAGATATCCTAAAAGAATGTGAAGAGAAAAAATCTAGCATAGGCCAGCTAACGAGAGAAGATGAAGCCAGTAGCGGAGCTCTAACAGCCCAGCAACTGGATGCAAATATGAAGGAGGTCCTAGCTATTATGGCGGATTCTTCTTCTTTGGGTCTTAAAAAGGAAGTTTTTTCCCTATCGGGAATGACCGGTGGCAGTGCTAAAAAGTTGTGGAATCACAGAAAAGAAGCTTCACTAAGCGGTGAATTTATCCTATCAGCCATGGCCAGGGCTCTTTCAACTTCCGAAGTAAATGCATCTATGGGGAGAATTGTGGCTGCTCCTACGGCGGGAGCGTCGGGTATTTTGCCTGCGGCCCTTATGAGTGCCAAGGAAAAACTTTCCTTAAATGAAGATGATCTAGTCCTAGGTCTTTATACGGCGGGAGCTGTTGGAAAAATCGTTGCTATATCGGCAACCATTAGTGGAGCCGATGGAGGCTGTCAAGCTGAATGTGGTACAGCAGCGGCCATGGCAGCGGCCGCCCTGGTAGAACTTATGGGAGGGTCACCGCAAGCCGCTTTCCACGCTGCGAGCTTTGCTCTTATACATATTATGGGGCTGGTTTGCGATCCCATTGCGGGGTTTGTAGAATTTCCCTGCTCTTTGCGTAATGCTTCGGGCATCGTTAATGCCTTTATAAGCGCCGATCTAGCCATGGCTGGACTTACTTCACCGATTCCCTTTGATGAGGTTGTAGAGGCCATGTATCAGGTAGGAAGGATGTTACCCGAGGCACTAAGGGAGACAGCTCTAGGAGGCATTGCCGCTACCCCTTCGGCTAGGGCTTTAGAAGAAAAGTACCTGACAAAAAATAAGTAAAAAACTGTCTTTGAAAAACAAAGACCGAGAGGAAGAAGCAGTGAACAATGTAAAAGACAATATTGAGATGGCAGACCTAGATAAGATTGATATTAGGGTAGGGACCATTCTTACCGTTGAAGACATAGAAAAATCTGATAAAATGGTAAAGCTAGTGGTAGATTTTGGAGACTTTAACCGCGTGATTTTGGTTGGACTAAAAAAAGAAAGAGATAACCCAGCGGAAATAATTGGCCATCAAGCATTGTTTGTTGTCAATCTTGCTCCCAAAAAAATGTTTGGCGAGATATCCCAAGGCATGCTATTTGATATAGGCTACGCTGACGGTATCATACCGGTATTGGCACAGCCAGAAAAGCCGGTACCCAATGGTTCAAAGGCGGGATAAGTCTAAGTTCATTAAGGCTGTTAGGATTTTTACAAAATACATTGTGTTTAAAACCAATTGAATTACTAAAGCAGGAACATTTCAAGACGATGGTTTACTGATTAAATGTCGATGTTCAAGAATCGACGAAGATGAAGCTCGAATATAGAAAGGTGCTGTCATGGCAATAATAAAAGTAGTCAAATATAATGGAAACCCTAATGTTTTTGCTTATAAATATCCAAGCGAAGAGCTTGGTACTTGGACCCAGCTAATTGTTAATGAATCTCAAGAAGCAGTTCTTTTTAAAGAAGGAAGAGCACTAGATGTGTTCCAAAGCGGTCGCCATACACTTGAAACAGCAAATATTCCACTGATTAATAAATTCATTAATCTTCCCTTTGGCGGTCTTTCACCCTTCACGGCAGAAGTGTGGTTTGTAAATAAAGTATATTCGATGGACATAAAATGGGGGACTACTTCACCTATCCAATTACAGGATCCAAAATACAAAATTTTTGTACCGCTTCGGGCTTTTGGACAATTCGGAATTAAAATTGACAACTCGGAGCAATTCTTAATGAAGCTTGTTGGAACACTTCCCATATTTGACAAGACTAATTTGATAAAGTATTTTCGTGGGCTGTATTTAACAAAAGTGAAAGACTCTATATCATCTTATTTGGTACATAAACAAATTGGTATCCTAGAGATAAATGCCTATATTGATGAATTATCTGAATATCTTAAAAGTAAAATTGAACCTGTGTTTGCTGAATATGGTATTCATCTTGTCAATTTCTATGTGAACGATATTAGCGTTCCTGAAGATGATCCCGCCGTAAAGCAATTAAAAAGCGCCTTATCTAAGAAAGCCGAAATGGATATTATTGGTTATAACTATCAGCAGGAACGTTCATTTGACACGCTGGAGGGGGCCGCTAAGAATACTAGTTCTTCCTCTTCAAACTTCATGGGAGCAGGTCTTGGCCTTGCAATGGGGACGGCAGTGGGTGGATCCTTTGGTGGGCAATTAGGAGATATATCGAAAGAACTCAATACTCAAATTAATAACACACAAAAATGTCCGAGTTGCAATTCTACAATGGATAAAGACATTGGTTTTTGTTCAAATTGCGGGTGTGATTTGTTTAAAAGTGAAGGCAGTATAAAAAAAGAAATCGTGCTTTGTGTCGGGTGCATGAAAGAATTCAATAAAAGCATGAATTTCTGTCCTGAATGCGGAAAGAAGTACAATCCCTGTCCGGAATGCGGAGCTGATTCGAAGCTTGGAGTTGATTCTTGTCCAGAGTGTAATTACCAATTTCCTCAGCCTTGCAGATATTGTGGGGCAATACTACCAGGCAAAAACACTAGGTTTTGTCCCGAGTGTGGGGAATCGCTGAAAAAAACTTGTCCAAATTGCAACACGCCAATCGATGGAAGTCCAAAGTTTTGTCTTGAATGCGGTCAAAAATTTAAGTAAGCGAATAATACATAGATTTTCTGATTTTATATAGTCTTTTATGTTGAAATAATTTCAAGTTTATTTTGTTATTTCGATAAAGCGAGTAAAGGTTATAACCAAATAATGTTTTTCAGAATTTTTGTTTAAAGACAGGAAAAAAGTAAGAATTGCTTGCGCAAATAAGCTATAGAATTACTTGTAAATACAAAGTATTCTTATATAGTTTCTAATTAAAGTTATATTATTTATGCTTAAAACAATTACATTTATTGATTAGAGACATGCTAATAAAGGGACGCGATATTTTATAAGAATTTGTAGCTAAGTGTCTAAGATAAGTAGAGATAAAAGAGTTTAAAAAATGTCCTGTGAATTAGATTCTCTAGTTATTCAATAAAAGGGAGGTAGATTTATGTCTAGATCTTCATCAGTAAAAAAAGAAGTTTCTTGGGTTGTCATAATACTGTGGTTTATATTTTTTTTCCCTGTTGGAATATACTTACTTATCAAAAAGCTTACATCAGAAAAACAATCTTATGGGCAGTTTGACAACGCTACTCCCCCTCAGCAAGAACTCACTTGGGGGAAAGTGATGCTATTTTTTCTATTTCCCCCGGCTGGCATATACTTGCTCATTAAAAAGGTTACTTCAGAAAAACATGCCTATGAACAGAATGGTAAGGCAATGATAATTTTTGGCAGCGTCCTTATTGTGTCTGGTTTAATGGGTTCGAAAGCAAATGGGTTTTCAGGTCTTATATCATTAATTGGCGGTGGCGCAGTGCTTATATTCTACGGCAAAAGATTTATGAAACGTTCAACAGATTTTTCTCGTTATACAGCTATTATTAATGGGGGGAATGAGTATTCTTTAGATAGTATTGCAGCTGCTTTCCCTGCTACTTATGAGAAAACCTGCGCTGATTTACAGCTTATGCTCGATGGGGGCTACTTTCCAGATTCTTATCTTGATTTGCAACAAAGGAATTTGGTTATGCCTAGATCGACAATGGCAGCTATGGCAAATATTCAGTTTTCGACAAAAATTGCTGGTCCAAGAAAAGTACAATGTCCGGGCTGCGGGGCGAGCAATACAATTTTAAGTGGCGGGTTGGGAGAATGCGAATATTGCGGTAGCACACTTGTTTGAAAATACAATTTCTAAATACATAAGTTCGATGGGTTTTGAATTTAATTATTCTAAATTAAATCACGGTATGTTTTTAAATAAACTGATATTAATAGAGGCATATAGAGATCTTAATAGAAAAGATTTAAATATGCCTTTATTGTGGATTTAGAGGCAATTTAAAATTTAAAATTGACTCTAATAAAAACTTAAAGTAATTAGAAAAATGGTAAGATTGATACTTAGGAAATTCACTATTGATACTATGTTTCGAGCTTTGTAGTCTATGTTG
>JAAYGQ010000084.1 GCA_012727635.1 Tissierellia bacterium | reverse complement strand
GCAAGGCTTTTAGCCTCAATCCTGAGGACAAGGCCTATATAGACGCTTTCCTTTCGGTACAAGATAGAGTGGAGACCGTAGCCTTGGCCTATGAAGGTTTTCCTAAGCCGGTTTTAAAAGGCCGGCTACCTTTTATTATTGATAAAAAAGATAGACTAGCTTTAAATTCAAAGTAAGAGGGAATAAAGGGTGGATAGATTTACTGCAATATAGCCGGGAAGAATAAAATTCCGGATTATCGTGATGCAGCTAGGGCTGCATTTTCATTTCAAGAGGTGAGATTGTCCTCAGTTACTATTTAAGGAAGGCCTATGAATAAAAAAGAAAAAATTCACCCTTCGGTGTATATCCATGCCTCGGCTGTTATAATTGGCCATGTGTATATAGACGAGGGTTCTAGTATATGGCCGGGAGCTGTTCTTCGGGGTGATTATAACCATATTCATATTGGTAAAAACACCAATATTCAAGATCTTGCTGTTTTGCATATTAACGATGACTTACCATGTATATTGGGAGAAAACATCACCATTGGCCATGGGGCCATTGTGCACGCATGTAGAGTAGAAGACAATGCATTAATCGGAATGGGTGCGATTCTCCTTGATGGTTGCCATATCGGCAAAGCTTCTTGGGTAGGAGCGGGTGCTTTGGTGCCACCGGGAATGATAATACCGCCGGGAGTTTTGGTTCTGGGTTCACCGGCTAAAATTATTAGAAAATTAACCCAGGAAGAAATAGAAAACCATCTTGTGCAAAATGCTGCCTATGCCAAGCGAGCACAGGATTGTATAAATGAAGGAGAAAACTATGAATAAACAAAGTCAGTGGCTCTTGATTTTTATGGGGCTTGCCATTATTGTTCTTGCTTTGGTGACTTTTACAAACTTGCTGGGTGTTGGACCTCTTGTTAATAAACTCAACCTGGGTCTTGATATCGAAGGAGGAGTTGCCATTGTATTTGAAGGCGAACAAAAAAACATGAGCGACGAAGAATTCGCCGTGGCGATTGAACAGACAAAAAATGTACTTGGCCGTCGTATTGATGCCTTTGGACTTACTGAGCCTAATATTACTAAGCAGGGAACAGGACGTATACGTATAGAGCTCCCCGGTGCCAAGGATGTTGATGATGCTCTGGCCCAGGTAGGAAAAACCGCGGTTTTGAGTTTTTACCAGGTAGATAACGGCAGTTTTGTTACAGATGGCTCGCCCTTTGATGCCTTGACATTTCCCGGCAAACTTTTATTCCAAGGGGATAAATTAGAAACTGCCGGTGTTGGAGTGGATCAAGGATCCCCAGTTGTTACTTTAAAGCTTTCGAAAGATGCCTCGGATATTTTTTCCGGTGCTTCACAAGAAATCGTCAGTAATTATGACGGAGCCCAAGGCCAAATTGCAATTATACTTGATGATCTAGTTATTAGCTCGCCTCTTGTGTCGTCTTATTTGGACTCCAAAGATCTTATTATAAAAGGGAGATTTACTTCCGACGAAGTCATTATGCTATCTTCCCTAATCCGGGGCGGTGCCCTTCCACTGGATCTTGAGGAAGTTCAAACAACCTTTATCAATGCTACCCTGGGTAGAACTGCCTTAGAGCAAAGTATTAAAGCAGGAATTTTTGGTCTTATTGCTGTTTTTCTTATTATGTTGGTGCGCTACCGCTATGCAGGACTTTTGGCCTCCATGGCTCTGCTTCTTTACGGTGCCCTTCTTTTCATTGTAATGATCCTCTTTAATGCTACCCTAACTCTTCCAGGCATTGCAGGACTTGTGCTAAGTGTCGGAATGGCAGTGGATGCTAATGTCATTATTTTTGAACGTCTTCGTGAGGAAATGAGCATTGGAAAAAGTCTAGGTGGAGCTATTAAGGCCTCCTTTTCAAAGGCTATGACTACTATTATGGACTCCAACATGACAACACTTCTTGCTGCAGTTATTCTTTATAATTTTGGTGAAGGCCCTATAAAAGGCTTTGCCGTTACTCTTATGATAGGTATTACATTGAGTCTTTTTACTGCCGTTGTGGTTACAAGAATTTTGATCAATCTTTCCAGCAGAGTACCCATGCTGCAAAAGCCCGTTCTATATGCTGTGAAGGGAGTACACAATGAACATCGTTAAACATTATAAAATATATTTTATGATCTCAGCAGTGCTGATTTTAGCAGGTCTTGCTGTGATGACCTTTGGTGGTCTTAACTACGGTATCGACTTTACCGGCGGAACCATGCTTACTATCTCCATGGAGAAAAGCGTTCTAGCTGAAGATATCGCTCAGGCTCTATCGGAATTCGAACTGGATCCCGTAATTCAGCATCAGGGTGTGGGCGACAAGACCATCGTTATTAAAACCAAACAACCCCTAGATACCGCCGAGCGAAACGCCATTAAAGACAAACTCATTGAGAGTTTCGCCCTAGCCACCGATACAAGAATGGATGGGGAGCAGTTTGGACCCAATATAGGCGAAGAAATTAGTAGAAAAGCTCTTATTTCTATGGCCCTAGCCGCATTAGGCATGCTTATCTATGTAACGGTACGCTTTCAGTTTTACTACGGTGTGGCGGCCATTATCGCTCTAGTTCATGACCTTTTGATATTGGTCAGCCTCTACGCGTTTTTTAATATCACCGTAAACAGTAATTTTATTGCGGCGATCTTAACGATTTTGGGCTACTCCATTAATGATACCATCGTAATTTTTGACCGCATTCGAGAAAACTCCAAGTACATGCGAGGTAAACCGAAAATGCAGATTACCGGTGTAAGCGTAGACCAATCTCTTTCCAGAACCTTTTTAACCTCTATAACGACCTTTGTCGTAGTCTTTTTCCTCTATATTTTTGGAGTACCGACGGTTAAAGAGTTTGCCCTGCCTCTAATGTTTGGTATTGTGGTGGGAACCTATTCCTCTATATTTTTGGCTGGTCCCCTTTGGGCTATCATTAGCAAGGACAAATAATGCTGCCAAGTCTTTATTATGATGCTCGCTGGAAAGCCCTGGAGCCCGATGAGAAAAGCCTTGAGATGGCGAACAATTTCGGCCTTTCCCCTTTTCTCTTGGCTCATCTTTGCACACATCATAAAAACGAAGAAGAAATCCGAAATTTTCTTTATCCTACTGTTTCTGAAAAAGAGATTTCCGGTACAAAAGAGTTTGCGCTGAGGTTCAAAGAAGCCCTGGATGAGAACAAACGGATCCTACTTTTTGGAGATTATGACGTCGATGGCCTTAGTTCTATTGCCTTAATGACTCTATTCTTAAGGGAGAATGGCTTTGATCCTCTTTATTATGTACCAAGCCGCTATGGCGAAGGCTATGGACTTACTATGGAAGCCCTTGAAAATTTACCGGATATCGATCTTCTTGTAACTTTCGATTGCGGGATCACCGCTGTCCAAGAAGTTGAGACCTTAAAGAAAAAGGGGGTCGAAGTACTTATTACCGACCACCATCAACCGGGTGAGACCTTGCCCGATTGCCCTATTATCAATCCCCAACTGGGTGAAGAGTTTAGAGAACTGGCCGGCGTTGGGGTGGCTTATAAACTGGCTTCATTTTTAAGCCGAAATTATGGGTATACACTACCCCAGGACAGCATCGTTTTTGCGATGCTGGGCACGGTATGTGACCTTATGCCCCTTTTGGGGGAAAATCGTATACTTGTGCAAAAAGGCTTAGAGGGCTATGAAAAAACTTCCCATAGGGGACTTTTGGCTCTACGTAGAGTGGCACCAGGTCCGCTAAGTACAGAACATATCGGATTTCGTATTGGTCCTATGATCAATGCTGCCGGTAGATTGGGCGAAGCCGGGGAGGCTCTGAACCTTCTTCTTGGCGAGGGAGACTCCTTGCAACTTTCTCTTAGGCTTAATGAGTACAATATACAGAGAAAAGAAGAAGAAAAGCGTGTTGTAGAAGAAGCTCTGGGGGAAATTGAGGGAGATCACCCCCTTATTGTTGTTTCAGGAGATTGGAAAAAAGGTGTTTTAGGGCTGGCTGCCTCTCGCATAGCCGAGCGCTATAGAAAACCTGCCATAGTCCTTGATATGAATTTAAGTGGTTCTTGCAGAAGTGTGGGCAATTTCTCAATTATTAATGCCCTAGAGGACAGCTCAATGTTTCTTAAACACTTCGGTGGCCATGTTATGGCCGCAGGCCTTGAAGTAAAAAAGCAACAGTTGGAGAACTTTAAAAACAGAATTTTTTCTTATACAAAGGAACACTTAGACTTCTTACAGACAAGAAAAATTTACAATTATCTTCCAATGGAACCTAAGGATATCCACCTTGAGCTTCTTGATGAACTGGGAGTTTTGTCACCCTATGGTATTAAGAATCCACAACTTATCTTTGAGCTTAAAAATCTAGAATTTATTGAAACCAATGAGCTGGGTAAAAGTGGTAGAGCCTTTAAATGCCTCTTTAAGTCCAAAGACCGACGTTTTGAGTTTATCTGCTTTTCTCCTCAACTGGTATCCTTTCTAGATAGGGGCCACTATGACGTGCTAT
>JAAYGQ010000083.1 GCA_012727635.1 Tissierellia bacterium | reverse complement strand
TAAAAAAGAAGAGGTATAGGAGCCCTCTTCTAGAATACTAGATAACACTCAGAGTAATTGAGAGTGCTTTTATAATCACTCCCACTCAATTATTATAAGATTATTTTAATTTTAGATGTGTGTTTTGCAATGGTTGTAGTTTTTTTATTATTTGATTTTACTGTGTTTATTTGGTTTTTGGAAGTTTCTAGTACTGTTTTAGTACTATTTCAAATTATTTAATCTAGACATTTAAATATAGTTTTTATCTTGATATGTAAACGTCAACCAATTACTTTACCACTCGATACTGAATTAGTTTACCAGTAGCGCTAACGAATTAGTTTACCACTTGATACTCATCCGCTTTACCAGAATGACGGTAAAGAAAGGAAGAGGCATAGGAATGTCCTTCCGAGTTTGCCCTTACTTGCTAGTTCCATAACTACTTCTGTAGGACTCTCCGTTCATGTTAAGTACATGGGAACGAAACGTCAGACGGTCGATTAAGGCGGAGACCATGACCGGGTTTTCAAACATAGAGGTCCAGTCGGAGAACTTAAGATTGGTAGAGACGATGACACTTTGCTTCTCCGCCCGATCCGATACAACTTTGAACAGGAGCTCTGACTGGTGTCGATTAAACGTCAGGTAGGACATTTCGTCGATGATGAGCAGATCTGCTTTCATAAGCTGCCTCTCAAGCTTTATCAGTTTCTTGTACTCCTGAGCCTCCACTAGCTCGTTTGATAGATTGGCAGCTGTGTAGAACTTGACATTCATGCCTGCCATGCAAGCCTTTAAACCTAGGGCAATAGAAAGATGTGATTTACCTGTCCCTGAGTTTCCTATCATGACAATGTTCTGGCGTTTGCTGAGGAAATCACAGGTACCAAGCTGATTTAGAAACGCCTCATCAAGGTGCTCGAATCTGGACATGTCGAGTTCGTCCATGGTCTTGATATAGGGAAACTTTGCTGCCTTTGTCTTGCGTCGCTGAGTGCTCTCTTGTCTGGACTGAGCTTCTTGTTTCATCATGGCAAGTAGGAAGTCATCATAGCTTTGGTCACTATCTAGATGTCTGATCACATCTGTATAGCGCACGAAAGAAGGTAGTCGTAGCTGCTTAGCATAGAGCTCGATGAGCCCGGAGTTGACTTCTATTTTGCTCACTTGTTTACCGCCACACCGTATTTGCGCTCATAGATAGTTAGATCTACATGGTCGACTTCCATTTCGTTTTTCAAAGGATGCATAGGTGTGGCTGCCGGTGGAATCAGATAGCTACGCACAAGATCTACGGTAGGAACGACGCCCCCGGGAATCAAGTGTTTTATACTTAGGATCTTTTCTTGTCCATGATCTACGCATAGGCGAAGGAGTTTAACCATTTCTTTGTTTCCATCTGGAAGAAGTTTTCCCCACTGAAGGAGCTCTTCAGCCACTGACTCCTTCACCGGTCTCGCATTTCTTACACTGCGAGGTTTTCTCTCTAGAAGGTCGATGTAATGTTCAAGCTTATAAGAAGTGTTCCCAGATGCGTAGGACCGCTCAAAGGATGCAATTTGGGTGTTCTTGTCCCAAAGCACAACCGTATTTCCTCGCCCTTTAACGGTAACGTCCTGCATAAGATACCTTGTAGGCACAGAGTAATTATTTTTATCAAAACGCACTGTTGAAAAGCTGTCGGTTTTTGCCACAATCGTCCTACTGGTATCAAACTGAAACTTTGGGATGGTATGTAAGAAGCCCATCTCCTGTGTGCTCATCTCCAGAACAGTCTGATTTCTACCTTGAACTTTATGATTTTTTCGGTATGTAAGACAAGAAGAAAGTAAATGCTCATTAAGATACTCGATGTTTGCAGCATGTACAACCGGGACAAGAAAGTTACGCCTAGAGTAACCTACAAGGTTCTCCACCAAGCCTTTTTCATTTCCTTTGGAAGGATTGCAGAAGTCAAGTTCAAAGGCGTAATGAGCACTAAAGCTGAGGTATCTAGCTTGTGGCTTGGCATAAAGGCCAAAGCCCTCCTTTACTGCCACCTTCGCATTGTCGAAGATTACTCTTCTAGGGACTCCGCCAAAGTACTCAAAGGCGAGTTGCTGGGCTTCCAGAAAGGATTCCTCGTTGGCAGCCTTGTAGGAAGTAACAAAGATATCGCAGCTATAACAGAGCCGGGCACAAAAGACATTGACCTTTGTTTTTTGCCCCTCAAGGTATACAGTAGCCACGCCCCAGTCAATCTGAAGAGCTTCACCAGGAGCATAGGACAAAGGCATCATCGCCTGAGAAGGAACTGTTTGGGCGGATCGTAGTGACCTTACCGCTGTACGGATGGTAGATTCAGCGCCTTTGAACTCTTTTTCCGTGACGAGGCGCTCATAAATTCTTTTGGCAGTATGCTTCTGTTTGGGAAGATTCTCCAGGGCATCTGCTTCAAAGCAAGATTCAATAAAAGCTAGAATGTCAGGAGTTACCACACTGGCAGGGCGCTCATATTCTTTTCTATTACCGGGCACGGTATCACCGTCACCGTATTTTTTGACAGTCTGTCTGGATATGCCTAGCTTCTTAGCTATCTGACGCTGGGACACTCCCTCGGTAGTCAGCTTTCGAATCACTTTATAGATTTCCACTTCAATAATCACACCTTTCACACCCCCTGTAAAATTTAAGTTTATTCTACAGGATTTTGTAAGAGAGTGGTAAACTAATTGGCTATCGTTTAGCCTTGAAGTGGTACAGTATTAGATTATCATTTACACTTGATAACTCCAATTCTTAAATAATTCATTTCCATTAATCATCGCATCATAAGGTGGCAGTATAATATCGATTATTATATCTACGACATCATTAAAATCAAGCTCATATTTCAATGTTTTCCTACAAAAAATATCCCATCTATTTTGAATTTCTTTATCATCAGTTAATCTTTTAATCACAATTATAGAATCTGCTTCATGAGGTGTATCTCTATTAGATAAAGTTTCATATATTGCTTCTTGAAGTTTTCTACCTTCAAAATTAAAAGTTGTTGCTAAATAATATATATCATAAAAGTCTTTCATACGTCCACTAGCTTCCATTAATACAATAATTGCATCAAGTTTTTCTGCTATTGTAGATTCTAAAGAATAAGTTAAAACTGTTGGCTTTTCAAACTCTGGAAGTAAAACTGGCAAAGTTCTTTCTATTGCTGATGGTATTATAACATCTCCAACTCCAAAGTCTATACTAAATGGCGTCCTAGTTCTTCCAATTCTTCCTATAAGAATTGCTCTTATACCATGATACTTTTTAAATTCGTTAATTAATTCCAAGTTTTTTATTTCTAATTTAATAAATTCATTTTTACTAGGACTTGCTATAATCTCTTCTATCAATTTTTCTATAGATTCATTATTATTGGAATGGTTCCTTAAAAGATAATCAGCATCGATAGTTGCCCTGGTAGTGAAATCACTAATAGCATATAATAAAAATCCTCCTTTAAGAATTAGGTTTTTATTGTACTTTGATACTGAAAGTCTTCTGATAAATTCTTCCTGGCAAAATAAATTTAATAATTTTTGTAATGATATATTTTCTTTCTTTGATTTATTCTTTAGTTTTGCTAATACTGATACTTCCATATTTTTCATTACAACCACACTCCTATATATGTTTGTACTTTGTTTTTAATATTAAATATGTTTGCATATTCATAGAGATTCCTTACATTCTTCTTTGGATCTTTTATATAATTTTTAATTGCATTAGTAAATACTTCTTCTTCAAGTTTTTTCTCATAACGTAAAGTATCACATATTGTACGATCCCTATCATATATTCTAACTTTAACTCCATCTATCTTTACTATATTTATTCCAATCTCTATAAATTTAGGCTCTAAATAATATGGTTCAATAAATGGATAATCTATTTCATATTGTTTCTTATTACTATCTTTATTCACTGCAATCTGCCAAGCAGATGGTATTCTATCTGTAAAACCATATTCCATCATTGCACTTTCTAGGAATATTACCGCTTCTGGAAAAAGCCTAGAAATAATAACTTCTTCTCTTGGAAAATAATTTGTTAATTCATAAAAGCCGTGCTTAATTCTGACGTTTTTAAAATCCCCCATGATTATTAAATCTTTCTTCTATCATATTCATGATAAATTTAACTCTATCGTTACACAACGATAGAGTC
>JAAYGQ010000082.1 GCA_012727635.1 Tissierellia bacterium | reverse complement strand
GGTTTAAAGTGGGTACACGCAACTTGATTGTGTGGCACTAGTGGGGGCAAATACCCTCTTTTTAGGGCCGAATAATATTAAATAATATCAAAATGAGTGCTTTACACTAAATAATATAAAATATTATATCTCTTTAATTTGTAAATAATACATGAAAGAAGAACAAAAGATAGCAAGAAAACAAATTCAAATAAATCTTTTTTGATGATGTTTTTGCCCCATCTTTTTTTATGATTCTTTGGATTTATTCCAGGTATACTTCCATTTAAAGCATCCAGAAAAAGATGATTAATGCAGCCATAAATGAAATAATATAGAGCCTCGATCAAAGTGCTCAATTCACTCTGATGAGGCTCTAAATAGTGAGAAAATATCCATACAGCTAAACCAAATCCCGTATATATAACAAACCAATGACTTAATTGTCTGTGATTTTTAAATGTGATTTCTTGTCCGCTATTTCTTTCAATCACATCTGGAAAGGTGCTTCCTAGAAAAGCAAAGCATACATTAACCGCACTTTTTGTTACTAGAAAAGCTGTGGCAAGTGTTACTACTTGATGAGTTTTCCACTTCATTCTATTTTACTCGTCTCCCCCCTTATCTTCAGCTGGCTGTTCTGGTGCTATTTCAGGTTTAGGTTCGGGTTTTGGTTCAAGTTCTGGTTCAGGTTTTGGTTCTGGTTCAGGTTTTGGTTCTGGCTTCAGTTCAAACTTTACTTCTTGTATATTAAGAGTTCCCTTCATCCCCTCTATCTCGACTGGCATTAACGTGCCCTCGGCCTGCACATACCACTTGTTTGTTGGACTAGGCTCAAGATTTTGCATTTTAACAAATCCATTATCCTGACTTACGAATTCTAAATAATCAGACATATCAGCATTATGGGAAATGTATATCGCTCTTCCACCTAGTAGGCTTTCGTCTGTAAGCAGCGCAGTTATCTCAAAATGCACTCTGTTAAGATCTCGGTTTGTGATTTCCATGATGCCACTAACAGGATTAATATAAATAACCTTTGTGGTAGTATCAATATCTTCTTCCTCATATTCCTTTTCTTGTTTAATAAATAGATATTCCTCGCTAATAAAATAATAGTCCTCATAAAACCGGCCGTTTAAATCAGTTTTATAAAGTTTTTTACTGAGAAAATCATCCTTAAAATCTATTGAGTAAAGCATTTCAAAGACTCCGTTATTACTATCATCTAAATGAGTAAATACAAATCTAAAGGTTTTTTCCTTATGAGAATTATTAGATGCTTCAGTGTCCGAGGTTTCGATTTCTATAGGCAGAGGAGCTATCTTCCCAGTCTTTATGTAATCAATTTCTTCCTCTGTTAATCTTTTTGACTCTACATACTTTTTTATATAAGTCTCATAGTCTTCCAAATTTTTTTTAAAACTTTGTATTTCTCCCTCAATATTATTTACATCCCGGGCTAGTTTACTTCTTTGAGATTCGTTTAAAAACAGCTTATCACTTTCAAGATCTAGCTTCTTTTTTTCGAGTATTTTTATCTCTTCAGCAAGCCTCTGATGTTCCTGATTTCCATATTCTATAAAATTATCAAAGGTAGTGCTCATGAGATATAGGTAATCAAGTACTACTTCCTCATAGGTAGGGTCATTAATAATAATCTCTTTGTAATCCACCTCATTAAAGTAGTAGTACTTCCCATCGTAATCGACTTTGGCACTAAAAAACTTATCTTTAACTGGCAGCCTCAATACTTGAAGTTCACGGTGAGCTAAGAAGAGTTCGCCCTCAGCGTCTCCCATATGATAGGGAAGAATTTTCACTTTACTAAAATCTCTAGTGGCCCATTTAGGATCTCTAAAGTAAACATACAAAAAATCATTATTTCTGTTTACCTTTAAACATAACAGCTCATCTTCTTTAAATGTTTCATCAAGAGGAGTACTTGTTTTAGAGGGCGTTTTAATTAGTAGTGACCTTCCTCCCACTGCGATTGCTATCACTAAAATGAAAACACCAAGCACTAGTTTGTACATGGTGTTCGGGCTAATTCCCGTAGATATTCTTCTTCTCACGATACTCTCCTTTATCTATCATAGTCATCAAGACTAAAAAACGGTAGTGGATCAATAGGCGTTCCATCAATTTCAACTTGAAAATGAAGATGTGACTCAGTTGAGTATCCGGTATTTCCCATTAGACCTATTATTGTGCCTGCCTGTACTAGCTCTCCCTCTTCGAGGTTTGTTGCACTAAGGTGCATATAATAAACAGATATATTTTCAAGCCTAGTAATAACGCATAGCCCCATTGACTCATTTCTGACAACCGATACTTCGCCTTCTATGGAAGAATATATCGGTGTCCCTTCCTTAGCAAGAAAATCTAAGCCTTTATGAAAGTCTTCACTGCCAAAGAGGGGATGAATCCGACTTCCAAAACCGTAGGAAAGATACGGCCTCGTTGTAGGGATAGGAAAACGAAAAACACCTGCTCTCCCTTCAGTTGATACTACATTTAAATATCTAAATACGTGAGCAACATAATCAGGATCTCCATATCCATACCAGTCGTACTCGTCTTGCATTTTTTGCCTAAATGAGTTAGAAATTTCCTCAGAGTAGACTCCCCCATGCTCTTTTGCAAAAGCAAGAAAACCTGCTCCATAGTTATAGCTCTGAACGATCACTCTAATATCCTGAATATTCAGCTCCTGCGCTATCTCGATTAGGTGTCCAAAGTATGAGACTCCCTGCTTTATGCTTTCCTCTGCAGAAGTGATGTTTCCTAAATTTCCATCAATGCTCTCACTAGCCTGCATTATATCGCCACCGGTTGCCTCAGCATTCCCACCACTTTCTTGCTGCATTATAGCTAGGAGAATATTTAGATATTTAGCGGGAACGACTTGAAGGAGCATTTCCCTACCCACGGCCCTCATATACAAATATACTGGAGACCCTTCAGGAAGCAGGAGTAGATACTCACCGGTAGCCTGCGTGGCCATAAAAGAAGGCTCATTACTTACAAGAAAGTGAATGCTTAGAAAGAGAACTAAGAGGGCTAAAAAGACGAAAATTAAGCTTATAAAGGCAGCTCCTATTGCCCACTTTTTCACTTAAATTCCCCCAGTAACAAGGTACTTTTCTTCTTCTTCATATCCTAGGGATACTTTAAAAGCGATATTAGCAAATCCCGAAATAGAAAGAAGGCACTCGCCTACTCCAAATGTTGGAAGAAGGTTAATTTCTGATTTTGTCAGCTCTTTTGAAAATACTTCTTCAAAGGTTTTTTTCGATGAGATGTCTTGTTTAAATATAAACTTATACTGTGTTAGCTGAAATAACCTGTTCATCGTTCCCCCTACATTGTCTCCAAAGTCATCCAGCAGGTGACTAGAAAGAACAATACCAGCGAGGTATTTTCTAGCTTCTCTCATAAAGTTTTCATAGAAAGTGAGTATACTTTGTGCAGAGGAGCTATTTATAAGACGGTGGGATTCATCCAGTATTAATAAATATTTTTGATTTTGATTTCCTTCTTCTGCCCCTTCTCCATAGGTAACATTTTCAAGCATTTCATTCCAAAGTATATTTAGTACATTAAATAGTATGGCTTCAAATACTTCTTTGGGCAGATTAGCGATTCCTTTTACATTAAATACCGCTACTTTCTTTGACCCAATATCAAAGGTGGAGGGGCCATCAAATATCGTCTTATAGTTTAGAAGGAGGCTTTTAATTTTAAGTTGTAGCGTTTCTGCTCTTTCTCTTTTAATACTTGTTATATCGCTACTCGCTAGATACGCGCCTAAAAATAGCACAAAGTCACTCAGAACTCCGTACCTCTCCGGCTCATAAAAGCACGCCCCTTTGACATTTTTTTCTGTAATAATCCCTCTTTGTATATAAAAGTTATAGATAAAATGAGTGAGCTCTGCTCTTTCTGAACTTGTTAATTCGGGAAATAAATAGGTAAAGAAAACATCGAGTTTAGACATGTGATTTTGAAATGATATTTGGTCGTTTTCTTCCTGAGTTCTATTTTTATCAGCAGAAGTAGAATAGATGTGAAGTGGGTTAATCCTATTGTCTCTTCCATCCAGTGACAAGAACGCTCCGCCGAAATCCTTAGCAAGTAAGAAGAACTCCCCAGACGCGTCAAATACTCTAACCTTGTTTCCTTTAATTATTTCTGTTAGTGCAATCTTTTTTAGAAGTGTGGATTTGCCGCTCCCCATCTTGCCAAGGACAATGGAGTTATAAAACTTCCTAGATGAATCACTATGAAAAGGATCCAGTAGGACGGCCCCATCAGAAAAAAGGCACTGACCATAATAAGTCCCTTCAGGGTCATGTAGCTTTGTATAATGGGTGTGTATCCCTGCAGCAAGTGTAGAAGATGTGATTTCTTTCGTATAAAGCGGTACGATAGCTTTTTCCCTCTGAGTACTAAGAGGTCTCTGAAGGGCTTTAAAGTCGTCTTCTAGTAGGTTCAGATGCAGCGCTCCCTTATATCCTCCACTTTCTAAATCAGAAAGAGTAGAAGCTACTTTTTCTTCCAGTTCGTCTCTAGTTCTTGCACTAAGGTAGATTCTAACTAAAACATTTTTGACTACTTCCCCCTCGTATATATCGTCGTACAGTCCCGTTAGCTCCAAGTATCTATTTTGAGCTGATTTCGTATCGGTTATTTTTCTGTCGTGAAGGTATCTGGATTCGTGTTCTGAGAGGGCTTGGTTTAGATTGTATAGCAGTTGTTTTTGATCTGCCGATGATACATCTATCGTTACGATGCTGTCGGGAAAATCAGAAATACTGGCCATCCAGTAGGCGCCGTTTCGTTTGGGAAATCCATATACAATAAGACAAGTCTCAAATCCATCGCCCTTTTTAACATAACGATCTTTAAATACAATGCCGCCCTTTGGACTAATACGGTCTAAAAACTGCGCGTCTTTTGTGTTTTTTGCTTCCCTATTTCTTTTTTTACTAAATATCATAATCCCTCCTTCAAATCATTGTATTTTGATTCATTAGCTTAGACAGTAGCTGCTCTGTTTTGACTCCCTGGACTTCTGACAAATGAAGTTCTCCTTCAAGCATATGTCTTAGCTGAAAGATGTTTTTCTGTAGTAATCTTTCATCCTCTGCATATACGAAAATAAAATACTCTAAATCTTGATTTGATTTTTCCAGAAAGTTTAACTCTTCAACTTTTAGATATAGAAGCTCTCTCGCCCTATCATGTGTAGTTTTATCTAAAACATTTTTGAGAACTTCTTTTTCATGAGAATAATCAGAAGGAAACCGCAGTGTTAGCCACTTTAGATCTCCACTGTAATTTCTATATAAATTTGCCATGCGGCCGATAAGAGACTGCTTGTTCTCTTCATTCAAGCTATATAAATCTCTCGGTGCTACTTCAAGTATTTTGAAATATCCCTTTTCATCTTGTACTGCTCCATCTTCACTTATTTGATATAGATTTATTAAGTTTGATGTAAGCTTTTTATCACATTTTCTGGATCCATAATAAACAGGGTCTTTGGTCATTTTAATATAGGCGTAAAAGCTACTATACCTGCTATAAAAAGGCGTCACCTTTGGTGGTGAAAGAAAATAAAGGCCCATTATGAGGCCTGATGCCATAATAGGTATTTGCATAACAGGATGAAAAATATCTCTAAAAACATAAAGAAATAGTGTGAGCACTCCAAGTATCAGTAAATCCTTTAAATACACTCCCTCAAAGAGCTTGTACTGAACTTTTATGTTGTCTGTAATCTCATGCACAGTCGCCTCCTTTCTTTTATTTAAACTTTATCCTTTTGAGCAGGAACTATCTTTCGTTTTTTACTTTCCGGTTTCGATGCCTCGCTTTCTTTCTTTGGCAAGTTGTATCTTGATCTGTCAAGATACTCTTTGTTATATTCTTTATCCTCCATATAACCTCTGTCTTTAGACTCAATACCTGAAGCTGTAGGGACATCATTATTTTGCTCTGCTTCCCGAGATGCTTTTTTACTCAGGGATTTGTTAACTTTCGCAGTATTAGCTTTTGTTGAAGTTGTACTACCTGCTTGACCTGCAGAGCTGCTAGTGGCATCAGAACCATTTTTACCTACTGTACTTCTAATTGATTTTTCATTTGCATACTCAACGCCACCACTAGAATCCACATTGTTTCTAGGTGGATCCTTAGGAAAGCTTCCTTTTCCCTTTGCAATGTCTTTGTACATTTTTAGCTGTTCTCGTTTTGTTCCCATACCTGTTGAGTGCTTACGGTGAGCGTCTCTTGAAGCTCTTTCGAGTCTTGCTTTTGTTCCATAGGTTCTGTGCAGGTTTTTTGCCGGATTATATAAAAGGTTTTTTGCTGACCCACCGAGTCTTGTAATGGGTGAAGTAAGTGCTCCCAGCATCGCCTGCTGAGACCTAAGTCCGACATCAATACCAAATGCGGATTCAAAGAACTTGGCTCCGTCAATCGCGCCGTATCCTCCGCCCATAAAAAACATTGTTTTCATGAGTCCTGATAGCTCAGAATTATTAATAAGCGTTACGTAAAGTCCAAAAACAGACAGAGTAAGAGCGATCCCAAATATTTGAACAAAACTGAGAATAAACTGCCTAAGCACTACTTTTAGTTTTTCGATATTGTTAACTGATAGTGGTGCCACTAGAAATAGGGCAATTCGGTTTACGGCAAGATCAATTATAATTCTCGCTGTACGAAGCCCTGCAAACAGGTAGGTCATCACTAGAATAATTAGACTCGCAAAAGGCAGTAGAAACTTTAGAGACCACCGGAAATAACCAGGAGAAAAATTCCCTAGAGAAGTGGTTTTTTCAAGTAGACCCCGCGAAGGAATTTTTACCAGACCATCTCCATAAATCTCATGAGTAAAAACCTCAGGATACTTGCTTTCTTTAGGATCTATAATCTCATCTATGTTCATGCTTTTAAGAAGAGATGCATCTAAAGTAGTGTTGAACTCATCAGACTCCAGCGGAATAGGAAAATCAGCCTGATCCATACGCTTTAAGTCATAAAAAGCAGATCGATAAATCGCTTCTGAGATGGTTGTAACTTGCTGTCCTTCTTGGAAGTAACCCGGAATCTCTTTTGATGCAACTTGCGTAAGTTTTATTAGACTATTAGCTAGACTTGGCACTAAGACAAAAAGACAGATGATAACAATGACATTTTTTGAAATGTCTTTATATGGTTTACTTGATGAGCCGTAGTACATACTGTAGGCGCTTAGAGATAGAGCCAGTATTAAAAGAGTCATTACAATAGGTCTTAGTTTACTTTCAGATCCTAGGTAAATAGCAGAACTTTGAATAATATCTAAATGTTCAAGAACCGTATAAAAACTTTTCTCCGCGCTCTCAGCAAAGGAAAAAGCAACGTTTATTAGTCCCCTTTTAAGGTTTCTGATCGTGGTAGATGTTATATTCCTTTGTTCAAAGTAGTCGCTATAATGAATCAGAATACTTTCTGCTTCTTCTTTTGTTAAACTTTCGCCATCGTACTCCTCGCTTTTCATGCTTTCCTCAATCTGCTGTGAAACCTCAAGTCCTCCATCGTGTTTTAAGCCTTGGGATAAAGGTGTAAAAATAAGAAGAAGGAGGATAAGTAGTGGTAGTATTTTCTTGTATTTTTTCATATACTCTCCTAACTATTTACTTCAAAACCCTACAATTTTTTCAGTGACTCTGGCTTTGGTATTTTCAAATTTATTCATCTGGCTTTTATATTTCTCATAAGCGAGCTCTTCAAGACTTGGAGCGTTCTCAGAGGAAAAATCAGACGAAAGATACATAAACCTTGGCACAAGCTTAGTGACACTGCGGTTATCAATGGGATAGGCGGTTATGGCTTGTCCTTTTAAGTCACTTCTTTTTGAAGAACGGATAAATATTGATTCCCACAGTTTTAACTGTCTCAGTTCATCCGTTGAAATAAGGGGCCTTTCAATAATCGATATGTTTCTATCACTTTTCACTTCACTGCCCGAATACGTCTGCGTAGTAATGCTTCCACATGATTTTGAGATGTACTCTAGTGTTTCGGGATCCTTCGATAAAATGTATAGTAGATTTCCACAATTGGCACGAATAGTAGTGGCTTCCTTTGGATATTTACTTTTAAGTTGCTCAAAATCTTGAATGACCAGATGAAAAAAAAGGCCCCTACTAAGGCCGGCTGTTACCACTGCCCCCATGTCAGAAAGAGGAGGCATATTCCCAAATTCATCAAATATAAAGTGAATTCTACGGTTTGTTCTTTGGCCAGTGGATTTACTTGCTTTTTTAATGTTAGAATCATAGATTTGTCTAATCACAAGAGAAGCAATAAAGTGATTGGAAGAATCATAATCAGGGATAACAAGGAAAACCGCTTGAGGGGTCTGAGAAAACCCGATGGTTTCGAAGTTTAAAGTCGAGCTACTCATCATTTTTTGGAATTTATCTAAAGTAAAGTTCCTAAGCTTTGATGTAGCAATGGATAAAAATGTTCCTCTTTGCTTATCCGTTCCAGATAAAAATGTTCCTGCCTCAACTTTTCCTGGATGTTTGTCTGCTAGATTTCCAAAGAATAAATCAAAACCATGTTGCTGCGCAGAAATAGACTGCATCTCTAAAGCAATTTCCGGAAGCGTTAATTTGTGCTCAAATTCAGAGTTGTTAAAATATTCTAGACAGGCAAATATAAAAGCGTTTGTTAGAGAGACGGCGCCATCTCTCCAGTAGGCGTCGTCTCCTGATTCATGAGCAGGGAATATTGTATGAGTAATCGATTTTACAATCACCTGTGCTTCGTCTCTATCTCCCTCTCTCCAGGCTCTAATAACGGGTTCAAGAAGATTCACTCGCATGGACAAGGAAGGATCAATTAAGTTAAATATATGAACATCGTATCCCCTGTTTTTGAGGGTTTTTTCGCTGATCGTGACGAGCTCTCCTTTCATATCATTAATGACCATGGAAGGCTTTTCTTCTGATCTGGATAAAATATCTATAAGTGGTAGTACGTAGAGTTCTCCTTTTCCACTTCTAGTCATACCAAGGATCATTGTATTAACGGTGTCATCATCAATATAGAGTTTATCTCTATGTCTTGCCACAAGAGCTCCGCCATGGCCAGAGTAGCTACTTGTTGTTGCGTCTATTTCTTTATACTGATTTTTAATTTCTTTTAGAGTGCTAAACCGAGCGCTGCCATACTCATTCTGATTAAGCCTGATTGCTTTTAGATGAACCCGCTTCATCTTGTATAGAGTAAAAGCAAAAACTAAAAGAGTTCCAAGAACTCTTGGCAGTATCTGGTCCCTTGTTATTTTATAAAGTAGTAGTGACTGAAGTGAAAGACCTGGACCCATTTTCCCTATAGCAGTTAAGACTGAATTTATAAATACATTCACTACTAGATTTACTATGAGCGCTTCTAAAATAAATAGTAAAGGGTACTTTATCCAATCTTTATAACTCATCTTTCCTCCCTGGGCTACCTGTAAGTTGCTCTCACTTTAAGCTGTAACGTACTTTACTTAGTAAAAAAAAGAGACCCACAAGCTATTGAAGTCTTCTCCTTTTTTTAATTCTGCATTTCATCATCTTCTAGATCGTTTTCAAAAGAATTTTCTATTAAAAACTCTTTACCTTGCGGTTTGTATTTTTCTCTCCCAATTTCTCTAACATGATTAATCAGATAATTAAATATTCCCGACGCTATCTTTGCACTCTCGTGAAGTATTTCGGGATTTTCTTTTATCGCTATAATCCAAGACTCAAGATAAGCTGACGATTGATTAAGATCTTTTTCACGAAAGGGAAGATCAATTTCTTGAGATAAAAAAAGCGAGGCCAGCTCCGCGCTAAGCTCCTCTTTTGCGTAACTAATTATATTCGACCTGCCACTAAGAGGACGATCAAGCCTTGTGCCATGCCCCGTGGCGTGAGCGAGTTCATGAAAAGCTGTCCTATAAAAACCTACGTCTTCGAAAAACCTTTCTGGTGCAGGTAAAGCCACGCTGTCTGTAGTGGCGCGGTAAAATGCTCTGTCATAACTGCTTGAAATATCTAAACCAAGATTCATCCGTTTTGCTACATTTTCTATTAGGCTTAGATCTACATTTGTTTTCTCTCTAAGAATATTTTCAAGGGGTAGAAACTCCCCTTCCAGTTGCTCTGTATTAAATACAGTAGTCCATTTCAAATAGTGGTACAGCTTCCTCTCTTTTACCTTTTGATTAAATGCCATGTAGCTCATCTCAGAAATCTCTTTTGGAGACAAATTTCTTCTAAGCTCTCTACTATAAACTGAGGTGAAAGAAATGGAGTGTCCTTTTGTCCCTTTAGGAATTTTTAGTTGCTCTATTTCCGCTCTATTTTTATTATAATCTTGCATTTGATTAAATGTCATAAAACGTGGATCACTGTATCCATTAAAAAGCATGGCCATTGAAAGATAAGCTCTATTTGAGGATGTGTATTCGTGAAAGGATAGTGCGTTACGAGGGGGGCCACTGCTCCTCCATGGCTTTTGCCAAGGGACAGTTCCTTCTTTTAAATCTTCGATAATCCGTTCTACAAGTGCTTCATGATTTTTAGGAAGTTTATTCTTTTTTTCTGCCATACATAATCCTTTCAAAATAAAAAAGGAGCTATATTATACTGGCTCCTTTTGCTATATGGTTTCTTGTTTTTCAGGTGTTACTTCTATTTCTATTATTACTTTTATATTCTCCATCTCTTCCTGAGACTTACAGAACTTTGCGACAATATCTAGGAGTGTAATCGCATCGTCCTCATCGTATACATTCACATCAGTAATTAAGTGTGCTTTATACTTCTTCATTTTAATCTCCTTTTTTCCTTGGCCTATTTACCAGCCCATATCCATTTGTAGTCTGCCCACAATATGAGCCGCAGAATAAATAAGGATAAGCCCAACTATAATCCAAAATAGTGCATCTTTTGCTTCTGCTTTTCCTTGACCATCTCCCCGAAAAAACTTAAATCCCTGGATTACAATAGCTAGTACGGCCACAGGAATTCCAAGTGTTTTTACGTATTCAGTTAAATTTACAATGGTAGTAGTAAGATCCATTCTAGCCTCCTTTATAAATCCATTTCATTTTCACCATTTAAGTCTGAGTCTTGCTCTGTGTGATCCGTTTTCTCAAGTTTATATAAATGCTCCATTTGAAAGTGAATAAACATATCAATTAATAAATGCATCTCATCTCTCTGCATATACTCATCATACAAATATTGTAAAATTTCATCATCACTGATGGAGTTCTCTACTGACAACACAGCTTTTATATAGCTTTCATAGTCTTTTTGCATATAACCACTTAAAGTGCTTTTCATTTCTTTGTATCTCTCTTGCGTACTCTCTTTACCAGAACTTTGTTTGAGTTTTTTGTTTACTTTATGAGCAGAATCAACGTCGTTTTCATATTCATTGTATTTTAAAAGTTTTTCAAGGTCTTCACTTAGTATCAGTTTAAGCCTCCTTTCTTCTATGGCTCCATTTCACTTTCTTCTTCTAAATCCTTACCAGATACATAATCTTTCTTCTCTTCTAAAATATCCATCTGACGATATGATTTAAACTGTCCACCTGTAATATTTAAATTATCTAATAGTGGTATGCCTATAACTTTGCACTTTTCGCTTAGCTTCTGCATCTCCCTCGCCCTCTCATTTGGCTGATGTTTTTTGTCTTTTGAAGAGATTAAAATAGAAGCACTGTCATACAATATGGCCTTACTTATAATTCTTTGCGTTTCTTTTTCTCCAAAATGATTATCAGTTAAAATCTCTCCCGAAATAACTTCATTCTTACTGTTGAGGTATAAGACGATATCAATATTGATTTCGCTTTTATATTTTTCGCCGATGTACTCACTGACACTTTGCGGAGAACTTAAATTCTCTCTGGCTTGTGACTGATAGATAGAGCTATTGTGATAGATCAAGGAAAGACTTTTTAGCATGTACATTTTTTCTAACTGGTCTGGACTATCTATATACTTTTCTGGCCTGCTATTAAACTCATTTATATCCACCTCTTTAAATGTTTCCTTTAACCTCATCTTAGGAATTTTTAAAAACTTGCTCAGTAGCTCAACCGCTTTTTCTAGGTCTTTACTGTATATTTTGTTATGAGTTGTACTACTTGTTTCTCTGATAATATTTTCTGGAAAGAGTCTGCCACTTTCTGCAAAGGAGTAGTACTGGTCTCTTCTTCCCACAATGATATGATCGAGTACTTCCACCCCTAAAATGATTCCTGCCCCAAAAAGACGTCCAGTAACCACCACATCTTCTTCAGAAGGAGTAATGTCATCGCCCGACGGATGATTGTGAGAAAGTACTATCTTTGAGCTTTTATACTGAATTGCTTTTTTCATAATATCTCTAGGGTGGACCACTGAACTTGAAAGTGTTCCTTCAAATATCTTATCCACTCCAAGCAGTTTATTCTCATCATCCAAAAAAGCCACTAAAAACGATTCTTTCGCAAACTTATTTTCATACTGGGTAGAAAAAAACTTTACCATTTCAGAAGGATTATTAAACTGATACTTTTTGTAGTGAGCAAGTCTGTCATAAATGTTAGTGAGCTCGTTTAACTTATTTATATTGTCTAGCTGATTTTGACTAGAATGAATAGACTGTGGATGCTCAATTAGTGTTTCTATGCTATTTAGCTTTAAATATTCTCTTATTTTCCCCGGATCTATCTTTGTGAAATAACTATATATTTCTATAAACTCATCTTGTTTAGTAGACATAAAGACCTCCCATAATCACAAGTAGATCCTTAAGCTCTCTTATTTTCCTTACAAGATCAGGCTCAAGATTGTACTTTTCTGGCTGACTAATGAGACTATAAATATCTTCATCATATTCAAAAATAATATCTAGTTTCTCATCAATAAGTCCTTCAAGGATTGCTAGTGCATGTGTTTGCAAACTATCGTCTAACACAGGCTCATTGCTTTGCTGATGTGTTTTGTATTTCATTTATCTCTCCTATAGTTTCTAATGGCCTTCCATTCCCTTTATTTCTTTTTAAGTCAGGCTTCTATCTATATCGGTATCTGATGCATTATGCTTTTTTCCTCGTTTTTAAAGCAAAAAGGGGCTTAAAGCCCCTTTCTTAGTACCTTCGATTTCTTTTTTTCTTTAACAGTAGTAGTCCAATTAGTAAGAGCACAGTCCCACTAAGTTGATAGTTTATGCTCTTTTGGCTGCCGGTTCCAGGAAGTTTTGCAAGATTCACTTTTACCGTTTGAGCTTTGTCTTCTAAGTCTGCATGAGTTGCTACAAGGTGTTCTCCCTCGTATATTTCCTCGAATACGACAACTTCTTTGCCAGCATATTTACTTGCATCAAAGGTAAATACAAGTTCCACAAATCCCTCTGAAGACTCTGCTACAAAGGTTTTTTCAGCCGAGGCAATTAATTTATTCGTTAATCTATCTATGAGAGAGCCCTTCACAAAATACTTAGTTCCAGGGACTAAATTGCTGTACTCAATTTTATCTACAATTTTACTCTCAGCATTAGGGGCAACATCTTTAGCACCATTTGCTGAAGTAGCTGTGGTGCTAATCTTAGGAATATAAACTGTTTGCTGCGCGTCATCGATTGCACTGTGGGTTGCAACTAATTTTTCACCATTATATAGATTCTCAAAAACTACAATGGTAGCACCTTTAAGCTCACTTGCACTAAAGGTAAATTCGAGGTCAATCTTTCCATCAGGAGTTCCTGCTACAAAGGTTTTCTCTGCTGTAACTTCGTTACCACCTGGTAAGAGTGGAAGGTTCGTGTCTTTATTCATAAGGAGTCCTTTTACTGTGTACTCCTTTCCGGTAATGAGATTGCTGTAACTAACTACATCAACAATCGTTACACCTTCACCGGCGTATATATTTTTACTACCATTTAAACCAGTAGCCCAAGTATGGATTTTAGGAATATAAATGGTTTGATCCAAGTCTTCTATTTCTGCGTGAGCGGCTACCTTTTTATCGCCACGATAAAGTTCTTCAAAAACTACAATAGTAGCCCCTCTAAGTTCGATTGCATCAAAAGTGAACTCAAGACTAGCTTCTCCATGAGTAGTCTCAGCTACAAAGGTTTTTTCTGCTGTTACTTCTTGACCTTTTGATAAAAGAGGACTTCCAGTAGATTTATCCATAAGAATACCTTTAAGCTTGTACTCCTCACCGGCACTCAGATTTGAGTAGGAAACAACGTCAAGAATGGTTACCTCTTCATCAGCAAAAATATCGTTTCCACCTAAAATGTCAGAAGCTTTCGTTCCGATCTCTGGAATATAGATCGTTTGTCCTTCGTCTTCTATTTCTGCGTGAGCGGCTACCTTTTTGTCGCCACTATAAAGTTCTTCAAAAACAACAACCGTTGCACCTTTAAGTTCACTAGCATCAAAATTAAAGGCAAGATCTACTGTTCCATTTGAAGATTCAGCTATAAATGTTTTTTCTGCTGTTACTTCATGACCTTTTACTAAAAGAGGACTTCCAGTAGATTTATCCATAAGAATACCTTTAAGTCTGTACTCTTCACCGGCATTTAGATTTGAGTAGGAAACAACATCCACAATGGTTACCTTTTCATCAGCATACATATCGTTACCACCTAAAATGTCAGAAGCTTTCGTTCCGATTTTAGGAATATAGACGGTTTGCTCTTTATCCTGAATCTCTGTGTGAGTTGCTATTAGCCTGCTATCTCTATACAGATCTTCAAAGACTACCAT
>JAAYGQ010000081.1 GCA_012727635.1 Tissierellia bacterium | reverse complement strand
CCCCCCAAAAAAAGTTCCTCTTAGCTCATAGCAATGAACTTGTTATACAGGGGCACGTGAACTATAATCAATGAATTATAGATGCATCACTTTTTTTTCAATTCCTAAAGAAAAGATGAGTTGTAAGTCCATTTAGATACAGTTTAATGCAAACTGCTTGTCTGGGTGTCGGAATCCCCTAGGGATTTTAAATTTCTTTTTTAGCTAGGAAAAGTAATATATATGATCTATGATGGGTAGGGAGCAGGCTGTTTATTTTAAAGGGGTTCTGATGAAAAAAGTTAAGGTTTCTCACTTATTAGTGATTCTTTTAGTCGTTTTAGCTATTGGCTTGATTAACCCATTAAATTTAGATTATAACCAAACAATTCTGTTTTCTTCCTTGGTTTTGACGATTGGACTTTGGGCCACAAATGCGGTTCATAAAAGTCTAGCCTGTGTGTTTTTTCTAATTATGTCTTTTATATTTGGAAAAACACCTATTTTGCATATAGTGAATTTTATGTGGTCAGATACTAACCTGCTTATTCTTACTACAACCTTACTTTCTGTGGGAATAATGAAAACAGGGATTGTACATCGCTATGTGGAAAAGCTCTTAAAAGAAAATGCCTCGAATATATTTATGCTTCTGCTCTTGCCCTATATCTTTGGAATTGTACTGGTGTTTTTAATTCCCCAGGCTTTTGCCAGAGTAATCATAATTGGAACAATTTTTAACAGTTTGTTAATTGCAAATAATGATACAGAAAGAAGAGCAAAAGAGGCATTGATATTTAATGCCTTTATCGCGGTGATAATGACTTGCATGTTTTTTTATAGTGGAGATATTGTATTAAACCATGCTGCCGTTAATTTTGCAGGGGAAGAGGTAAAAGAGATCTTGACCTTCGGAACCTGGTTTAAACTAATGTCTCTTCCCACGCTGATAGCTTGTTTTGTGTCCTTATTTCTAACATATTTTATTTTCAAAAAGGATTTAAAGGGATTTTCAATCCAAATGATCTCAAAGGATCATATGGAAATGGAGGAAGTCTCTAAAGCCAAACAACAAATATCTGCTCTAGCTATGATTATAATAATACTTCTTTGGGCAACGCAAAATCTTCATTCTCTATCCTCTTGGCTTGTTGCCTTGGCGGGTGTGATATTGATGTATGCTTTGAATATTCTGAAGAAGGAAGACCTAAAATCTATTAATCCACATTTTATTTTATTTTTGCTCACAGCATTTAGTATAGGGAAAATTTTAGGACAAAGTGGTATAACAGCAGCAATCTTTGATAATTTACAAAAAATAATACCTGCAAGCAATTCTTCTTTCTACTTACTAATTATTGGAGTTGTTGCTATGGTTTTGCATGTCTTAATTGGTTCAGCGGTTGCAACCTTGTCGGTTATCATTCCAATTCTTTTGCCCTTAACAGGAAGTTTGGGATATAGGCCAGAGATAGTAACACTTATGCTTTATGTAATTGTGAACATTCATTTTTTTCTACCCTTTCATCATGCCACGATAATGATCGGCATAGGAAGCGACTACTATCCAGAAAAACATATAGTAAAATTTGGAGTGCCTATGACGGTTATCACCTTTTTTTTATTGGGTATGGTTTATTTTAAATGGTGGGAAATATTGAAGGTTCTATAAAAGTGAAAACCTATAAGGGGAGAAGGAGCTGGTAATGCAACGGATAGATAAAATCATTGCTTCCCAAGGAAAGTACTCAAGGAGCGAAGTAAAAAAACTAATAGATAAGAATAAGGTTAAAGTTGATGGGCAAGTTGTCCAATCTTCTGGAGTAAAAGTGGATCCTAGTAAAAGTAAAATCACTTTAAATGATCTTGATATTGCTTATAAAGAATTTGTATATCTCATGCTCAATAAGCCTAAGGGCTATGTGTCTGCTAGGGTAGACAAAGATCATCCCACGGTTTTGGATTTAGTGCCAGAAGAACTACTGGGGCGCAATTTGTTTCCCGCTGGAAGATTGGACCGAGATACTAGGGGATTAGTGATTATAACTGATGATGGGCTTCTTGCACATAATATTCTTTCTCCAAAAAAGCATGTGGAAAAAATCTATCATGTAAAAATAGACATACCTCTTACAGAAGACATGGTTTTGGGATTTGCCAGGGGGGTTGAACTAAAAGATGGCATCTGTAAAGAAGCTTTCTTAGAAATAATAGACGAATATACTGCCAGGGTTAGGCTAAAAGAGGGCAGATATCATCAAATTAAGCGGATGTTCGGCTGCTTTGCTGCCAAGGTCATTGAACTGCAGCGGATCTCCATGGGCAATCTTACCCTGCCTGAGGATCTTCAGGAAGGTTCTTGTAGAGAACTTAGTGATGAGGAGCTAAGGTTGCTTCAGCAATTATAAAAGGTCTACTAAAAGATGAATAGACACCTTATAGGAAAAGAAAATAAGAATCTAGTGGCGGGAGTGGCTTGAAAAGAAAAAAAGCCCTGAAAAACTCGTTAAATAAAAAGGGGATGAAAATGATATGAGAAAATACAAAGGGTTTTTAATCACAATATTGCTTATTTTTTCAATCTTTTTATCGATTTGTCCTACACAGGTTTTCGCAGAGTCTAAGGGACAAAATGAAAGAGAAATAGTTGTAGAAAGGGCTGGTCCTTTAGAGCCGAGTCCCTCAGAAGACCTTGAAAGGATAGTCTTTAAGTTTGATGATCAATACTATTCAGAAAATAAAACTCTGTACACCTATTACAATTCAATCCTGGGTCTATATAAGAAAGAAATGAGTGAAGACAGCAAAAGTAGCTCCTTTTCCTTGCTACCTTCCTTTCAGGAAACAAGAAAAGAAGAAGCAGGTGAGTTTCTTCAAGCCCCAGAAAAAGAAAATGCCGCCCCTACTCTAGATTCGAAATTAGAAATACATTTTATTGATGTAGGCCAGGGGGATTCGGCACTTATATTGTGTGATGGTAAAGCCATGCTAATTGATGGGGGAAGTGCAGCAGACTCTAGCCTCATCTATTCTTATTTAAAGAATCTCGACCTGTCTCATCTTGATTACATGATATGCACTCATGGCCACGAGGACCATGTTGGAGGTCTATCTGGTGCCTTAAATTATGCCACTGTTGGGACCGTCTATTGTCCAGAAACAGCTTATGATTCAAAGGCCTTTAATAGCTTTTTAAAATACTTGGAAAAGCAAAATAAAGCAATAACTGTACCTGATCATGGTGATACCTTTACTCTGGGCAGTGCCCAGTGCCAGATTCTAGGGCCAATATACAGCTCCGGCAACACTAATAATACCTCTATTGTACTAAGGATTGAATATGGTGAAACCAGTTTCTTATTTACTGGAGATGCAGAGATGGAAGAAGAAGGCGATATTATGAGTGCAGGCTATCATATAGCTTCTGATGTATTAAAAGTGGCTCATCACGGTAGCCAGACATCTACAAGGTACTTGTGGCTTCGTGAAGTGGCTCCTAGGTACGGGGTAATATCCGTGGGTAAAAACAACCCCTATTCCCATCCTTCAGAGGATGTACTGAGTAAACTTCGTGATGCTGAGGTTGAAGTTTATCGTACTGATATGCAGGGTCATATTCTTTGTAGCAGTGATGGAAGCAATATTGATTTTAGTGTTCAGAGAAACGCTAATGCGGATACTTTGTATGGAGCTGGTCTGGGCAGTTATTCCACCTCCCAAAAAGCTGAAAAACCAGCAATAAACCTTGAGATAGAGGCATCCCTAGAGGAAGAAAAGACCCAGAAAAGCTATATCCTTAATACAAGTAGTAAGAAAATCCATTATCCTGATTGTTCTAGCGTTAGACAAATGTCTGAGAAAAATAAGAAGGATACAAATCTAAGTATAGAAGAATTAGTAAATCTTGGCTATTCACCTTGTGGCAGATGTAATCCTTAATTGGCATGCAAATAGGGTTCAGCTCATTAGATGAAAACATGGCTGTCTAAGGAAGCTGGTAATGAAATGTAGTGAAGATAAGATTAAATTTTAGAAGGGATAAAGGTGACAAGTTCAGTAGATGAGTTTATTTACTCCCAGACCACTAAAGCCCCAATACGGCAGTAACCAGTCATAATCAAAAATACATTTGATAGCTAGGGAGAATAAAAATATTCATCAAAAGGATAATTGCCTTATTTATTGTAACAAAATCAGGAACATAGTATTTAACCATAAAAACTTCACCGCTAGAACCATCCCAGTCAATAAGGAATTATTTATTCTCCGTTTTTTATTCTCTTTTTT
>JAAYGQ010000080.1 GCA_012727635.1 Tissierellia bacterium | reverse complement strand
CTTTTTCTTCCACATTTTTACTAATTGGCTCCGCTGCTCAGAGCTTAAATCAACATATACCGAATAATTTTCAACAACCAATTCAAAGTCTTCTTCTGACATTGATTTCATTATTTCTCCGGTGATAATCTCATAACCTGGAATAAGAATACTGAGCTCTCTAGCAAGTTCAGAACCTAGCTCAATAGAACTTCTGGTTAAAAGGATTGGCCGTATGCCAGCATTTTTTAAGGTTTTGATGGCTTCTTTGACTCCACCGCGACCCGGATCCCCCAAAGCAACCAGACCTAGGAAGTTCAAATTATCTCTAGCCGACGTCACCTCGTCTTTATAAGCTAGGGCAATAACCCTTTTACCTTCGTTTTCAAATTGAGTTCTGGTTTCCAGAATACCTTGGCGTATTTCTTCTTCAATGGGTAAAAATTGGTCATCTAAGTGATAGAATCCTGAAATGCCCAAAACATCCTCTAGATTTCCTAGGGCAAAGGTAAAACCTTTGTCTTGAATTTCGTAGTGACTGCTAAACAGATCACTGCCATCGCTAGCAGAAAGTCTTTCCACAAAGGTATAGGCTTCCAAGGATCGGTCCAGGTTGGGATCTTCCTCAATCACAAAGCGGCGTAGGGCCTTTAAGGTCTCACTGTTTTCTTCTGTGTTTTCTGAAGCCGCTAGAAGGCAAATTTTCTTTATAAGGACTTCATCCTCCTCGTGGGTGCTAGATAGGTCTTTGACCCTGAGGGTATCATCAGTTAAAAAAGGCCTTTCATCAAGCAAAAGCAAGGATACGCTACTAAGATTCTCTATGGTTTCAAATTTCTTAAGGCCAATATCATGCTTTGAAAAACGAAGAGAACCAAAGGACACAAGACTAAGCACCAAAGATTCAAAAGTCTTGGGCGAAGCGGCCAAAGCAAGAGCTATGACAACAAAAATCGCTTCATCGAACATTTTTCCCTTCAGAAAAGAATACACTCCCAGAGCAATAGAAAGGACTATAACGAAGAATCTAAATCCTTTACCTAGGCTCATCAGTTTTTTATCCAGTAGTGACTCTGATTCTTCATCTTTATAAAGCATAAAGGCAACTTTGCCGACCTCTGTCCCCATTCCGGTATTGGTTACAATCATAAGGCCTTGGCCTTCACAGACTAGGGTCGAAGCATAGACCATATTGGCCCGTTCACCCAAGGGAATATTTTCCACGGTGGTGAAGCTGACATCTTTACAAAAAGGGTGTTCTACTCCAGTAAGAAGGGATTCATCAATCCAAAGCTGGTCTCCCTCAATTAAACGCCCATCGGCGGGGATAATATCCCCCTCTTCCAATAGGACAATATCTCCAGGTACTAAGTCCCGCATAGGGAGTTCAATGATATTTTCTTCTTGCAGAACCTTGCAGGTAGGAATATTTTGTTTAAGGAATATTTCTCTAGCTTTTTGCCCTCGATAACTTTTTATACTTCCGATAAGGCTGTAAAGAACAAAGATCCCTAATAGGATTAAGGATTCTTCAAATCGTCGAACAAAGGCAAAAAATAGCGCAGCTATGAAAAGCACCTTAAGAGCCGGCAAGCGCAATCCTTCGCCGTATAAGCTCAGAAATGAACGATGATCGTTGTTTACAAGCTCATTATATCCATGGTCTTGACGTCTCTGGGTACGCTCTTCTTCAGAGAGTCCCAGTCTTGAAAAACGAAGTTCTTCAAGTTTTTCGTCGATGGTATTTTTGTACATGTAACCTCCAATTCTGTTAGGCTATTGTATCACAGCTGATTTCTAAAGGCTATTTTACATAAAATCAACCAATACATAGTTAAACAGATCAAAACCTTCTTCTGTCATGCCTAAGAGTTCCCCCCTTTGTTGCATCAGGCCATTCTTTTTGTGTTTTGCTATGGCCTTTTCTTCTTGAGGAGTTAGAGGGAAGAGGTTTTTCAAATCTATTCCCTCTACCACTCGAAGACCTAACATAAATATCTCAAAGCGACGTTCTTTATCAGTAAGGAGAATTTGCTCATCTATTGGCAATTCGCCTTGGGATAGGCGATGAAAATATTTTTTCAAATTTCTCTCGTTGGCATAACGCCGAGGACTTAATAGTCCGTGAGCTCCTAGGCCAAGACCCAGATAATCTCCGCCCTGCCAATAATTCAAATTGTGCTGGCTATAGTTTTTATCTTTGGCGAAACTGGATATCTCATAGCGCTCATAACCCAGTTTCTTTAGCCCATCTTTTAAGTGCTGCCAATCTCGAATATAAAGCTCTTCATCGGGCTCTTTGAGGATTTTAGCTAAGGGGCGCGTGGGGTGCAATTCTAAAGCGTAGCAAGAAAGATGCTCTGGAATAATTTGCGACAAAGCTTCAAGATTCTTTGTCATAGTAAACTTCTTCTCAACGGCATAGATGAGATCTAAGGATATATTTTTAAATCCAGATTTTCTTATGGTCTCCACGGCTTTAAATATTTCTTGCACTCCATGGGTTCTGCCAAAGAGTTTTAAAAGCTCTTCATCAAAACTCTGAGAACCGAGACTTATTCTGAAATCTCCAAAGTTTTTTAGAATGTCAAGAGTTTCCCAGTTAACATCATCGGGGTTCATTTCAAAATCAAGTTCTCCTCTGGGAGTTACCCTTTTAAAAACTCCCTGAAGCAGATACTCAAGCTCCCGTGCACTGAGTAAACTGGGCGTACCACCACCAAAATAAAGACTTGTAATTTGTCTACTTTTAAAAAGATCCCTATAGAGATCCATTTCTTTTAGCAAAGACTCCAGGTATAGTCTGCGAGTCTCTTGGCTAGCAGAAAAGCTCAAAAAATCACAATAGGTACATTTTTTACTACAAAAGGGCAGATGGATATAAAGAGCCAGATTATTCTTCATCGAATTTAAGAACAGTAAGAAAAGCTTGTTGAGGAATCTCTACACTTCCAAATTGACGCATTCTCTTTTTCCCTGCTTTTTGTTTTTCTAGAAGCTTTTTCTTTCGGCTGATATCTCCCCCATAACATTTAGCAGTAACATCTTTTCTAAGAGCTCTTATTGTCTCTCTGGCGATAACATTATTGCCGATGGCCGATTGGATAGGAATCGGAAATTGTTGCCTGGGAATAACGTCCTTTAGCCGTTCCACAATTTGTCTTCCCCTAGGAACCGATTTATCACGATGCACAATCATACTAAAGGCATCAATGAGTTCTTTATTAATGAGTATATCCATTTTTACAAGATTGCTCTCGATATAATCATGAAATTCATAATCAAAAGAACCATATCCCCTGGTTTTACTCTTAAGAGCGTCAAAGAAGTCATAGATAATCTCGTTAAGGGGAAGATAATAATCTAAAAGTACCCTTCGCTCATCAATATATTCCATATGAATAAATTCACCCCTTCGGTTCTGACAAAGATCCATAACATTCCCAACGTATTCTTTGGGAACAAAGATATTGGCCTTAACAACGGGTTCATAAAAATGAGCAATCTTGGTTGGATCAGGTAAATTACTGGGGTTTTGGATAAAAAGAGTTTCATCGGAAGTGGTTACTACTTTATAAATGACACTGGGAGCCGTAGCAATAAGATCAAGATCAAATTCCCTTTCTAGGCGCTCTTGAATTATTTCAAGATGAAGAAGCCCTAAGAATCCACAGCGATAGCCAAAGCCAAGAGCCACACTGGTTTCGGGCTCGAAGGTAAGGGCTGCATCATTTAATTGGAGCTTATCCAGGGCATCTTTTATATTCTCATAATCCTCGCCCTCGGCGGGATAGAGTCCACAAAACACCATTGGTAAAGCTTTTTTATAACCCGGTAAAGCCTTTTCCACCTTTCGATTGGTATGGGTGATGGTTTCACCTACGCGGACGTGTCGTACATCTTTAACGCTGGCACAAAGATAACCTACATCGCCAGCCATTAGGGATGCAACAGTAGTCATTACTGGAGTAAAGATCCCTACTTCCGTAACCTCGTAACTTTGCTTGGAGGCCATCATATAGACCTCGTCGCCTTTTTTTACTTCACCATCAAAAACTCTTATTAGAGGGATGGCCCCTTTGTAAGAATCATAGAAAGAATCAAAAACCAAGGCCTTTAACGGCGCCTTCGCATCCCCCTGGGGTGGGGGCACTTTCTTGATAATGGCTTCAAAAACTTCTTCGATATTAAGGCCGGTTTTCGCACTTATCAAAGGTGCATCATCTGCTTCAATTCCGATAATATCTTCAATCTCTTGTTTTATTTCTTCCACTCGAGCTGAAGGCAGATCAATTTTATTTATAACAGGGACAATCGTCAGTCCTACTCCATCGGCCAAATATACATTGGCAATGGTTTGAGCTTCAACGCCTTGGGCGGCATCTACTACAAGCAAAGCACCCTCGCATGCTTCGAGGCTGCGTGAGACTTCATAACTAAAGTCTACATGTCCCGGTGTATCGATCAGATTAAAAATATAATCCAAACCGTCTTTACCTTTATAATATAAACGGGATGTTTGCAATTTAATCGTGATACCCCTCTCCCGCTCTAAATCCATATTATCGAGAACCTGATTCTTCATTTCGCGCTGGGTTAAAGCGCCACTTTTCTCAATAAGGCGGTCGGCCAGGGTACTCTTCCCATGATCAATATGGGCTATAATTGAAAAATTTCGAATGCGATCTAATTCCATTTACTTATTTTCCTCCAGTTTGTATTATATCACGGATAGAAAAACTTGAAAAGCTGAACAAAAAAACCTTGCTTAACCATTGGATTCATGCTATCATCATTCTGTTAAGTTTAGACGAGGAGGTGAAATCGTGGCTAATATTAAATCTGCAAAAAAGAGAATTCTTGTTATTCGTAAAAAGACTGCTTTGAACAAAGTACAAAAAACGAAAATGAGAACTTATGTGCGTCAATTCCTAGAAGCAGTTGCCAAGGGCGATGTAAACGAAGCGACAGACAAATTCAAAAGCGCAGAACGTGTAATTCGTAAAACTGCCTCTAAAGGCGTGATTCATAAAAATAATGCCGACAGAAAAGTCTCAAGACTGGCTAAACAGTTAAATAATATGCAACAATAAAATGGCTCAAGCCATTTTTTTGTTTTTATAAAGACAATAACTCCAGTAAGAGGTTTTGGATCAAACTGTGCATATCTACACTTTGAGATTTATAAAGTGCCTCCCACTCCAAAGTGCGATCCAGAGATTTAAGAAGTTCGCTTCGAGTTAATCCCGAAGCACTGGAGATTAACTTTCGTTTGATAAAATTACTACTTATTCCCAGTGGTTTATCCCAGCTTTGCATGGGAACACCGGCTTCTTGAAGAACTTTTACCTCTAAAAGTTGATAATAGTTTCTTACCATGGCAGGGACTAGGGCGTAGAGACTGTTTCCCGAAGTAAGATAATCGCTATAAAGACGAAAAACTTGCCTTTTGTTTCTTTTTGCCAATTGTTCCATCATAAGATAAAGATTCTCTTCAGGGGCCACATGCATTAGGCTTTCTACTCTCTTTAGGGTAATTTCTTTTTCCTCTAAAGAAGCCATTTTATCCAGCTCGCTTTTAACATAAAAGAGGGTAACGCTGGATCGATATTCAAGATACCTGCTTTGATCTATTAACAAAGCCATGGCATCGCTCTCCATGACCTTTCCCTTTAGTCTCATTTCTTTACGGATCCAGGCCTCCATTTGGGGGCGTTTTATTTTTTGGCAGTCAATCTTTGTTGTCAAAGAAGAAAGCTTTCGATAGGAACCATCCTTGGCCGAGGGCAAAAAAATAACCAAAATCCCTTCAAATAATTCTTTAAGCATTTTCTCGCTTTGTGAGCTAATACTGAACTTCTGAGCATCTTCAACAATTATGATTCTTCTTTGAGAAAAAAGAGAGGGACTCTGAATGGCGCTTTGAAAATCCATTTCTCTTAGATCTTTGCCATCAAAACGGCTTAGGTCAATGTCCTCCATCCCCGGTTCGATAAAGTTGTCTGATACCTTCTGAATAAGATCAGAAATCAGATAACTTTCTTCGCCTTCAATGGTAACACTAGGCGGGAAACGGTTATTCTTTAATTCTTTTAAAGCTTGTTGATAATCCATTGTTCACCTCTAGAAAATAGTTTACCATATTTTCTCTCTAATAGCTTCTATACCCTCTGTTTTTTAGATGGAGGCTTCCGTCATTAAAGGTCTCAAACACCTTAAATTGTGGTTCTAAGTACTGCATTACTTCAGGGTGAGGATGGCCATAGTTGTTTCTTCCATAGCTTAAAATGACTATTTGTGGATCTACTGCGTCATAATAGCTTCTCTCTAGAGAATGACGACTTCCATGGTGGGGGTATTTTAATATATCCACCCTTTCACGGGGAAGCTCCTTTAGCCTTTTTATACCCACATCGCCGGTATAGAGAATTTTTTTACCTTTATAATTCATAACAAAAACAAGACAGTCCTCATTATCATCATATCTTAACTCCGCCGGAGAAATAAAACGAAGAGAAACATCATCGATTTGGATGACGTCACCTTCTTCAAGGGGATACCCCTGAGGGTAGTGACTGCCCTTAGGGTAGTAAAGCTTTTTATAGTGCAATTTATTCAGTTCCTTAGAATGATCTTCATCAAAATGAGTGATAATAACCATATCTAGGCTATAGATACCCAAAGATTGTAAATGTTCGTGAATGGCCCTACCCCTACCTGTATCGATAAGAAGAGTCTTTCCGCTGTCGGTAATAAGAAGAGAACTGTCCCCCTGACCGACATCCAAGAAATGCAGTCCAAACCTTCTATAACTATTCTCAAACTGAAACAAAACTAAGAATAAAAAGAGGAATATCCCGATGCTTTTCTTAGAGCGGATAAAAAAATATTCTTCTTTATTCTCTCTTGCCAAAACCCCTGCAAACAAAAAGCCATAAAAGACAAAGAGGCTGAGCCAACCCGGTGGCGTAAAATGCCAAGCCCAGGGTATTTTGTTTACAAATTCTAAACTACCCATAAGAGCGGTAAAAAGATATCCAACGGCTTGGGCAAGAAAGGAAAACACAAAGCCTAACATGAGAATTGGCAAAATCACAACCATAAGGCCTGCCAGAAGACTGTTGACAAGATAGTAAAGAATCTTTATTTCTGAAACAAAGATCAGCTGCAGTGGAAACATAAGAACATACATAAAAATCAAAGAATTTACTCTAGCAACCCTTAGGATTCCATAGCTCAGTGTGCCTAAAATAAAAGAAAAGCTCGTTGCATAACTTGGCCGATAGAAAAGAAGAAAAAAGCCAACAAATCCCATTGCCTCTAGAGGATCCAGCTTTTTCTTCCTATGAAAAGCAATACTTTCGAGAATGTAAATTAAAAATGTACGTACACTGCTAACATGAAAATCACTCAGGCAACAGAAGAAAAATATGAGAGATAGTCCTAAAATTTCTCCGCAAATATGAGGTCCTCCAAAATGTTTTACAATGTAAAGGCAGCTACGATAATAGATGCCCAAATGCAGTCCACTGACTACAAAAAGATGCATAAGACCTATGCTACTAAAAAGAGTCTTTTCATCGGGACTTAGACCCTCTTTAAGACCAAAGACCAGACTGTAGGCAAGGCCTTGATACTCTCCAAATACTGCGGCTCTATCAAAAATCTTTTGTCGAATAATAGTTAGAAGAAAAGGTTTTACCTCCAAGGCCTCGCCTCGCCATTGAAGGCCCCTTGCCTTAAAGCCCAGGGAATTGTAATAGTCTTTTTCACAAAACCCACTAGGACTTCTTTTTTCAGAAAATTCCTCTAGGGTAAAATCACCCTTATATAACCCTTCTTCCCCTTCAAAGTTTTTTAAAATGTAGCGGCGTCCCTCAATGCTTAGGACCATGTCGTTTTTAAGAGGGGATATTTTTCTTAATTGACAGAGGCCTTGCTCCTGTTGAATTTCCTGTGCGGGTAGAAAAAGACGTAGAAGAATAAGCAGCATGACTATCCAAGTTTTTGATGGAAATAAAATAAACAACAATACGAAAAGCGGGATGAAGACAATCTCCATCCCGGTGATCTTAGAAAAGCAACAAAGAAACATGATAAGACCCCATAAAAACCAAGGTCGTTTCATGCTTCACCTCCTAAAGGTCTAGTTTTATCCTATCCAACCACTGCTTACCATCTTTTTCATAAGTATAGTAAAAGGCTGAGGATGTGCCTAGACTTTGGGTGGGTTTGCCCTTTAAGGAATAGCTTTTGTAGGTGTCTTTTTCAACCACCTTTAACTCTGTATCTTTAACAACAAAAATCAAATCCTTTGTGAAGTTCAATCCATCGGATTCAAGAGCATAAAAATGATATTCATTATCATCATAGGAATAAAAGAAATGATTTTTAAAACGGAAAACATGTACATCATCAATTACTTCTTGATCTATTAGGTCTTCACCTTTCATCATATTAATTTTCTTAACCATCTGAGTTTGTGCATCTAGCTTATTTAATGATAAAATCCCATCTTTTTCACTGATAAAGCGAATCCTACCCTGAGAATCGAATTCGGGGCTAAAGAGGACTTTTTCATTTTTTGTCGTTAAATTAAATTTGCTGACTTCTTCGGAGCTGATTTGATAAAAACCAATACGATTAATATTTTCTTGATCTTCAAAAAGAAAAGAATCATCCACCCAGGAAGTGGCGCTCACTCTCCCATCAAAACTCATGACATGTTCCAAAGCTTCACTTAGATAAATATCGGTGATACTTTCTTCTTCATTATAATAGAGAAAGTACTTTCCTCCTTCGAGAAGTTTGAAGTTTTTTAACTGATAGGGTGGCTCTCCTTGAACATTTTCTTTGATAAGCTGCGGAATCTTACGAGTGAAATTAAGAAGGAAGATTCCTTGTTCCTGTGAATACAGTAATTTATCCTCAATGACAAAACTATCCAAAATTCCCTCGGTAATCATTTTTACTTCTTGTTTATCAAAAAGATAGAGTTCTCCCTTTTCCAAACTAAAGGAAAGTTCTCCACTTTCAAAGATTTTCTCGCGATAGTCCGTATCTTGGAGTTTTTGTTGATCCCATAATACTTCTTTTGTTTGCTCGGATTGGATATACACTTTTCCTTTATTTTCAAAAAGACGAAGGTTTTCATCCCTAGAAAAAGAAAAACCCGAAGACACTTCTGCGGGCGTTTCATCTTTTTCGGTTGGAGAGATTCCTTCTTCTTTTTTAGAGCAGGAGCCTAGGGCCAAGAGAAGTAATAAAATGATAACCAGCTTCTTTTTAATTCCTTTCATCTCTCCTCCTCGTTAATTAACGAACAGAATCTACCAAGGCGGCAAAGGAAGCCGCATCATTTACTGCCATTTCAGCCAGCATTTTTCTATTGATTTGAATGCCTGCTTCTTTAAGCAGATGCATAAATTTACTATAGCTCAGTCCATTCAACCTTGTCGCTGCATTAATACGTGTAATCCAGAGTTTTCTGAAATCACGACGTCTAAGTTTTCTACCGATAAACTGAGAGCGCATGGAGCGCATTACAGCGGGATTGGCAGCTCTAAATACTTTGCTTTTTTGACCATAAAAACCCTTGGAGAGTTTTAATACTTTTTTGTGTTTTTTCTTGGCGTTTACAGCGCCTTTAATTCTAGCCATATTCTACCCCCTAGTAAGGAATGCCACTGATGATGCGTTTGAGATCTGATTCGCTTACCATCGAGGCCTTTCTTAATCTTCTTTTTCGATTGGCATCCATTTTGCCAAGTTTATGTCGGGTGTGTTGTGAATTGCGTTTTAAACCACCCGAAGCTGTCTTTTTAAAGCGTTTTGCAATACTGCTTCGCGTTTTCATTTTTGGCATACTATTCTCCTTATTTCTTAACCGGGGAATAGAAAGCAACAAGGGCTCTGCCCTCATAATTGGGTTGCCTATCTAAAGTCCCATGGTCTTTAATAATTTCGGTAAATCGTTTCATAACTTCCATTCCTTGCTCTCTATGCATCATCTGGCGACCTCGAAAACGCAGAGAAACTTTTAGGCGGTCCTCTGCTTCAAGGAACTTAATGGCATGGCGGGCTTTGGTGTTAAGGTCGTTATCTTCAATATTCATACCGAGACGAATTTCTTTAACTTGTATAACTTTTTGTTTTTTTCTAGCTTCTTTTTCAAGTTTTGCTTGCTCATAACGAAACTTACCATAATCCATAAGTTTGCACACCGGCGGATCCGCCTGTGGAGCAATCTTTACTAGATCGAGTTTCGCTTCATTGGCTAAGTTTTGTGCTTCTCGTGCGGAAACGATCCCCAACTGCTCTCCATTTGCTCCGATGAGTCGAACAGCTGCGTCTCTGATTTCCTCATTAATTTCTGTTTTCTTAATAACAGTCACCCCCTATAAAAAATAAAAGTGCGAACGCAAAAGCCCGCACTTAAAAATAAATATTAACCCACGACTTCGGCCGTAAGGTGAGAAACGGACTTTCTACTTTGTTTACCTTGGTTATCATATCAGAAAAACCCGTGGATTGTCAAGGCTTTTCAAAGCATCTTCTTGGGTTTTACAGTTTTCCTAACTTTCCAAAGTAAAGGCAACACTTATTTTTCCAAGTGTCCCACTTACCTTAGGAAACAAATCCCTCTCCTTTACCTTGAGAAACTGTGTATACTAAAGATAAGCTTCTTTGGCCATGAAAAGAGGAAGTTATGAAACATAAACATTTAACACTCGAAAACAGACAGGAAATTGAAATCGGTCTTTTGGAAGGAGCGAGTTTTCGCTGCATCGCAGCCTCTCTAGAGAAAAGCCCTTCTACCATATCAAGAG